>PMBS01000258.1 GCA_003153015.1 Myxococcales bacterium
CCTTGCCCTGCACGCACTTGAGGCCTGCCTCGATGACCGCGAAGTTGGAGCTGTCGATCATGATGGGGAGCCGCGCGATCTCAGGCTCGCTGGCCACCAAATTGAGAAACGCGGTCATGGCCTGCACCCCATCCAGCATGGCCTCGTCCATGTTGACGTCCAGGACGTTGGCCCCGCCGCGCACCTGTTCGAGAGCCACCGCGAGCGCAGCAGCGAAGTCGCCCGCCTTGATGAGATTGGCGAACTTCTTCGAGCCCGAGACATTGGTGCGCTCGCCGATGAGAATGAAGTTCGATTCGGGCCGGACGGTCAGGGTGTCCAGCCCGGCCAGGCGCAGGGGCCGCGCGCGCGTTTCCGGCCGACGTCGCGGGGACACACCCTGCACCGCCTTCGCAATCGCGCGGATGTGGTCCGGGGTGGTGCCGCAACATCCGCCCACGATGTTGACCAGTCCGGCACGCGCCAGCTCGCCCACCAAGGTCGCCGTGTCCGCGGGCTGCTCGTCGTAGCCCCCGAACGTATTGGGCAGTCCTGCGTTGGGGTAGCACAGGATGTACTCGCCGGCTTGCCCAGCCAGGTCTTCGATGTAGGGCCGCAACTGGGGCGCCCCGCCCCCGCAGTTGAGACCGACGGCCAGGGGGCGCGCGTGTTCGATGGAGGTGTAGAACGCATCGATGGTCTGGCCCGACATGAGGCGGCCGCTCTTGTCGGTGATGGTCCCTGACAGCATGACCGGCACGCGTAGGTTCTTCTCGGCAAAGACCACCTCGATGGCGCACAGGCACGCCTTGAGCGTGAGTGTGTCGAATACGGTTTCGGCCAAGAGAATGTCGCAGCCGCCATCGACCAGGCCGCGCACCTGTTCCTGGTAGGCGTCCTGCATCTCATCGAACGTCACCGCGCGGAATCCCGGCTCGTTCACTCGCGGCGAGAGCGACAGCGTCTTGTTGGTGGGGCCCAACGCCCCTGCCACGAACCGCGGCTTGCTGGGCGTTTTCGCTGAGAACTTGTCGGCTGCTTCTCGTGCCAGGCGCGCGCCTGCCAGGTTCAGGTCGTACACGGCCGATTCCAACCGGTAGTCAGCCTGTGCGATGCGGGTGCTGTTGAAGGTGTTGGTCTCGATGATGTCGGCGTCGGTGTCCAGATACTGGGCGTGGATGTCGGCCACCACGTCAGGCCGGGTGAGTACCAGCACATCGTTGTCGCCGCGCAGATCGTGTCCATGCGAGGCGAAGCGCTCGCCGCGAAAGTCCGCCTCAGTGAGGCCGCGGCGCTGGATCATGGTGCCCATCGCGCCGTCGATTACCAGGACGCGTTCTTGCAGCGCTGACAGGAGCTGTTGGATGCGATCTGTGCGGGTCATACTGAGCCCCCTTTCTCGCTGGGCCATCTGGTTTCATCTGTCGGCTTGGGAGCGTCCGTTCGGCTCGCAGGCTTGCGCGCAAAGGCGCTCACGACCGCGAAATGCGGCGGTCGCTTCTCCCGCGAGGTCACCTCGCAGCGGTCCACGACCAGGCCAGCGTCGCTCAGCCAGTCGCGCAGCGCCTGCGGCCGGAAGCCCGCGTGCACATGGCCGTAGCTTGCGGTCACATCGCTCTTCTCATGGGCCGCCAGCGTGGTCACGACCAGATCGCCGCCCGGCCGGAGCACCCGCGCCGCCTCAGCCAAAGCCCGCGCGGGCTCGGTCGCGTAGGTCAGAAGGTTGAGCAGCAGCACCTGATCGAAGCTCGCGTCAGCGAATCGCAACGAGTGGACATCACCCAGAACAAACTCCACATTGGCCAGGCCCTGCAGCCGCTTGCGGCAGGCCTGCAGCACCTTGGGGCTGATGTCCAGGCAGGTCACGTGGCGGCTGCGCGGAGCCAGCAGGGCGGCGATGGCCCCGTCGCCCGAGCCGGCGTCGAGCACGTCGCCCAGGTGCACGAGGCCCAGCAAACCGATCGCCGTGGCTTCCCAGGTCCGACCGGGCGAGTAGTGCCGCTCCATCTGGCCGGCCACGGTCTCGGGCCAGTTGGCGGTGCCGTGCCGCGCGCGCAGCACAGCCTGGCAGCGCTCCTGGTCGCTGCGCAAGAGCGGCTCGTCGAGCTCGCGGCCCAGCAGCGCCCATAACCTGTGCACGCTGGCCGGCATGTTGCCCTCGTTCATCATGTAGTACGCCAGCGCGCCCTCGCGCCGGTCACGCAGTACACCTGCATCGCGCAGCTTGCCCAGGTGGGTGGACACCCGCGACTGGGGAAGCTGAGTAATCTGCGTGATCTCCGCGACCGTCAGCTCGCTTTTTTCCAGCAAGGAAGCTAGGCGCAGTCGTGTCGAATCACCAAAAAGGCGCAGTAGATCAACGGCTAAGGCTAGAGTATCCATCCGGCAATCCTGATGTGATGATTCCTTAGTTCTGGCGTCTTGTCAAGTGCTTCGACCGCCCCGCGGGCTGGCCTTCGGGCGCTCACTGAGTAGGACCGCCTCTTGGAAATCCTTACAGTTCCGAGACCGGAGCCGGATCCGGTTCCGGCCGTCGAAAATGGCTCCGGCCACCGGCCACCGGCCACCGGTACTAGGGACAGCCTCTATGCGGCGGCAGCCTGAAGCTGCCTGATCTGCGCCGCGATGGCGCGAACCGTGTTCAAAGACGGGTAGCTGTCCTCGTCGAATTTCACCTGGTATTCGCCCTGCAGCACCAAGACCACCGTGGTCAGGTCCATGCTGTCAATGCCAAGCTCCTTGACCAGGTCGGTTGTCACATCGAAGGTATCCGGCGTGACGTTCTCGAGCTTGAGCTCTTGAATCAGAATCTCAGCAATACGTCGTTCCATCGAGCCGTTCTGCGTCTGGGACATCTGAGTTCGCCCGCCTTCTAGGGTGCCCGCCCTCTAGCACGCTCTTTCACGGACCGTCAAGCGCGCGCCCCTGCTGCAATCCCGCGTCTTGACTCGGGACCAGAGCTTTGGCTGCCGCGCCCGGTCGCTGACTGAAGTCGTAGTAGTGCCAGTACTGGACGAGAACCGAGACCGCCCGCGAGATGAGCCGCGGATTGAGCTTCCAAGCCGCCTTGACAATGCGAAAGAACATTCCGCGCACAGGGCTGGGCACGCGAAAGAGGAAATGCCGAAGGATCCGCACTAGGAGAAACACGCGGTGGAAGGTCTTCCTGCGGGTGGAGTAGAGGTCGGTCAGGTAGCGCACGTTTTCGAGCCACCGGATCATGCGCGGCTCGAACAGCGCCGGCTCATAGAGGCGCCTAAACAGGTCACGGTGCCCTTGGTAGAGTTCTTCCATGCTCATTCCCTTGGGAATGATGTTGGTCGTGTCGTGCCAGAAGCCCCGGAAATCCTCTGTCAAGCGATGCTCATCTTGCATCCGACGATAGAGCGCGGTGTTCTTAGGCGCGTTGAGCACGCTGATGGAGGCAATCGGGCTGGAGGTGGCTGCCAGGAAACGCTCGATCTCCCCAAATACCGCGGGGGTGTCGTGGTCGAAGCCCACAATCATGCCGACGAACGGTACGATTCCGTAGCTCGATATGCGCGGCAGCACCTCGAAGGGATCGTAGCGGGCCATTTGACCTTTGTTCACCTCTTCCAGACACTCCCGGCTGGTGGTCTCGACTCCGAGGAAAATGACGCTGAAGCGGGCATCGGCGAGCAGCTTGAGGACCTCCTCATCTGATCCGATCATGACTGTCGCCTGGGTGCTGAACGACAGAGGTCGATCCAAACTGCAGTTGTAGGCGATGAGCGCCTGCAGCAGCTCGACGGTGAACTTCTTGTTAACGAAGAAGTTGTCATCGGAAAAGAACACGGTCTCGGCACCGGCGACTGCAGCGGCTTTCACTTCGGTCAGGATCTGCGGGATGGATTTGCTGCGGCGCTGGCGGCCGGCTACGCCCACCACGTCGCAGAAGTCGCAGTTGTTCGGGCAGCCGCGGGTGGTTTGCACCGAGAAGTAGAGATAGTCGCGAGCCCGGACATAGGATAGGGCGGGCGCCGGGACGTCCTTCATGTCGGTGAACCCGCTCTGCTCATACACCGGCTTGGGCTGGCCCGCGTGCCAATCCCGCAGAAACTGGGGCCAGGTGTACTCGGCCTCGCCGATGAATAGGTGATCGGCGAGCGGGCCGGCGCTCTCGCGATTGATAGTGGCCCAGATGCCCCCAACGGCCACCGGGGCGCCGCGTTCGCGGAACTTCGCCGCGATGATCTGCATGCGCTCCGCCTGCAGCGTGTAGCCCGTGATCGCAACCAGATCGCAAGGCTGCTTCCAGTCGATGGGTCCCAGATTCTCATCGCAGAACACGTAGTCGATGTCGATCTCGGGCGGCGTCAGGGCGATCAGGGTGAGAAGAGCGGCATTCGGCATCAGGGTCTTGTGTTTGCCGACAACATCCAGCGTCCCCTGCATGGCCCAGAAATTCTCGGGGCTCTTGGGATTGATGAGGTAGATGACTTTCTTCATCGGAGCCTCGCCGCCCTACCCGACTTTGGGATCGGCGACCGGGCGGCCGAAGCGCTCGCCGGCAAGATCCCGGCGGCGCGCCACGTGGGTTCCGTCTGCCATCTCCTTGCTGACCACTTTCTGCAGCAGCCTGTACATTCGATGGGTTTGCGGTTCGTCGCGGTAAAAGGTGTCCCAGGCGTAGTGGTACAGTTCCATCAGTCGGTCAGGACTCATGTGGCGCGGCTGGTAGACCACATGGTCGGCGGAGTAGAGATCCCAGTCTGAACTCAAGATGCGCCCTTCTCTGGCCAGGTCGTCGCGCGCCCGGGTGTGGGGAAAGGGTGTCAGCACGGTGAACTCGGCGAGGTCGAGTTTGATCTCCAGGAGAAAGTCCAGCAAGCGTTTGATGTCGTCTTCCGTCTGGTCGTCCAGCCCGAGCAGGATGGTGCCTTCGACGGCAATGCCGTGGGCGTGGTAGCGGGCGATACGTCGGCGGATGAAATCCGAGGTATCGAACACCGCCTGGTAGACGTACCAGGCGCCGGCTTGCGCGGCCAGATCCAGCACCTGGTCGTCGTCCTCGATGGGGTGACAACACCATTTCTTCTTGAGAGGAATCATCGCGCGGAAGAGATCGATCTCCCACTGTTTGTCCTGGGCGAGGGAATTGTCGACGAGGAACAGCCGGTTGTTGTCGATGCCGGCCAGCTCTTCCACCACGCGGTCAAAGGGCCGCGGTCGAAAACGACGCCCGCCCAGGTAGCTGACTGCACACGGGTAGCAGTCAAAACGACATCCGCGCGAAGCGTGGAATAGGTCCACCATGCGGACGCCCTTGTAGTGGTACAGCTCGCGCCGCAGAATCGACCTGCGCGCGGGGCCGATCTCTGCGGTGGGAACCGGGGAATCGAGAAAGTCGTAGGTCGGCTTGAGCCGCCCGGCGCGCAGATCGGCAAAGACTTGCTGCATACGGCCCTCGGCTTCGCCAAGAAATACCGCATCAGCGTGGGTCTGGGTTTCCTCCGCATGCAGCATGGTGGCGATACCACCAAAGATGACCGGCACGCCCCGGCGCCGGTATTCATCGGCGATCGCCCAGCCGCGCTTGACCTGACTGGTGAGCATCATGGAGATGCCCACACAATCAATTGGACCGTCGAAACTGAGTGGTTCGACGTTTTCGTCAATGAACTCTACGTCTACGTCCGCGGGCAAGGTGGCGGCGAACACCACCGGACCATGCGGGGGCAGGTGGAACTCGGTTTGCCCGGTCAGCTTGGGCCACTTGGGATAGATAAGGCGAAATCTCACGCGCAACTCCTGCGGGACAATCGCCGGTGCGACCGCAGCGATAGGCTAGCACGGCAAGCGCACTGGATCACTCGTGGTCGACCAGACGCATGTCGAGCTGGTAGCCGCCGGCGCCGGGCACGCGCAGCTCAACTGCGGGGAAAAACCCGTTCGCCGCAGTGCCAAGCAGATCAATATCGCGCGTTAGGCGCACATCGCGATAGGTACGAACCGCGCGCGGTCCATCTGCGCGCAGCACCACGTCGGTGGTTTCGCCTGCCTGCGACCAGCGGCACACGGTTTCTCCTGTGGCGTAGCTGCCGATGGCGATTGGCTCGCCCGCCGGTGGCAGATAGGCGTGGCCGACGTCCGAAATGAGTGAGGTGGCAAAGCCGGGTCGGTCGAACGGCGAGACCGCACGATGGACGGTAAGGTCCGCTGCCCCGCTGGCTTGGCTGGCATCGAAAAGGCAGATGCCTTCGGGCGACAGGAGGACCGCGTGCAATCCGCCAGAACCCACGGCGGTGACCCCCACGACGGCGCCATTCTGTCCGAAGGGCAGGGACGCGAAAATAGTGTGGGTGGCTCGCCACGGCTGTACAGGGAAAGCCTGCCGGCAGCGCGTCGCGATGCCATGCGCGTCCTCGGCAGGAAGTGGCGAGAGCAGCGGCAAATGGGCACAGGCCAGGCCGATCGTGCAGGGGAACAAGACAAGTATCGCGCGCATGGCTAACGTGGCGGTTCGAACTGCTCGTCGGGGATGGCCCTGTCGAACTGGGCGTCCTCGAAGGTGATGTGGGTCACGCCCTCGCCCTCCTCGAGGATGTCGATGGCGTTCACCGTGCCTGGACGCTCGGCAAAGGTGATGATGATGCGAGAGATGATCTTGCCGAGCGAAGGATCCACGGGATGAAGCTCGACCCTTGCGGGCTGGCCCGGCTGGGCCGGGCGCAGTTCGGGCCGGAAGGTCCGGCTCGAGGAGAAGTTGCCGTCGAGCCACAGGTTGATTTCACCGAGCACTATCTTCATGGCTTCGAGCTTGGCGCTCGCATCGGCTACCCAGACACCACCATGCTTGATCAATCGCCGGAGGTTGCCTGCGCGCACGACCAGCAGGGTTTGCAAAGGGCTGCGATACTCCCAGCGAAGTTCGTTTGGGCGCCGATAGGCCATGATCCCTCGTGAGACCAGGGGGTGGGACAGAATCTTGAGCGTGCGGGTCTGCACGAATGAGGCTTCTATGGTCTTGATGCCCGCCGCCGCTCGCCGGATGCTGTTCCAATCCTGGTACCAGGCGGGCTCTGCCCCGCGTGCGGGAGGCGCCGCGAGCAGCAAGCAACCCAGGGCGAATGCGATGCGGATCCTCACGGCTACACCATCCCGCCGTTGACCGAGATGATCTGCCCGGTCACATAGGATGCATCGTCGGAACAGAGAAAACGCACCACCCGTGCGACTTCCTCGGGCAATCCACAGCGTCCCATGGGGATGATCTTCTTCAGCACGTCCAAAGGCAGATCCTTGGTCATGTCAGTTTGAATAACTCCAGGCGCCACCGCATTGACCCGAATTCCGATGCGGGCGACCTCAGAGGCCAGGGCGCGCGTGGCCCCCATCAGTCCCGCCTTGGCGGCCGCGTAGTTGGCCTGGCCGCGATTCCCAATCAACCCGGACACCGACGAAATTGTCACCACACTACCCTGTTTGTGCGGGATCATCTTTTTGATCACGGGTTTGGTGACGTTGAAAAAACCACCCAAAGACGTGTCAGTGACTCTGCGCCAATCCTGGCTGGACATCATGGCAAAAAGGTTATCCGCCACAATGCCAGCATTGTTGACTAGGACGGCGATGCGCGGGTGGCGCGCAAACAGAGCGTCCAGCGCCGTGTTCACCGCCGCCTCATCCGTGACGTCGAAGGGGCACAATTCTCCCCGTCCGCCGCGTTCCTCGATTTGCGCGAGTGTCTGTTGCGCAGCTTCCTGGTTGCTCTTGTAGTTCACCGCGACATGGAGTCCTTGGGCGGCCAACTCCAGGGCGATGGCGCGTCCAATACCGCGGCTAGCCCCGGTGACGAGAGCGAGCGCGGGCGCAGCACGGGAATCGGAGGAAGGTGGCTGTCCGGTCATGACGAGTCTCCGGGTTGAATTGGCGTTTCGGGACGAAAGGCCTGAATCGATCCACTGAGCCATTGAGTTCCGTCGGCGTCTTCCACTCGCCCCGCAAAGGCCAGATAGTTCGGGGCACCATGGGAAATGCGAACGAAGCAGCGAAGATGGGAGCCGACCGGCAAGAAGGGCTTGTGCAGCTTCGCCTCATGGACGCCCACGAGTAGTCCGCCCACACCGCGCTCGCGCTCGTGTCGCTCTCGCCATCCCTGCAAAGCCGCCGCCGATTGCGCGACCAGCTCGATCAGAACCACGGTCCGCACGCGGCCATCGCGTGCGGTTGGCCAAGAATCTTGCACGACGCTCGCGATCTCAATGGATTCATCGTCGATTCTGCTGATCGTCTGTACCAGCCGCATGGGCGCTCGATGCGGGATGAGCTTTTCGATGTCGGTGCACACGGAAGAAGCGTCGCTGGTGGTCATGACAAGCGCTGTGGGCCGAGCGGGTGGACCACCCACGCAGGTGGCAAAGCCCCGGTCGCGAGCGGGGCCATGTCCAGGCCGACGATGGCGTCGCAGACTCGGTTGGCCTCGTCGGTGAGCCACAAGTCGCACGACATATGGCGGGAGCCTACCGAACGTGGAACGACCATGCAGCGCCTTTGCCCGTGCATGAGCGGCGCAGCGATCAGGCGAGCAGCAAACCCGGTGGGGTAGGCAACGTAACCCGCGTAGCGCTGTCCCCAGAGACATGCGAGGTGCATGGCGCCGTCGACCAGGTACGGGCATCCGGCGAGCGACAAATCGGCACGGGGAGGCTCAGGCGAGCGCACGATGCCCGTGCCTCCCTCGCGGCCGAGCCGCACGAATCCGCGAAGGTTGCAGAAACGCGGTCCTAAGGGAATGAGATCTTGGTACGCGCGAGCCGCGGGCAGTTCGACATCGTGGGCAATAGCGGCGGGCGGCTGAGGGATTTTCGGATCGGCGCCTCCGAAAGTGACTGCCGCGTGCGTGCGCGTGCGGTGCATGCCTCCCGCAAGCGCGATGCGCGAGGTGAAGGTGGCGCGCGTACGTGTACCGAGGTGCGGGTCGCTTGCCGCGTCTTCGAGCGTGACCGCGAAGGTGCATCGCTGTACCTCCTCCACCGGCAAGAAGCGAGGGAAGCGCGCCTGCCGCATCGACAGGATGCTCGGCACACCTTGCGATTCCCCATCCGAACCATGCACCGTCACGGTTCGGACCAGCAGATCGAGAAGCTCCACCGCTGGCACGGTAGCGATTCCCGCGATGGCGTGGTCGGCCACCTCCGGCAGATCGGGCAAGAAGACGGACACAGAACGTGGCACAGGCGTCACACCGGAAAGTCCCTGAAGACTGCGATGGTCATGGGGTCGACTGCGACGGGCCGGCCCTTTCGGTTGGTAGCACAGTGGCGGGTGAATCCGCCGCACACCACCGCATTCGACTCCGCATGAGTGATGATGTAGTCGAAATCGACTCGCACGCGATGGATCTCGCGAAATCGGGTGTAGACCCAGATTGCATCGTCGTACTCGAGCGGCCGAAAGAAATCGAGCCCGAGTTGAAAGATGGGGTACACGTAGCCATCGGCTTCGACCTTGCGAAAGGGAAATCCACCGTCGCGCAGCAGGGTGGCTCGCCCGAGCTCGAAGAAGCGGAAGTAATTGGCGTGATACACAGCGCCGGTGCGATCCGTGTCGGCAAACAGAACCCGATGCGACACGCGATGCCACACCAGACCACCGGCCTGGTCGCGCACGTAGCGGTCGTCCTTCTCATGCGGAGTTGGTTGGAAAGTGGGAGCGCGCATGGTCATACGCCCCGAAAAATGAGACAGCAGTTAGTGCCGCCAAATCCGAAAGAATTGGACAACACGAATTCGTGACGGTGGGGCCGGCTGGCCGGCACGAAGTCGGCACCGGCGAGCGCGGGATCGGGCAGGTAGTTGAGCGTGGGCAGGACGGTTTGGTGTTGCAGCGCCAGGATCGAGAGAACCGCTTCCACCGCCGCAGCAGCGCCAAGAGAGTGGCCCACTTGGCTCTTGTTGGCGGTAATCGGAATGTGCGGTAATCGCGCGCCAAAGATCTCGCGCAAACAGGCTACCTCCACTGCATCGCCGGCAGGTGTAGAGGTGCCGTGGGCGTTGACGCTGCCGATGGCCGCCGCGTCGATTTCCGCGTCAGCCAGAGCTTCCCGAATGGCCCGCACAATCGTGGTTTGGTGGGGGCGGGTGAAATGGTGCGCGTCCGAAGTCCAACCGATGCCCGCAATCTCCGCAATTGGCTTGAGGCCGTGGGCCGCGACCGCGTCTTCGGCAGCCAACACCACCGCCGCCGCAGCCTCGGCCAGTACGAACCCACGACGGTCGATGCTGAACGGGCGCGAGGCTTGACCTGGGTTGGCCGCGGCCCGGTCGGTAGGGCGCAGTTTGAAGGTGGCGTTCATGTTGGCGAAGCCGAGTACGATCTCGGGAACCAGCGGCATCTCCACCCCTCCCACCACGGCGAAGTCGGCGTCCCCGTCGCGCAGCATGCGTGCGCCGATTGCGATGGCGTGGTTGCCCGATGCACACGCCCCCTGCGGTGAAAAAATGGGTCCGGTGAAACCAAGCACGCAGCCCGCCTTGCCCGCGGGAACGTTGGCGCAGATATTCGGCAATAGGAACGGGCTGACACCATTGGCGCCAACACTCTGGAAACGCAGGAATGCCTGGCGCAGGCAATCCGCACCGTTGATCGCCGATCCCATGAGGCACGCCGTGCGCGGTCCTACGTCGTCGCCCATGCTCAGCTTCGCGTCGAGCAGGGCATCCTGGCAGACGGCGATGGTCTCAAGCACGTAGGCGGCGCCCCAATTGTGCCGCTCCCTGGGAGTGTCGAAGGCATAGCCGGTGCTGTCCCGGTCGGGGACCTCTCCAACGATGGTGCGCGACCCGACCGAGCAGCGCGAGAGCTCACGAAACCCGGCTTCATTGGCCACCGCACGACGCCAGGTCGCCTCTGCGGTTGCGCCGAGCGGGGTAATCGCTGCTTGGCCGATTGCGAAAACGCGGCGGTTCTTTGGGGCTTTCATGCGAGAGGTGTGCACCAGCGTCGAAGCATTCGCCGTTTGGACAGCCGCGCAGGTGACGCCGCGACCTGCGGAGAGTTCGACAGTATGTCGATTTTATTGCACGCATCCACTGTCCCTGGCAAGAGTTCAGCAAGGTAGTCCCTCGATAGCCGCAGAAGGTCGTGGTCGTAGACGTGGTCGTGGCCGTGGCCGGAGTGATCAGGTCGGCCGCGGCCACGAAAACGACCAAGACCACGTCCACTACCACCACCGAACGCTCCGATTGAGTGCGCGGCTTGATCATGGAAAGGCCTGTCTTTCCGAGGTCGTCTGCCCCTTTCACTCCGCCTGTCGCGGGCCTGGGGCGATTGACGGGCCGAGGTTTCGCGTGGTAGTGCTTGCGCGCGTCTGGAAGCACGGAAAATGGACTACACCACCGCTTACGGCGTCATCGTCGAGTACCTCTCGCAGCGCTTCGGGGTTCCAGTGGAGAAGATCACTGCCGAATCGAAGTTGTTCGACGATCTCGGACTCGATAGCATCGACGCTCTCGACATGTTGGCGCTCCTCGACAATCAGTACCGCGTGAAGGTCAACGAGGAGCAAGCCCGGCGCATTCGCACGGTAAAGGACGCGGTCGAGTACGTACTTGCGAACCTGCCGGAGAGCCCCAAGCCAGCCTGATGGCCCACCCTCGACCGACGCTTGAATTCCGTCGGGGCGACGTTCTTGTTGCGCACGTGGTGGTGTCGCCAGAGGCGGTGTGGTTCCAAGGCCATTTCCCTGGCACTCCTCTGCTTCCCGGGGTGGCCTTTCTCGCCTTGGTCGAAGAAGCGCTGGCGCTCTTTTGGTCGGACGCGGCCGGCCCGCCAGTGGAGATTCGCAGCTTCCGGCGAGTAAGGTTCCGTCAGCCTGTCGAGCCAGGCGCAAACCTTCGCATCCGCGCGCATCGGGTGGAGGGAGAGAGATTTCGGTTCTCGGTCGAGGCTGGCGGACTTGCTGCCTGCACGGGAGAGTGCACGGTCATTGAGTCCATTGATATGGGAACCCTGAAAGGGTTCCCATACCCTCCCGCGATGGTTCGCGGCGAGCAAAGCTCGCCGGCTCCCCACGCGGCGGCTGACCCTCTTCTTGCAGACGTGTTTCCTTCGCCATGGGCGATGCGCACCGGGCACAGTGAGGCCGCATTTTGCTCGGACGGCTCGCGTTTTGCTACGGTGGCCTCGCGCGCGGCAGGTCTTTGCGGGCTGGTGGCTTCTGGCCGACTGTGCGTGGCCTGCGAGGACCGGGTCGACGTGGCGGCGGCCGTGCTCGCAGCCCTAGCTGGCAGGATCGAGGTGGTGTTTCCCCCGGCGCTGACACCGGAAGCCCTGGTGGCCACGCATGCAGCACGCCCCTTCTCCCATTGGTTGGGCCCAGCAGAGTGGCAGTCCCATGTGGCCGGGCTTTCGTGCACTCGCATTGACGCTGCCTCTGTTTCTGCGAACGCGAGTCACCTGGCCTTCGCTGACCTCGACATCGCGCGCATCTTCCTGCAAACCGGAGGCACCACCGGGCAGCCTCGGGTTTGGGCGAAAACCGCGCGCAACCTGCTGGGCGAGATCGTTGCGCACATGCGGGCTTTGCAAGTCGAGCCAGGGGACCACATCTTGGCCACCGTACCACCGCACCACATCTACGGCCTGCTCTTCTCCGTCCTGCTTCCACTCTATTCCGGCGCGACGGTCGAGCGGGTCTCTCCCTTTTTCCCACGCGAGATCGCAGAACGTATCGAGAAGACGTCGGCAACCATCCTGGTCAGCACACCCGCCCACCTGCGGGCCCTGGCGGCCGCGCCGCTGTCGGGGCACCGCTTGCGGCTGGTGCTTTCGTCGGGCGCGCTGCTTCCGGCTGCCGATGCCGCCAGCTACTTCGCGCAGACCGGGCTATGGCCGCTCGAGGTTTATGGGTCCACCGAAACCGGCGGCATCGCTGTGCGACGGCAGGACGTACCCAAGTCGGCGTGGGCGCCGCTGCCCGGGGTGAGCTGCCGCATGCAAGGAGAGGTGCTGGCGGTTCGTTCGGCATATGTGTCGGGCGATGCGCCTCGAGACGGGGATGGCTTCTTCCGCACCGCAGACCTCGCCCGCATCCGTCCCGACGCTAGTTTCGACCTGCTCGGGCGCGACGACGGCGTGGTCAAGGTGGGAGGCCAGCGGGTGACCCTGCCCGAGATTGAGAAGGCTCTGCTATCGCTTGAACAAGTCTTGGGCGCGGTGGTTCTGGCAGTGCCATCGCAATCGGGTCGCGGTCAGGAGATCGTCGCGCTGGTGGCCTCGCGACGTCCGGCCGATGAGATCATCCGCGAACTGCGCGCGCAGTTGCCGCCGCCCTCGTGGCCCCGCCGCCTGCGCTGTGTCGAGGCAATCCCAACCACGCCCACCGGAAAGCGGGATCGCGTCGCCATTCTGCAAATCCTGCACGCGGCCACCCGCGAGCTACCGGATCACTAGAAAGGGGTGAGCTACTTGTCCTCGCAGCCAGGTGCCGGTGGATCGCTACGCCAACGACTGCGGCGCATGCGCTTGGTGCAGAAGGCACTGCAAGAACCGATCGATCCGCAATTGTTCCGGCGGCCTTCAGCGCGAATCGTGGCCGGCCTGGTGCTGATTGGCGCAAGCTATGTAATCGGCTGGCCCGCCATCGCAGCATTCGGCGCTATCGCCGCCTGGACTGGGCAACCCAAGCTCTTGCTGGGCGGGCCTGCGCTCTACGGGCTGTCGTGGCTTGTGTTCGCGGCAGGCCTTGCGCTAGTAGGCAGCAAGGCGCTGCGCTCTGGCCGCGCGTTCGGGTTGCTGCTTGTGCGGCACTTGGCCGAACGCTACCTGCACGAATAGCCAGCATCTCGTAGACCGTGGATCGAAGTTAGCTGTTTCACCACAGAGGCCACTCGGGGAAGGAGTAAAGTGAAGCGAAAAACGCGGGGCGCATATCGCTGTCCGTCATTGGCCAGAACGTTGGCAGAGAAATTGCTTCAGGTTGGAACAATGTAGTCGGCCGACGACGAAAGGATCGCTTCATGAAACTCAGGTGGACGCTCGTATCTACGCTCGCGTTTTCCTTGCTTTCGGCCGCGCAAGCCCATTCTGCGGTCGTGGCGGTCATGCCAGTTCGAGGAATGAATCTTTCGGAGGGGCAGTGCGATGCCATCGGCGTAGTCTTTGCCAATGCCTTTGCCCGCGACAGCCAAGTCGCAGTTGCGTCGCCTCTGGAAACTAAGCCGGCGCTCGCTCAGGGCAAGACCTCCCTGGCTGTCGCGGCACGATTGGGGGTTGCCGAGTATGTCGAACTCAGCGCCATCCAACTGGGAAAGCGAGTCAGCCTGGCTGGGATCATCTACGGCAAGGATGGCAGGGAGCTCTTCCGTGCGGAAACGGCTGCTCCGGGTTTGGACGATATCGACTTGGCAGCAGCCCGCTTGGCGCATGCGCTGATATTGCGAGAGCCTATCCCTAGAATGCCGTTCCCGGAGAGCGTCACGGAGACCCCGGAAGTGCCGTCTGCTCCACAAGCCGGCGTGGCAGGAGCTGCCGAACCTAAGGTCAATCCAAGGGCGCTCGGTATGAAAACCGGGGTCATCTTCCCGATGGCGTCTGGCCGGTCATTCTTTCCCATGGTGTCCTTGCAGTTCGATGGCCGGTTTGGAAGCAGAAGGGCGTTCCTGGAATTCGGCGTTGGCGGAGCCGTACCCACGGACAGTGGATCCAGTTCCAATACCATCGGGTTGTTCGCTTTCTTCGGGGAGTTCGGCGGAAGCTTCTACTTGTCGGATGGCTCTATCGCCCCCTACATTGGCGGTGGAATTTCGCCAGGGTTCTGGGTCTACGATAGAATGGGCGGCGGCAGCAGCGGCAACAGCAACAGCCTTCGCTGCACCATCTATGGCCAAGCCGGGATTACCTTCACGCGTGATTCCCGGACCAAGATCTACGCCGAATTCCGGGCATCCCAGCACATCATCGGCTTCACCGACAGTATCAGCGATGGCTCGACATACAGCACAACCACCAGCGACACCTACCATCCGACCTTACTTGCGTTGCAGTTCGGACTTGGCTGGTAATACATTCAAGGAAAGGATCGCCTCATGAGACTTATTCCGATTCTCTTGCCAGTACTCACCTTGCTCTCGTCGGCCCAAGCCCAGCCTGCGGTGGTCGCAGTAATGCCGGTCCAGGGGGTGAATCTTACCGAAGGGCAGTGCGAGGCCATCGGCGTCCTATTTGCCAACGCCTTGGCCCGCGAGGCCAATGCCGCAATAGCATCGCCCATAGAAACCAAGCAAGCAGTCCAACAGGCCAAGACCTTGCAGGCCGCCGCGACGCAACTGGGGGCGGCTGAATACGTTGAGCTGCGCGCTATCCAGCTTGGTGCCAAAGTTGCACTGGGTGGCATCCGCTACGCAAGGGATGGCAGGGAACTGTTCCGCGCGGAGACGTCGGCAGCGAGCTTGGATGACATGGAAGTGGCAACCGCACGGTTGGCACGCGCTTTGGCATGGCGGCAGCCTATTGTCGGCATGATGCCCTCTGAGACGGTCGCCGGAACTGGGGAACCTGCCCCTATGCCGAGTCCAGCCCCTACCCCGAAGGGCTACCCAAGTACCCTGGGCGTCAAGACGGCGCTTATCATCCCGGTGGCTTCTGGCAGGTCCATTTCTCCGATGATGTCGCTGCAATTCGATGGCCGGATGGGGACCAGGGACTACTTCGTCGAATTTGGCGCTGGTTTTGCCATCGCCACGGATAATGAATACAGTTCCAACTCGTTCCGGATAGATGGGGTCTTCGCCGAGCTCGGCGGGAGCTACTACTTGTCCAATGGAAGTATTGCGCCCTACATTGGTGGCGGTGTTTCGCCGCGAATCATGGCTTCCAGCGTCCGTTCCCCCAACAGCATGTACGGAGACACCTACTACTCCGACGACAGCAACACTGGCGCCCGGTGCGCACTCTATGGCCAAATAGGAGTTAACTTCTCGCGCGATTCCCGATCCCGGATCTATTCCGAAGTCCGGGTTTCCCAAAACGTTATCGGTTTCTCAAATCAGATCACGAACTCGAACGACGTCAGCGTAAGTACCGGCACCTTCTACCCGACCGAATTCGCATTGCAGGTTGGAATCGGTTGGTAGAGGGGTTGATCGCGGCGATTCTTGT
The DNA here is from genome assembly GCA_003153015.1 of Myxococcales bacterium. GTDB lineage: Bacteria > Myxococcota_A > Polyangia > Fen-1088 > Fen-1088 > Fen-1137. Next base: position 16,102 of record PMBS01000258.1, read on the forward strand.
TCACGCCAGCACTAGGCCAAAGGTAGACTAGGCGCAATGCGCTTCCGTCCTGTCCAGGCCTTGCTTGCGCTCGCCCTCGCCGCGTCAAGCTGCCGCGGCACTGCTTCGCAAAATGGCGTGTCTCCCCTGGTGGCAGAATTCGACCCGGACACGATCTGCGCGCTGCCCGGCTACCGGGCTGGCGTCGTGAATGAGCCCATCTTCGGGGGAGAGGCCTTTGTCATAGAAGCGGGCCCCACCGATGCCCCCACCGTGGTGCTCGTCCACGGATTGGGCGATAGCGGTGCGCGCGACTTCTACCCTGTGTTGCCATCGCTTGCGGCGCTCTACCACGTGGTGGCCTTCGATCTACCTGGATTCGGTCGCTCGACCCGTGGCCACGAGCTCTACTCGCCGGAGCGCTACGTGGAGTTCATCCACGCTATGGTGGGGCAGCATTGCAGAGGACCGTTCAATCTCGTCGGGCATTCTATGGGGGGTGCGCTGGCCCTGCGCTACGCGGCTTCATTCCCGATGGACGTCAGCCGGCTGCTTCTGATCGACGTGGCGGGAATCCTTCACCAAAAGGCCTACGCCAACTTCGCCCTCTTCACCGGATTGGAGAACGTCCTGGGAGTTCTGGCTGCAGCGGGGAAGGATGCTCTCAGGTTGGCTATGGAAGAAGCCTCGCGGCAGACTCAACCATTGCAACCACTGCTGCAAGCTGCCCCTGACCTGAGGATCTTGCTGCAAAATGACCTGTTTCGCGCCACGTTTCTCGGCAGCCCAACCCGGATCGCAGCGCTCGCCTTGATTCTCGAAAACTTCGGCCCCACCATCGCGCAGGTGCGATCTCCCACATGGATCCTCTGGGGCCGACATGATGCAATCGCATCACAGCGCACTGGACTCGTGCTGCAGGCAAGGCTGCCCCATGCGCAGTTCTACATACTGGAAGCTTCCAGCCACGATCCGATGCTGTCGGAGCCGGCCGTGGTATCGCAGTTGATGCTAAGGTGGCTGGGCACGCCGACGGACCATCTTGCGGTCACCGCCCCGCCTCCTCCGCTTGCGCCTTCGGCTCGTGCCGGCCGTTGCGAAAGCGAGAGGGGGATTCGCTTCACCGGAGACTATTCCCAGATCGAGATCGTCGGCTGCCGGGATGTCAGGTTGAGAGACGTCCGGGCTGCTGCCATACGCGTGCGCAATTCGGAGGTCGTCATAGAGAATACCCATGTCAGCGCGCAAGCGACGGCACTGCAAGTAGTTGGCTCCCAGGTTGAGATCACTGCTTGCGACCTGAGCGGAGCCATTGCCCTGGATAGCGATGGCAGCGAGATCGATCTAGCTGGAGTCAACCTACAAGGGCAACGCGCGGGCGTCCATGTCGCCGGCTCGTCGCGGATGATCTTCTCGGTTTGCCGGGTGGACAGTCCCATCAATCACCGGTACCTACACGATGCAATGGAATTGAACGTGGGAGCGGATCTGTGAAGGCAGGTCGGGTGTCGCGCCGGGGGATCTGGTCGGGGTTTCGAAGTCTGCAGCACCTCGCAATGCACGAGGTTGTGAGATGAGGAGAGCCCTTGCACATGCAGCCGCATGGGAGACAATGGCGATTGCGGCCAGCGTGGCTTTGCTGAGCGGGCCGGTTTTCGCGGCGGGAGGCGAGCCGGCACGCCTTCGTGTCGCGGGGCCGCTGGTCGACGACGTGGTTCGCAGCCTGCTGCCCGCCATGCTGCCCGGACCTACGGCAGGGCCGGATATGAACGCAGCGGCACGTCCAGCGGCGATGCTTACGGAAATGAAGTACTGCGGGGCGACCGACAAGGGGGCTGGCCGTTTTCGAGCGGTGATTCGACAAGGAGCACTCGACTCGGGTGCGCCGTTCCTCCTTGCCACTCGCGAAGCTTGCCGTGCGAGTCTGGCCGATCTGGCGAAGCAGCTAGCCAGAGAACCTGGGCCCGCCTATGGAGCCGCCATCGCAGACCTGGAGGCCACTTGGAAACCCTGGGAGTTGCGGCTGGCCCTGTTGCGTTCCATCGCGCCCAAGTCCGAACCCATACCTGATCTCGACAATCGTCGCAATTTGTGGACCATCTCCACCTCGGATCTTCGCCTTGCCACTGATGCGGGTGAACCGATCATTCTTCACGCTGCCCCCTGGTTTGCGACCGCCGCAATCGAGATCGCGGTGGTTCTGAGCGAGCCTGGGTCTGCGACACCACCCCCGCCTTCGGGACGAGGCGGCGCCCATGCCGCCCTGGTTGGTGAAGCGAACCTTGCCGCGGATGTGCCGATCTCATTCGCCAACCAGGTTCTGCGACGCTTGACCTGGACGCAGCCGCTGGCGATTTCCGTGGATCGTGACGTAGTCGACTTGGAAAGGCTAACTATGACGCAGGATAGGTCGGGACTGACCATTCGCGGAAACGCAACACCTCGATTGATCCGCGAAACTATGCGTTTTGCTGTGGCCATGAATGGGGAGGACCTGCGCTTGGCTTCTGTGCTTACGCAAGGACAGATGGAAAACTGCGCAGGGCAAGGAGCCTTCGCAACCGTGGCCTGCAATCTGCGCAACAGCGCCCGCGAAGGCGTTACGGGAGCGCTGGGTGGGGCGCTGACCCAAAGATACCAAGGTCAACTGGTGCGCGAGCTGTCCGGCCAACGTGAACTTGGCTTCAACGTGGGCGTCCGCCGGCTGCAGGTTCGTGGCGATTTGCTGCGGCTAAGCAGCGGCCCGGGTGGTCTGTCGGCAGTGGCACGATTCGGAGCCGAAGGCACCCGGCAGGAAAGTGATTCGGCAATGTGATCTGACCGTCGAGATGCGCGCTCGTCCGTCAGATGCCCAACTGGAATCCAACCCGAAAGAGCAGGCTGGTGAAATCTAGATGATCGACTCTTGGCCCGTACGACGGGGTGTATGCTGGCCCGCTCGACACGCCCAGGTTGGCATAGCGGAACACCAGGGCCAGCGAAACGCCTTTGGCCCGCGCCACGCCGAATGACAAGTCTGTGCCGAGGGCAAGTTCGATCCCGACCCCCTGGGCGCTCCAATCCTCGAACGAAGCGTATTGGTACGCCAGGCCGGGGCTCGCAAACAAGCGTGCGATTCCCCCCGTGTCGATAGCGAAATCGAGGGATAGTCCCGGGGCCAGGGACTGAAGCCAGTAGGTGTGGCTTTCACCGCCATAGATCTCCAGGATCTTGGGCGAAAAGAGGTAAACCAGATTCGCCCGCAGGCCGAACCAGTGGGTGAAATAGTAGGCTCCCGAAAGATCGAGCGAGAGCAACAGGACCATATCCGAAAACCCCGAAACCACATCCGCACCACTAACCTGCGCCTTCATGTAGTTGTTCACTTGGGACGGGTGGAAATATCCCATGCCATAGCCAAACCTGAGCCGCACGGGGCGGAAGGGAGCCGGGCCTGAGGGTGCCTCCTGCTCCTCTGGCGTGTACGCGGGATACTGCGGGGGATAGCCCGCACCCGGCGGCGGAGGGTATCCAGGTGGGGGAGGCGGATAACCCATGGGGGCTGGTGGGTACGCAGGCGTGGGAGGCACGCCTGCTGTCCCAGCAGCTTGGTCGGTCGCCGGCGCCCCCGTTTGCGGTCCCTGGTTCGAATCCGAGGGAGAGGCCGGCATCACGCCCGTCGGACCGGTGCCGGAAGGTTCGGCTGCCGATGCCATCTGCGGCGACGCCATCACCACGGCACAGGGAAGGAGTGCGAACCCGAAATTCACCCAACTGACATCCGCAATTCTGATTCTCATGGATAGGTACGCTATCGACCGCACGCTACCCTCGTCAACCTAATTCTGCTGCCGTTCCCCGGGGTTCGTCACTGAGATTCGAGCGTGCTACGTACGCGGGTGACAAGTTCCGAGGTGGTGGCTGCGCTGGCCTCTGCGGCGCTGATGCTCGCTAGCTGGCGTACCTCGATCGAGTTGTTCGCGGTGGCATTGAAGGTCAGGCGGCCGGGGGGGAAAACCCGATCGGTTCCCGCCAGGCGCAACACCACGATGGGCGCGGCCAATTGCTGGGCAAGATAGAAGGCCCCTTTCTTGAATGGGGCGAGGCTGCCGTCGCGGCTGCGGGTGCCTTCGGGAAAGACGAGCAAGTTGTCGCCCGACTGCAGGCGCCTCCCTACGCGGTCGATCCACGGGCGGCCTTCGGCGAAGAGATCGGGGCCAAGAAACCCGGCGCCCAGGAGCAACCAGCCGAAGACCGGTACACGAAAGAAGTCAGGGCGCACGATGGTGATGGTGCCGGGGAGGAGCGATAGCAATAGCAGCGGATCGAGAAAGGACAGATGGTTGCACACCACCACGCTACCGCGGGTTAATTGTAGCTGGGACCGTTGCGGGACTTGCAGGCGCACGCGAGGGAGGGTTCGCAGCAGGACGGCGATGAATCCCCGCGCGTAGCTGCGCACGGCCCAAGCAAGGCCCCGGCGTCCTCTGACTATCCCGGCGCCCAGGAAAAGCAACCAGTAGCCGATGAGAAATGCGCCGACGAAGTAGATCCACAGGACAACCGTGACCGCAATGGAAAGAGCCCGCCCATGCCTCATTGCCATGGTTCCTGCGCAAGGGCCTGCGAAAGTGAAACGCAGCGCAACCCGCGGCGGCGGGTTTCCTCAAGAATGGCGGGCAGCGCCGCCACGCCGGCTGGTTCGCGCGGACTGCGCTCCGATGCATCATGGAGCAGAACGATGGCGCCGGGGCGCAACCCTGCGACGACTCGGCTAAGCACCGCAGCGGCCGTCGTGCGCGAGAGGCCATCCCTTCCGCGTACGCTCCAACCCACCAGGGTTAGTCCGAGTCGACCGGCAACCAATGCAGTTCGCGGGCTGATGTGGCCCATCGGTGGACGAAAGAGCCGCGGCTGCTGCCCGGTGGCGGCCGCGACCGCGCCCTGGGCGCGTTCGACATCGGACGCGATGCGGTCGGGATGGCGAAACGACAGTAGCCTATCGTGACGGTCGCCGTGCACGCCAATCTCGTGTCCGGCGGCGGCGATCTCGCGCAACACCTCGGGCGCTGCCAGCGCCTTGCTGGCTAGTACAAAGAAGGTAGCGTGGGCACCGAAACGGTTCAGTGTCGCGAGAACCTTGCGGGTCGATTCGGGCTGCGGGCCATCGTCGAAGGTCAAGACCACCTCGGATCGCCCATTGCGGACGCGCCAGATTACCGGGGCGAACATGGCGAGCCGGGGAATCATCACCCCCGCCAAGATCACGGCGACATACCCGAAAAGCAGCGCCAACCCAATCCAGATCGGTGGGGTAACAAAAAGCATGAGCGCCGAGGCCATGGCCGCCACGAGCAAGGTTAAGCCGAAAAAGAGCATCCGTGCCCCGGACATTTTACCCAGGCACGAGTCTATCCCACAAAGGACCGATCTGGCCGCGCTGATACAGACGCTTCATGACGGCCGCCATGTTGGCGTCCCCCGAACCCAAGACCCAATGGCTACGGCCGCGGCTCCGCGCGGAAACCATGTCGTTGATGACGTCGAGGTGCAGGCCCGCCGGCGCGTAGAAGCGAGGCGCCAGTAGGTCGTCGGTCGGTCCAACCTGTCCCTCGCGCAGGGCGATGGCGTGGACCTGCGTGCCGGGATAGATGCGAACCCCGCAGAAAAAGAAGAGAACGGCGTCCTCGATGCGGTCACAGAGATCGAGCGTGGCGTTCACGGTCTCGACGGTTTCGCCGGGCCCGCCGAGCAGAATGTAGTGGGCGACATGCAGGCCGGCTGCTCGTGCTTCACGGTGGGCAGCCAGGGCGTGCTCGACGGTGAAAGGTTTGCGATAGCGGCCGAGCATTACCGGCGAGAGACTCTCGGTTCCGAACTCCACGTGGCTGAGCCCGGCGTTGCGCAACCGGCAATAATAGTCGGCGCGCGGGCGCATGGGAGCAAAGAACGCACCCCACGGAAGCGTGAGACCGCGAGTTTCCAGGGCCTGGGCCACCGCAAGGTTGTGACGAACGTGACTATTGAAAACCGCGTCTGCCACGAAAAGAAACTTCGCTCCGGCCGACACCAGCGACTGCCACTCGCGGGCGACATCGCCCGGGTCAAAGAGGCGTAGTCTTCGACCTTCGATGGCTGGGTAGGTGCAGTAACTGCAAAGGAACGGGCACCCGCGCTTGGTCTGCAGGTTGAGCATGCCGCCCCAGCGCAGGTAGTGAAGCACGTTGTCCGACGAGGCGAGTTGGCGGCAGAACCGACCGGGCCACGCTTGCGGCGCTCCCACGCGCGCCCCACCCACCAGAACTCCTGGAATACGCAGGTCGGAAGCTGCAACCCCGCGCTGCAAAGCATCGAGGAGTTCCAGCAGCCATTCGCCTTCTCCTACAACGCCATAGTCAGCCCCAAGCCGCAGCATGAGTGCTTCGGGAAAAATGCTGAAGCCGGGCCCCCCAAGCACCAGCCGTGCATTGCTTGCGCTGCGAATGCGAGCCACCAGGCGCTCGATCTCGGGAATGAATCCGTCGGGAGTCGCTGTCTCGGCACTGTCAATGTTGCGCAGAGAGAGGCCAACCACTTCGGGCAGAAATTCCTGGCAAGCCTGGGTGAGAGCGGCCTCGGCCCCGTCGCAGGCGAGGTCCAGGACGCGTACCTCATGCCGGCCCCGCAGTGCGGTGGCCACGTAGTCGATCCCGATGGGATAGACTGGGAACGGCGTAGTCATCCGGTTGGTGGCGACGAGCAGGACCCTCATGATCCCCTCGTCGCTGAGCAACTTGCGGCCATCAGGTCGCGGACCGCGGCACGTCCCGCAATCGCGGACGCGACGTGCAGCACACCCATGCTGACGCCCAGCAGGCCTGGCGCAAGCGCGCTCTGCCCAACCAAGAACATTCCGTCGAGCGGGGGCCGCGACAGCACGAGGTACTCCAGCCCGTCACGGATCGAGTGCCGCGCACCATAGGTATTGCCTTGGGGGGCGCCCACCCAATCGCGCATGGTGAGCGGCGTCCATATGTCGATGATCTGAGGTTGCTGAATCGAACCAACCGCGTCGGCCACATCCGCCATGGCTTGCTGCGCCCGCCGTAGCTTCTCCGCATGGTAGGCGGGACCACGCCGTCCTGACTGGGTGCCGTGCCACGCGGCCCAGCTCGCGTAGTCACTCTCGGTGAGGAGGGTCAGCCGATTGGTGCCCGGGCGTCCGGAGGGGCGCAATTGCGCGTAGACACCTTTGACACTCTGCCTGGGCGTGCCCCTTACCCGGAACACGTTGTGGCCAAGGGCTGGGTGGCGCTTCTCATCCAGCAGAGCCACCACGCCCAAGCTACCTCCGGTTTCTTCCAGCCTGGCGATGCCCTCGCGGTAAGCCGCAGGGAGCGCTTCGGCCGGAATCATCGCGACCATGGTCTTGGGATGAATGCCCGCCACCACGGTGTCAGCCGCGATCCCAGTGCCCGATTGCAGTCGGACACCACGCACGCGGCGATCATTCACCTCGACTGTGACCGCGGGATCACCGACGATGAGACTCACCCCTGCGGCGCGGGCTCGATCGACCAAGCAGTTGGCCAAGTCCGCCCCCGAGCACCCGAGCTCCCATGCCGACATGAGAAGCGATGCGGTGGCCATCATGAGAAACGAAGCCGAGCAGGCCGACAGATTCACCCCCAACAAGAATCCCTGGAGCGCGAGAATGTCCACCAGACGGGGCGGAAGGGCCTTTTCCGCCAGGATGTCAGCCGCCAGCCTGGTCACCGGCAGGGCTGGCGGTGCGGAAGAGCCGGCGGCGCTCGTGCGCAAGCTGGCCATGGCAGCTCGGCAGACGTCCATGACAAAGGCGACGGCCGCCGGGGTATCGCCGAAGCGAGCCCGCAGCGAGTCCTCGAGTTTCTCCGCCGTGTCGGGCAGGTCGAAGACGTCGCCGTCGTCGAACCGGTAGCGATCGATAATCCCGCCTTGGCCGAGGCGGCGAAGCTTCAACTCTTGCCTAATACCGAGCAGGTCGAAGAAGTCTCCCAGCATCTCGCCCGGTGCCGCCGCCCCGAAGTAGTGGACGCCCACCGGACAGTCGACACCCTGGCGGGAGTAGCTGCGCAAACATCCTCCCGGACGGGATGCGCCCTCGACCAAAGTGACCCCGAGCCCCAGGCGCGCAAGCAGGATGGCGGTCGAAAGACCACCGAATCCGGCGCCTACCACCACCATGTTGCCGTTCAAGCGAAGACCTCGACCGCGGTAGCGTGCCTGGCCAACAGCAGGAGCAGCACGCGTTTGCGCCGCAGTGGGATGGGGGCCTGCCCGAAGGGAAGCGCGCCTTCGAGCACCGCGCGGGCCGCGAGCGCGGTGGCGGTCGCACTCACACTCGCGTGCTGGCCAAGCCGATCACGGTAGGCGAGCACGGGACAGGGGTGGAGCACCTCCGCTAGTCGTAGAAGTTCCCTGTCAGCGTCTGCGCCCATCGCTGCGGGAACGCTTAGCGCGACGGCGTCGTAGCAGTCTAGCGGTACGCGGGCGGCGAGTTGGGTGCAAAGCGCAACCGCGGCTCCGTCGCCGCAATCCTCACCCTTGCCGTTCTCGCCCAGCCAGCGCACGCGTGCGCCGGGCGCACCGTCGTCGGGAAGCAGGACCAAGGCAGCACCGCCGTCAGACGCGAGCGGACCGGTCGCTGCCGCAGGGTCGAAGAGCGGAGAGAGGTGGGCCTGGTGGGCTTCTGCCGCCATGACCAACGCGCTGGGCGCGCCTTCTGCCATGGCCAGGGAGACGCAAAGCAGTGCCTGCTCGAACGAGCGATCGCCCGAAGAGCACGTCCAGTTGGGCGCCTGCGCGCCGAGCAGGAGTGCGACTTGGCCTGCGGGGGCGTTGTGAACTGAACCGATGAAGTCCATGGGACTGGAGAACTGATCCCCGGTCTCGAAGAGCTTGCGCAAGAAATCTTGCGTCTCGGCCAGCGGTCCCCACGCCGTCCCGGTGGCAAGCAGATCAGGTGGCGAGGTTCTGCCGCTCGCGTGCAATGCGGTCTGGGCTAGGGCGAGCATGAGGCGGGGCAGACGCTTGAGGCGGCGAATGAAGGCGGCCGGGGCAGCCTTGCTAAAGACAGCGTCGGGCACGAACCCCGCAACACTCTCTCCCGCGAGCAGGGCTTTCCAGGTCTCGGCAAGAGCGCCCCGTGCGGTGAGGCAGGCGGCCCCGGCCACGCGCAGGGGGGGCAAGAGATCTGTCGGTGGGGGCGACGTCCCAACCTCAATCGAGGCTTGCTCAGCGGGCGCTTTGCCCAGGACCAGGCAGGCATTGTTGCCGCCAAACCCGAAAGAATTCGAAAGCACGCTGTCCACCTGCGCCCGCGTGGGTTCGCGTACCGGATGGAGCTCCAGCTTCTCGTCGACAACCTGCATCCCGGTATTCGCCGGCAGCAAGCCGTCGCTGATTGCGATGATGGAAACCACCGCTTCGATGGCGCCCGCGGCTGCCAGGGCGTGTCCCGTCAGTCCCTTGGTAGACGACAGGGCCGGCAGCCTGCTGCCAAAGACCTGCTTGATGGCGCGGGCCTCGGCGGCGTCGTTGTCCACGGTACCGGTTCCGTGCAGGTTCACGTAGTCGATGGCGGACGGATCGAGGCCCGCGTCCTGCAGGGCGCGACGCATGGCGAGCGCGGCGCCGGTCCCCTCGGGATGCGGGCTGGTGGCATGGTAGGCGTCGCAACTCATGCCGGTGCCGAGGATCTCAGCGACAATCGCGCGTCGGTTCGGGGCGGATTCGAGGAGAAGGAAGCCGGCTCCCTCCCCCACCGTCATGCCGGCGCGCTGGGCATCGAGAGGCGCCGATCCCTGGGGAGCAACCAACTGGAGTTCGCGAAATCCATGGAAGGTGAGGCGGCAGAGGGAGTCGGCTCCGCCGGCCAGGACCCGGCGAGCGTGCCCGGATCGGAGGAGCGCGGCAGCCACGGATATCGCAACCGCTGCACTCGAACATGCGGTCGAGATGGTGAGAACCGGCCCGCGAACCCCGAGCGAGGTTGCCAGATGCTCTGCCACCGTGTGAAGGCCGTGAAACCGGTAAGCGTGGGGCGACGTGGACCCGGCCTGCAGGGCGAATTCGGTGGTCAGAATGCCGCCGGTGGTGGTGCCGAGCACGATTGCGTCTGGGGCAGGGCCGGCGGCCAGCGCCTCCTGGGCAGCCTGCAAGGCCAGGCGGTGGGTTCGCGGCAAGGCATCGGGCAGGGTGACGTCGAAGCCAGAAACCTGGGCTACCGGCAGGGCCGCACTTGCGCCCGCGGTGGAAAAGACGGTGGGTGGCTGAAATGAACGCTTGGGCGCCAGCAGGAGTCTGCGCAGCTCGACGACGCTGCCCGCACCGGCGCAGATGGCGCCAAGTCCAGTGACGAAAACCCGGGGCCGAGGAATCATGGAGACGAAGCGGACCGACGCTGACGAATGTATGCAGCGAGCGCGTTGAGAGACGCAAAGGCCTCAACCCCGGCGGCTCGGGTGTCGATCTTGACGCCGTAGTCTTTCTCGATCATGACGACCAGCTCAAGCGTGTCGATGGAGTCGATGCCCAGCCCTGCGCCGATGAGGGGAGCCGCCGGGTCAACCAGGTCTGCCGTCGTGTCGAGGCCGAGGGTTTCGACCATCTTGCGTGCAAGCTCGACGACCAGGCAATCGGTTTGTTCAGGCACCGTAGTTCCTACCGCGTTGGGGGGTTGAGGGAAGGTAAAGGCAAGCGGACTATTCCTATATCGCATCGCTCACTGCAAGCGACGGAAAATCAGGCAGGTGTTTGTGCCACCAAAACCAAAGGCATTCTTGAGCACGTACTCCTGGTCGCGCAAAGGACGCGTCTCGGTCACGATGTCGAGGTCAATCTCGGGATCGTGAACGAAATTGATAGTGGGAAGCAGCAGACCATTTCGCATTCCCTCAAGCGCAAGCATCGATTCGATCGCGCTGGCCGCGCCCATGGCGTGCCCGAACTGCGACTTGTTGGCGCTGACCGGGGGCACATGGTCTCCGAACACATCGTGCAGCGCCTCGGCCTCGATCTTGTCGCCCAGGCGGGTGGAGGATGCGTGCGCATTCACCGCCGCGATCGCGCTCGGGCGGAGGCCAGATCTCGCAATCGCCTCGGCCATGCACGCGGCAATGGTCGGGCGAAAAGGTGCCACCGGATGGTGGGCATCGGAGGTCAAGGACCAGCCGCAGAGTTCGCAAGTGGGGCAAAGTCCATGTGCCTTGGCAAAGTCGGCGGTGGCCATGACCACGCAGCCGGCGCCCTCGGAAATGACAAAACCGCGTCGGTCGACGGAGAAGGGCCGACTGGCCCTTTCGGGGTGACAGGCGTCTTCCTCCGTCTTCGGCCTGAAAGCACCGTTCATCGTGGAAAAGCCCGCCACGATGGACTCGACCAAGGGAAAATCCACTGCGCCCGCGATCACCAGGTCGGCCCGACCTGCATCCATCAGCATGGCCCCCATCGCCATGGAGGTGCTGCCCGTGGCACAGGCGGTGACGGTGGTGATACACGGACCGGTGGCCCCGGCCAAGATTCCGATCTTTCCTGCGATCATGTTCACACAGGAGTTCGGGTTCATGTAAGGCAGGGGAAGCGCGCCGGTGGCCACGAACGCGCGATCGGCATCCACCAGAGCGTCGAGACCCCCAATTGCCGTGCTGAAGGTAACCGCCACGCGCGGTGCCAGGGCTGGGGTGATGGTGATCCCCGACTTTGCCAGCGCCCGGTGCACCGCCAGCATGCTGTAGCGAAACACCGGCGACTTCCAGTGCGCCATTTCGCGCGGACGCAGGCACGGCGGGCACGGGTCGATGGCATCGGGATCGAGGTTGACCTGCCCGGCGATGCGAACCGGGAAATCCGGCCGCAGCGGAAAACGGGTGAGCGGGACGATACCGCTCTCGCCCCGCACCGCCCGTTGCCAGGCCGCGGACCAGTCGAGGCCCATGCAGGAAACGCCATCCCATCCGAGCAGCACCGGTCGCGACTGTGTCATGGCCGGCTTTCGGCTACCACGGGATGAAGCGATACAGTTTGGCGAACATCTCGTAGACCTCGATCCAGTTCTGCAGATCTTGGGCCGTGCGCATGTGCGCTCGCTTGTTCACCATGATCCAGCTCATGTGGGCCGCGCCATCCTTGCAGGTGCTGCAATCCCGTGTGGCCGAGGTGCAACAGCGGTGGGTCGTCTTGAGGTCGGCCGACCAGCGGATGAAGCGAATCAGCCGGCGCGGTTGCGGTACCCGGGTGTCGTGGGTTTCCGACACCGAAGGGCATTCCTCCCAGCCAAAACGCCGCCCCAGCATCGTCCCGGTGGTTAGCACCTGGTGGTAGTAGCGCGAGGAAATGACTGTGTCCGGGTAGCGGTCGAGCAGGTCGTCCATCTCGCTGCGCAAGTCCGCGAGCTGCTCCGGCTGCCAGGAAAAACCGTCGGCGCCCTCGTCATTGGACAGAAGCTGAAAGTGAACCTTGACCCCGATGTCGCGGATTCGCCGCACCATCGCTTCCACCCGCCCCACCTGTTGCGACGTGATGGTGTACAGGTAGTAGGTGTAGGCGTCCCCCGCGTAGTTCTTCGACGAAATCTCAAATGTGTCGCGCCCGCGCAAAGACTTCTCCGTTTCCGCGTCCCCCCAAAGAGATATCCCCACCATCATCTTGGGAAAGCGATCGCGGGGCACCTTGATCAGGCCATTGCTCGCGCAAAAAGTTGGCAAGCGTTTGAAAAACGCCTCAACCCGATCGAGGTGCAGAGTGGGCTCGCCCCCAATCAGGATGGCGAGGTTCACCCCACGTCGCATCTCCGCATCAATGAAACCTTCCCAATCGTGGACCTCTTTCGCCTCGCCTGTCAGGTGCTCGTCCGAGGAGAAGAAGAAACATCCCCGGCAGCGCAGGTTGCACCCATTCGTCACATCGTAGATCGAACTGCGAATATTGAGATTGCAGATCTTCTCGTAGCGTTCGTACCAGGCGTCGTCGAGCAGGGAACGAACCGTGATCATCGGTCGGTTCCCGCGGCACGCCCATCGCCCTTGCCCTGCCCCATCGCGAGGCTGGGCGAAACCGGCGTGGCGCACAAGTTGTCGCCTTTGGCGTAGCCCGGAACCCAAACCGCAAGGTAGGTATCCACGTAGTCAAGCCACGCTCGGAATTGCTCCGGGCTGGAAATGTGGCGGTTCATCCGCGCAGTCACGATGGCGCTTCCCGCGGCATAATGCCGGCAATCGGCACAGTCAGTGTCGGGCACACAACAAGCGGCCTCGCGCACCCAAGTCAGGTCAGACCGGTACTGGCGAAAGGACCGCCCCAGACCAAACTGCCCCGGATTTTGTCGTGGGTACGGGCAAGAGAACAGCCCGTGCAGCGAGTGTTGGTCGGTGTGCGCGGCGGCACTATAGGGCGAAAACAACACCTGCTCGGGAAACTCGTGCAGCAGTTCCAACATGGTCTGCCGGGTTTCCCCCAGCGATGCGGGCGTGTGCGACAGCGGACCCGAGTAGCCAATGGTGGGCGAGAATACGCTGAAGGTCACTCGACAACCTTTACTCGCCAGGTCCTGCAACACCTCTCGCGATTCGGCGATGTTCTCCCGGGTGAAGGTGTAGACAAAAACCGCGCGCGCATCGTTGGCGTAGTTCTCCATCTGCCGCACCAGCATCCGCTTGGCCCGCCGAGTTCGTTCCGAGGTAGCATCGTTGCCCCATACCGAGATGTGAATCCGGTAGCCAACCGACGTCGGTATGCGCACCAGCCCATTGGTCGCGATGGCTCCCAGGGGAATCTCCCGGTAGCACACCTCAAGCAACTCAGGAACCAGTGCTGGCTCCGCCCCGGCAAGCACCACGAAGGTTATGCCGCGCACTTTTTCCGCGCGCATCAGGGCTCGCCAGGCATCCGGATCGACAATGTCCCGCGCATTCTGCTTGTCGCCTTCATAGTAGTAGCAGCCGTGGCAACGAATGTTGCACCGGCGGGTCATGTCGTAAGTCGATTCGCGTAGGAAGAAATAGCCGCGCACCTTGGCAAAACGAGCAGCGATGTCCGGACTCTTGAGGATGTCCGAAAAGCTCCCCGCGCCGGGCGCCGATGCTATCGAAGGCTTCGCCGAAACTGGGGCGTGAACGACTAGGTCCATGTCCATTTCGGTCTCTACCACCCCTTGCGAGTTGTGCTAGCGAAGCTCCGCCCCAAGCCACGGAGGTGACGACGGCCGACGATNNCCACCCCACGCGGTCTGCTGACCGCGTGGGGGCCCCGGGGCTACGTCGGGCCTGCGCTTCCGGTCCTCAAGTACATCAGTACATTCCGGTCCGGTTCTCGGCCCTCCTTGCCAGCAGCCCGGCTTGTCGGCCGGATGCAAAGGGACATCGCGATCTGTACCTTGCCGAAGTGCAGCTGGAATCTGACTCATTGTCATTGAAGTGCGGACATATGGGGTGCTAGCTGGCGGCACCCTGAAGCTGCTTGATCTGCGCCGCGATAGCGCGGACCGTGTTTAGAGACGGGTAGCTGTCCTCATCGAATTTCACCTGGTATTCGCCCTGCAGCACCAGGACCACCGTAGTCAGGTCCATGCTGTCAATGCCAAGCTCTTTGACCAAGTCGGTCGTCACATCAAACGTATCGGGCGTGACGTTTTCGAGCTTGAGCTCCTGGATCAGAATCTCAGCAATACGTCGTTCCATCGAGCCATTCTGCGTCTGGGTCATCGGGGTTCGACCGGCCTTTCAAGCTACCAGCCTGCCCCGCCTTTAGCATGCCTTTTCGGGGACAGTCAAGCAAGGGCCCTCACCCCACAATCCCGCGCCAAGCGGAGCGAAGGCGCGGATCGCCCCAGAAGAACAAGCCTTTCCATGATCAAGTCGCGCACTCAATCGGAACGATGGGTGGTGGTCGTGGACGTGGTCCTGGTCGCACCGTGGCCGTGGCCGTGGCCGACGGCGATCACTCCGGCCACGGCCACGACCACGGCCACGTTTACGACCACGACCCTCTGCGGCTATCGCGGGATTAGGGCTCACCCCACAATCCCGCGATAGCCGCAGAAAGTCGTGTTCGCCCCTTCGCTCCGACTGTCGCGGGATTGGGCCTTCACGTTCCACCACGACCTCCTGCGGCTACCGCGGGACTTCGCGGGCAGCCGCTTGCGCTTCCGTGGTGGCCCGTGCAAACTGGCGCTCGGCCGGGCGCGCTTGCAGCCAATCGACTCGTGGATCCCGGGGTGGGGCGTGTCTCATTTCCAACCTATCTGCTATTCCTGCTATCGCATGTCGCACAAATCATCTGAACCCTGTGTCGTAGGCGCTGGCCCAGTTAGCATCGATTCTCTCATTGAGGTGGCCATCCACGGGGCGGAGGTGCGGCCATCCCAGGATGGCGATTGGTTGCGGCGCATGACCGCCAGCGAGCAACGGCTAGCCGACGCGGTGGCGAATGGCACGCCCATCTATGCCGTAACCACCGGGTTTGGCAGCAATTGCGGCGCCCGGGTTTCGGCGGAAAGTATTGCCGCCCTTGGGGCTGGACTGCTGCGCTTTCACGGATGCGGAACCGGGCCTGCCCTGCCGGTACCCGCCGTGCGCGGGGCGATGTTGTGTCGCGTGTTGTGTTTGACGCTGGGCTATTCCGGCGTGCGGCCGGCACTGGTGCGGCGGCTGATTGACTTCCTCAACCGCGGAATTACGCCGGTGGTTCCCGCGCAGGGATCGGTGGGGGCGTCGGGGGATCTAACGCCGATGTCCTACGTGGCCGCGGCATTGGCCGGGGAGCGTGAGGTCTTCTTTCAGAACCAGCGGATGTCGGCGGCGCGTGCGCTCGCTTTGGCCGGACTTGCTGCTTTCGAGTTCGCGGTAAAGGAACCTATCGCCCTGCTCAACGGTACGTCCATCATGACCGGCGTGGCTATCCTGGTGGTCGACCAAGCTCGGCGCATCTTGGCCGCGGCCACGCGGGCGAGCGCCATGGCCGTGCACGCCATGGCCGGGCACGAGTATCACCTGCACCCACTTCTTTTCGAAGCGAAGCCGTTTCCCGGGCAGAAGGCAGTCGCCGCACATTTGCGGTCGCTCATGCGTTCGCAAGGGTGCGCGCCGGAAGCGGAGGTTCCCGAGTCGCTGCAGGATCCCTACTCCTTGCGTTGCGCGCCGCACGTGCTCGGCGTGCTGGCAGACGCGCTCAACTGGGTCGAACCCTGGGTTGAGGTGGAGGCGGGCGCGGCGACCGACAACCCGCTTTTCGATCCGGAGTCCGGGCGTCCGCTCATGGGGGGAAACTTCTACGGCGGGCACATCGCTTTCGCGATGGACGCGGTGAAGGCAGCGGTGGCCTCGGTCGCGGATCTGTGCGACCGTCAGGCGGCGCTGCTGGTCGACACGCGTTTTAGCCGCGGCTTGCCGGCACACCTGGCCGTGCCTTGCTCGCCAGGGCTGGCGCCCCGACATGGGTTCAAGGCGATGCAGATTTCCCTGTCCGCGCTTACCGCCGAGGCGTTGCAGGCGTCGATGCCAGCAGCTTCGTTCTCGCGTTCGACGGAATCGCACAATCAGGACAAGGTAAGCATGGGGACGCTGGCGGCGCGCGAGGCTCTGCGGGTCTGCGAGCTGGTCAGCCACGCTGTGGCGGTGCACTTGCTTGCCACGGCACAGGCGTGCGAGCTGCGGGGCGGGCTGGGGGCGCGCCCGGCGATTGCGGCTTTGGTGCGCGCGGTGCGCGAGTTGAGTCCGGCGCTGGAAGACGACCGTTGCCTCGACAGCGACATCGAGGTGGTCAATCAGGCGGTGGTGGCGGGCGAGATTGGGCAAGGACTGGAAACCGGCGCGAAAGGAGACTAGTGGACCAGCGCCGCTGCGCCACCGTGCGTTTCAGCATTCCGTTCTGCGATGTGGATGCGCTGCAAGTGGTTTGGCACGGCAACTACTTCAAGTACTTCGACGCCGCTCGCGATCGGCTTTTCCGCGACGCGGGGATCGACTTGTACCGGACGGTCGAGAACACTGGGCTGGTGTTTCCTATCACGCGGACGCAAACCAAGCACATTCGTCCCCTGCATTTTCGGGACGAGGTCGACTGCAAGGCCGTGCTGGTGGAGGCCGAGTGTCGGTTGGTGCTCGATTTCGAACTCCGACTAGCGGACACCGGAACACTTTGCGCGAAGGCGCGGATCGAACAGGCGGCGGTTCGGGTTGCGGATGGAACCCTTGAGCTGCGCTTGCCCGAGTCAATACGCCGCGCACTTGGCTGTGCCTGCCATGACGGTGAATGACGGCTAGAATGGTTGCGGACGAAACCGCAGGCGATCTGCGAACCGCGCTGCGCGCTGGGTATGCCTGCACCGTGGCCTGGGCGGAGCTACTCGATCGCATCAACGTCTTCCCGGTGGCTGATGGGGACACCGGACGAAACATGGTGGTCAGCCTCGCACCCCTGCGCGATCGCGTGGCGAATGATGCCACCGTGGCAGAGCGTTTGTTGCTGTCCGCGCGCGGGAACTCCGGCAATATCGCCTGCGCTTTCGTGCGCGCCCTGCTCGACGACCGCCGCAGCCTGGCCGAGCGTTGCGTGCGTGGGGACGCGCTCGCGCGGCAAGCGGTTGCGGTTCCCCAGCCGGGGACCATGCTGACCGTGCTCGACGCGCTCGCGGACGAGGCGAAAACCGGCCTTGCCGGCCATCAGGTGGACCGCCTCTTGGCGCGCCTCGCGCAGATCGTGAGCGAGACCACCAGCGCCCAGGAGTCCTTGCGCCAGGCCAACGTGGTGGACAGCGGGGCGCTGGCAATGCTGGTTTTTCTCGACGGGATGTTGCGTGTGTACTTCGGTCTCAGCCAGGCGCAAGACGCCCTGGCCGGGCGGTTTCGTTCCCTGGTTCTCTTCGAGCGATGCGCTGCCACGGTGAAGGCCGACGTCGGGTTCTGCGTCGATGCGGTGGTGCGCGGCCAGCGCCCCTCGGACGCTGCGCTTTCCTGCATCGGCAGCGAGGTCGTGGTCCTGGACAATGGCGATTTGTGGAAAATCCACCTGCATGCGTCCGACGTGGCCGTGGCACGGGCCGCGCTCGGCAAGCTGGGCGAAATCGTTCGTTGGTCGTGGGACGACCTGTACGAGCAGATGTCGATACGGCCGGCCAGGGCCAGTAGCGACGATGTGCACATCATGACCGATGGGGCGGCGTCCCTGTCCCGTCGCGAGGCTGAGGCGCTGGGAATCACCTTGCTCGACAGTCATATCAACCTTGGGGATGTCTCGCTGCCTGAGACCCGGCTTGCGCCCGAGGACCTGTACCGTGCCATGCGCCGGGGGGTGCGAGTGTCGACCTCGCAGGCGTCGACCTACGAGCGCCACAAACACTACGAGCGTGTGGTGTCCCAGTGGCAGAGTGCTCTTTATCTGTGCGTGGGATCCGTCTACACCGGCAACCATGCGGTGGCACTGGATTGGCGATCGTCGCATCCTGCCGGCGCTCGCATGACCCTGCTCGACTCGGGTGCGGCGTCGGGCAGACTGGCGGTAGTGGTGCGCGCCACCGCGCTCGCCGCCCGCGGTGGCAAGCCGGTTGGGGCACTGGCGGACTTTGCCCGTGCAGCCTTGGCGCACGCCGAAGAGTACATCTTTCTCGAACGCCTCGAGTATCTGGCACGGGGCGGGCGCATGTCCAAGACCGGGGCGTTCTTCGGCGACGCCCTGCACTTGGCACCGGTGGTCTCTCCCATGCCGGACGGCGCTCGCAGGATGGCGCTTCTGCGCAAGCAGGAAGACAGGATCGTTTTCGCATGCGACTGTGCCGCGCGGGCGCTCGGCGCTGCGGGTAGGAAGGGATACCTCTTGGCCGAATACACCGACAATCGTGCGTGGCTGGTCGAGCAGGTGTTGCCGCGCCTGCGTGCCGCGGCGCCAGGGGCGGAGATCGCGGTTGGGGCTCTCTCGCTCACCACCGGAGCTCATACCGGTCCAGGCACTTGGGCCATCGCAATGCTTCCTGAGCAAGCATCGCAAGGTGCGTGACAGGGGCACCCGACCCCTGGCATGCTGTTGCCGCACATGACCAGAGGAAAACGCGTCGTGGTTACGGGAATCGGCCTGCGCTCGCCGCTCGGGCACACCCTGCCCGCGCTGCGCGCGGGGCTGCTGGCCGGACGCAGCGGGGTTCGCGCCATGCCCGAATGGGCCGCGCTGCAAGGTTTGCGCACGCGCGTGGGGGCAGCCTGCGACGGCATCGATGCCCGTGAAATCCCGCGCAAGCACAGCCGGACCATGGGACGGGTTGGGATTCTGGCGGCGCTATCTGTACGTGACGCTATCGCCGATGCCGGACTGTCCGCCGATCTGGTGGCCTCGCCGGCGTGCGGGGTGGCGTTTGGCTCGACCACGGGCAGTTCCGCGGCGCAAGAGGATTTCTTGCGGCCTATCCTGCAAGACAAGTCGATCCGCGGCCTGCTGTCGTCTTCCTACTTGCAGTTCATGAGCCATACTTGTGCCGCCAACATCGCCCTCATGTTTGGCTGCAAGGGGCCGGTCATCGCCTCGTGCACGGCGTGCACCTCAGGCTCCCAGGGGATCGGGATCGGCTACGAACAGGTGCGCTTTGCTCGCGTGCCGGTCTGTCTCGCTGGCGGGGCGGAAGAATTGCACGTGCTGCACGCGGGGATCTTCGACATCATGTTCGCTACCTCGGCGGGCTTCAACCAGACCCCCGAACAAACCCCACGCCCCTTTGACCGTCGACGCGATGGCCTGGTGGTCGGCGAAGGCGCGGGCTGCCTGGTGCTTGAGGAGTACGAGCACGCGCGCCGTCGCGGCGCCGCCATCCACTCGGAGATCATCGGATATGGTTCGGGCTGCAACGGCAGCCACCCGACCAATTCCGATCCGGATGGAATCTGTATCGCGATAAATGCAGCCCTGCGCGACGCGGAACTGGCGGCGACGGACATCCAGCACATCAACGCACATGCCACGGGAACCGACGTTGGTGACGCCGCGGAAGCGGAGGCGGTTCATCGCATCTTTGGGGCCAAGGTACCCATCAGCGCGCTCAAGGGCTACCTGAGCCACACCCTGGGTGCCAGCGGTGCCCTGGAATCGATCGCAACCATTCTAATGATGAAAGAGGGGTTCATGGCGGTGTCGAAAAACCTCGATGAACCTGATCCCAAGATCCCGCCGCTCGATCACGTGCTGGGCAGCGCCCGGCAGGCTTCGATCAAGATCGCCATGAACAACAACTTTGCCTTTGGCGGGATCAACACCTCTTTGGTCTTTCGCGCACTTTGCTAATGCAGGAATCGACGCCTTCGTGGGAAGCCTTGCGCGCCCGCTTCAATGCCTGTGGCCTTCCCTTTGCTTTTGTGATCCCGGCCTACAATCACGCGCGCAACCTTGGTACTGTGGTGCGGGCCGCCCTGGCGAGCGGCGCACCGGTTATCGTGGTCGACGACGGGTCCACCGACAGCACGGCCGATGTACTTGCCGAACCCACGGGAGCGGTAGTGGTGCGCCACGAGAGAAACCAAGGGAAGGGTGCGGCGATCCTCACCGGGCTCAAAGTGGCGGCTGGCCCCCCACTGGGCGCCCGTTTCGCAGTGACCGTGGATGCCGACGGACAGCACCGTCCCGATGACGCCCGCAACTTGCTCGCGGCGATCGAGTCGGAGGCCGCCGCTTGTCTCGTGCTCGGTTCGCGCGTGGGCATGCGTGGGCGTGCGGTGCCGTGGTCGAGTCGCTTTGGGCGTGGTTTTTCCGGATTCTGGGTTCGTGCCTCGGGCGGACCGTCCGTGTCGGATTCGCAGACCGGATTTCGCGTGTACCCATTGCCCGAAACCCTTTTGCTGCCCACCCGCGCCCGGCGTTTCCAGTTCGAGGTCGAGGTGCTCGTGCACGCACACCGGGCTGGGATCCCGATTCGCGAGGTGCCAGTGGGCGTGGCCTACGATCCCCCGGGCGGCCGGGTGTCGCATTTTCGCCCTGGGCGGGACTTTGCTCGCAACGCGGCCACCTTCACCCGATTGATCGCGGGCAGGTTCTTGCCGCCTTGGTCTTGCCGCAGTCGTTCGCCTAGCCAGGACTCTCGCCATGGCAGGTAAGTCAACCATCCGCTGGCCGGTGCTGATCGTCGCATCCGTGGTGTCAGGAGTCTTGGCGTGGGCGGGCCAGTACCGTCTGCGTGTGGACACCGACATCACCTCCGCGGTTCCGACTGGCAACATCGCCTTTGCCAGCGCTCGCAAGGTTCTGGCCCGCCATCCTTCGCTGGACCGCCTGGTGGTGAATCTGTCGTTTCGCGACGGCCGAGCCCAACCCGACGCGCTCATTCTCGCGGGCGACATGGTGGTGTCGGAGCTTGAGCGGTCGGGGCTGTTTTCCGCGGTGGGCACAGCGGCGGCGGCCCGTGGGATCACCGCGCTCTATGCCGACGTGCCTGCGCAACTTCCGCTGCTGTTTTCGCGCGAGGATTTGCAGCGCGAGGTTGCCCCGCGCCTCGAACCTGCTGCCATCCAGGCCCGGCTTGCCGCCCTCGCGGCAGACGCGTCTGATCTTGCAGGGATTGGCTCGGCTGCGCGTGTGGCCGAGGATCCACTCGGCCTGGGCGAGATTGCCCTGGCTCGCCTAGGGGATCTGGTGCCCTCGCAGCAGGGTCGCATCGAACACGGACACATCCTGGACGCGGAAGGGAAGAACCTTCTGGTGGCTGCCACCCCGCGCGCGGCCACGCTCGATACGCGCACCTGCCATGCCATCGACCACGCGATACGCGCTTTGGCCCTGCGCTTTTCATTGGCCAAACCGGGCGAGGTTGGAGAGGGCGTAGTGCTTACTTCGGTGGGCGGGTACCGCGCCACCATCGACAACGAGGTTCTGGTCACCCGCGATGCCAATATCGCCATGCTCGCCTCCACCATCGGCATCGCCTTGCTCTTGCTCGCGTGTTTTCCACGTCCGTGGCTCGGCGTATTTGCATTGCTTCCCGCCTTTGCCGGCGGGTGCCTGGCTCTGTTCGTGTACAGCCTGATCGAGCACGACATCTCTGCGCTCGCCCTCGGGTTTGGCGGGGCTCTGATATCCATCACCGTGGATCAGGGGGCGGTGTACCTGCTGTTCGTTGACCGCAAGACCAAGACGGCGGGCCACCGGGCCGCCCACGAGGTGTTCTCGATTGGCTCGCTCTCCACGATCATCAACATCGGGTCGTTCCTCTCGCTGCGCCTCACCGGGTTTCGCGTGCTGGGACAGATCGGAATCTTCGCCGCGCTCGGCATCGGGTTTTCCTATCTCTTCGTGCATCTGGTCTTCCCGCACATCTTTCCCTCCGTGCCGCCGGCCTCGCGTTCAGCCTGGGTGCCGGTCGACAACTGGCTGCGCCGGATCACGGTAGGTCGTGGTTTCCGTGCCTTGACGGTCGCGGCCTCGCTCTTCGCGTTTGCCCTCCTGTTCGCGCGGCCCCGATTCGTCGTGGACCTTGCCGCCATGAACACGGTGCTGGCGGAAACTGCGCGCGACGAGGCACGCGTCCGGGCGGTCTGGGGCGACATCTTCCACCGCGTGTATGTGCTGATTGACGGCAAGGACGACGCCGATTTTCGCCAGAAGTCCGATGCGTGGCTGTCACTCCTGCAAGCGCAGAAAGCGACGGGGGTGGTCGCTCACGCCTTTTCGCCCTCTATGCTGAGTCCTGGGCCGAATGTGGCGGCCCAGCATGGGTTGGCGTGGACGCAGTTCTGGACCAGCGAGCGGGTGGCGGGGGTTGCGGCGGCCTTGCGCAACGGGGCCGCGCAGGCTGGGTTTGCCTCCGACGCCTTTGCCCCCTTCTTGGCTCGACTGACAGCCCCGGCGGTCGCAGCATCCTCACTTCCCGACGGGGTCTTGGCTCTCTACGGTGTGGGTCCGGGCCGCGACGGCCAAGGCGTGGTGTGGCTCGGCATCGTGGTGCCGGGCCCGAAGTACGCCCCGGTGGCCTTCGCCGAAGCGGCGCAGAAAGCAGGGCTCGAGGTTTTCGACGGTGACAATTTCTCCCAGACCCTGGCTGACCTCCTGGCGCGGACGTTCCGCTCCATGTTCGTGGTGGTGGTCTGCTTCGTGGCAGGGGCGGTGCTTCTCTTCTTCCTCGACCTGCGCGTGGCTGCCCTCGCGCTCGCGCCCATGACCTTTTCCTTCGTGCTGACCCTCGCGTCGCTGCATTTCATCGGACGTCCGATCGACATCGTGGGTCTGGTTCTCTCGGTGCTCATCTTCGGCATGGGCGTCGACTATTCGTTTTCGTTCGTTCGTGTCTATCAGCGTTGCCTCGATGAACACCATCCGTCGCACGGTCCGGTGCGAACCAGCATCTTTCTTTCCGCCAGCGCGACTCTGATCGGGATGGCCACCATGACCACCGCCCAGCACGCCGTGACCCGCAGCGCTGGCATCATGGCCACGTTTGCTATCGGTTACTGCGCCCTGGGAGCGTATGTAATCTTGCCGCCGGTGCTTCGCCTCCTCTATCGGCCACGTCCGTTGCCGACGCGGGATCGTGCGCACCCGGAACGCTGGGTGATGCGACGCTTTCGCGGGCTCAGTGCTTATCCGCGACTGTTCGCGTGGTTCAAGATGCGACTCGACCCGATGTTTCCGCGTTTGGCTGACTTCCTTCCCGAAGACGGCACGGTCCTGGATATCGGGTGCGGTTTTGGCGTGGCGGCTGCCTGGATGCTGGCACGTTCCTCCGGACTGCGCGTGGTAGCGATCGAGCCCGACGAGGATCGGGCGGTTACCGCACGCTTCGTGCTCGGGGATCGCGGCGTCGTGCACGAGGGCGGCGCGCCTGAGGCTTTGCCTCACATCGAGGCATCCGTGGTGACTTGCCTCGACGTCATCCATCATCTCGACAACGCGGGGCTGGCTGCGACGCTGGTGCAGGTTCGCGGGTGCCTATCACCCGGAGGCAAGCTGGTTCTGCGCACTACCGTACCCGGGGCAGGACGGACGCCCTTCTACCGGTGGTACGAGA
The DNA here is from genome assembly GCA_003153015.1 of Myxococcales bacterium. Taxonomy (GTDB): domain Bacteria; phylum Myxococcota_A; class Polyangia; order Fen-1088; family Fen-1088; genus Fen-1137. Next base: position 40,049 of record PMBS01000258.1, read on the forward strand.
CCCGGCGTCTTCACATGCTCGGCATCTCGCCCCACTTCCGCGACCGCGAGTCGATTGTGCAGGCCCTGGCTGCGGCAGGCCTACGGGTTGTCCTGATTGAAGCGACCGCCCCCGGCCGCGAAGAAACCTGGTTCATTGCCGAGGCAGGCGACGGCAAAGCTGCTGCGAGGCCGGCGTGATCACACTTCTCTACCGGGCGATTGCCAAGCTGTCTCGTCGGTTCGGGCTGTGGATCCTCCGGCTCATCGGCGCGATCGTCGCTGCCGCTTACTATCTACTCTTTCCCCGACGCACGGGCCACAGCGTGCGCTTCTATCACGCGCTCTTCCCCGAGCGATCGAGGCTCTCTGCGTTCTGGTGCGCGTGGCGCCAGTACCAGGACTTCGCCCGTGTGTACAGCGAACGCCTGGAAATCGACCGCCGCACTGATGTGAGGTTCGACCGGGAAGGCGAGGAATATCTTGGGCAAGCCCACGCCGACGGGCGTGGCGCGATCTTGCTCATGTCCCACTTCGGCCGCTGGGAGATCGGGGCACGGCTGCTCGCTCGTCGGCAAGCGGGGCTGACCCTGGTGATGGGTGGACAAGAGGCCGGTGGTGCACGCGCCGGTGTAGACCGTGACCTCCGCAGCGCGGGCGTTGGCGTGGTGACCATACCCGAGGGACGTGGGCAACCCCTCGACATCTTCCAGGCGGTCCAGGTCCTGCGCAAAGGCGGCATCGTCTCGCTCGCAGCGGATCGCGCTTGGGGGGATGCCCGGGTGTTGCGCTTGCCCTTCCTCGGCCACACGGTTGCGGTTGCGGCGGCGCCCTTCGCCCTCGCCCTGGTCAGCGGCGCTCCCTTGCTCGTCGTCTTCGCCTTGCGCATCGGCCCGCGCCACTACCGCTTCGTCAGCGATCCGCCCGTCACACTCGCCGCTTCCGACCGGAGCGACCGACAAGCGGTTCTCGTGAAGGCCGCGGCCGCCTATCTGCAGCGCCTGCAGGCCATGGTGAAGGCCTATCCCGAACAATGGCAGAACTTCGGGAGGTTCCTTGGCAAAGCTGAGTAGTCTGGGCAGATTCCGCAATCGTCAGCTAGTTTTCTTCTCGGCAGACAGGCGACGCGAAGTCGCGCCAAATTGCCAAAAAGGGCGCAGTATGTCAGCGGCGACTGCCAGCGTATCAATCCGGTCATCCCGATATGATGATTCATCTAATCTGGGCGCTTGTCTCTGGGCGCTTGTCAAGCTGCCTTAAGCGAGCCAATCTTCGTGCCGATTAGGTGACCAGTGAAGTCTCGAACACCGGAGGGCGGCACGGGCTTCATGGATCGCTTTGAGCTTAAGAGCGAGGCAGGTACGGGCGGGATGGGTACCGTGTATCAAGCAATCGATCGTCAGACCGGGGCAGTGGTTGCGCTCAAAGTTCTTCACGTTCGGACCGCCACTGAAAGCGCACGTTTCGACCAGGAGGCACGCCTCCTGGCGGAGCTGTCACATCCGGGCATCGTTCGCTATTTCGATCGCGGGACGGCACCTCACGGATCGCCCTTCATCGCCATGGAGTGGCTTGAAGGAGAAACCTTGGAAGAGCGCCTGTCGCGTGGCTCGTTGGGACCCGCGGCGGTCGCGCACCTGGCAAGTCCGGTGTTGGAGGCGCTGGCCGCTGCCCATCAGCGCGGAGTTGTCCACCGCGACATCAAGCCAAGCAACGTCTTTCTCGTTGGCTGGAAGCTCACCGACACGCGCATCCTTGATTTTGGCATCGCCCGCCGGGTGTTCGACCCAAAGCGATTCACCCGCAAGGGCTCGACGGTAGGGACGCCACTCTACGCTGCGCCCGAGCAGGCACGTGGCCGCCACGACGTGGACGGCCGGGCCGATATCTTCTCCCTCGGTTGCGTTCTGTACGAGGCGCTCACCGGTGAGCCGCCTTTTACCGGCGACGACGCCACCGAGGTGATGCAGAAGGTGTGCGCGGGGATGGTGGCACCACTGTCGTCGCGCCGACCCAACATTCCGCCTGAGCTGGAGCGCATCATCCACCGCATGCTGCAACCGGATCCGGGCGCGCGCCCCCTGTCGGCGAGCGCCCTGGCGGGCGAATTCCGCGCTCTCGCGCAGCGCCTGGGCGACCTGGGAGAGGAAACCGCGTCGTCCAAGCCGCCATCCCCGCTGCTGCGGCCCAATAGCATCAGCGAATCGGAGGAGCGCACCCTCTGTGCGATGCTGATCTCACTGGCGCGGCGGCCGGTTGCGGACGGCACGCGGCGGGCGGTGCGGGACCGGCGCCTCGGGCCACATGGGGCATTCCCCTGGCAAGCCGCGAGCAAGACGGCCGAAGTCAAGGATGACAGCCCGGAGCGGGTGGCCGCCTTGGAAAATGCCATACGCGCGCTGGGGGGCGAGATGGACCGCCTCATCGATCGCACGCTCTTGGCGACTGCGCCAGCCGTGGGGACAGCACGCGAGCAAGCCATGCAGATTGCACGCGCTGCTCTATTGTTGCGGGAGATGGAGCCGGACGCCAAGATCGCCATCGGGTCGGGTCGGGCCGCGTTCATGGCGCGGGTTCCGGTCGGTCGCTTGATGGACTCGTTGCCCGCGCTCATGCAAGGCCAGCAAGCAGGCACCATCCGCGTCGACCAGACCACGCGGCGCCTTCTGCCCGGTCGCTTCGTGGTGGGGGATGCGGATGGGGTGGCGCTGCTGTTCGCCGAAGCCGGCGGGGCCGGGCCAGAACGACCACACGGCGTAGGTGGACAGGTAAGCCCGCTGCTGGGACGCGAGCGAGAGTTGGACTTGCTGATATCGCTGCGCAAGGAATGCGTACGCGAACGGGTGGCGCGCGCTGCGCTGGTGGTGGGCGGGTCGGGCACAGGGAAGACGCGTTTGGCGCGTGAGTTTCTTTCGCTGGCGGCGGAGCCACTTGAGAACATCATTCGCTGCACGGGAACCCTGGTTCGGCCCGGATCGGATTTCGCAATGCTGGCGCCCTTGCTGGCTGCGGCTGGCATCCAGACCCAGGGACGAGAGGCGGCCGAGGTCAAGCGAGAGTTCGTGCACTGGTTGCGGGGCAGGTGCACCGCCGGTGCTCCGATAGTGGTGTTGGAGGATCTGCAGTGGGCGGACGCAGCCAGCGTTCAGGTCATGGACGATGTGTTGGGCCATTTTTCGGATCAGCCGTTGCTGATCTTGGCCTTGGGTCGGCCGGAGGTGGAAGAGCGCTTTCCCGGCTTGTGGGGCGAACGCATGGTGGAGTACCTCCGGCTGGCATCCCTGCCGCGCAAGGCCGGGCAAAGCCTGCTGCGCTCGCGGGTTCCCCCGCTGCCGGCCGAAGCCGAGAACTTCGTGCTCGACCGCTGGGAGGGCAATCCCATGTTCTTGGAGCAGATGGCCGACGCCCTGGCGGCGGGCCATTCGGGAGTCCCCGACGTCGTGCTAGCCGCGGTCGAAGCCCGTTTCGATTGCCTGTCGCCCGAGGCTCGGCGGGTCTTGCGCGCCGCGAGCCTGTACGGCGACAAGTTCTTCTCGACCGAGGCGTTGGTCGCGGTGTTGGGTGAGGCGAGCTGGCGCGAGATGGGCGAGTGGCTGGAGAACCTGGTCATGCGCGACCTGGTGCAAAGGCAGGCGGATGGCACCGAGGTGGCGTACCGGGTGCGCAACAAGCTGGTGCGCGAAGCGGCCTACCGGATGCTCACCTCGGCCGACCGCGTGCTCGGCCGGCGGCTGGCACGGGCCTGGTTGGAGGGCGCCGGGCGGACCCTGCCCGAATACCTCAGTGCGCCGTCATCGCAGACCGACCGGCGGTCGGCTACGGGAAGCTGAGGCCGCCAGGACCGGTGGCCGGATCCGGAACCGGCCCCGGTGGCCGGCCCGCCACAGGGGCGACCAAGAATTCCTTCCTGTGCACCCCGTTAACTTTGTGGTGATATCTGAGTCATCCTCATGCTCGCCCTCGCTCCCCTGCTCGCTTCTGTTCTGCTTGGCGAAGCGCCGCCTGTCGAGGCACCATCGGTCGAGGTGTGGGCTGGCCATCAGATTCTGCGCGGGATGCGCCACGTGCCCCTGCATAGCGATGTGCTCGACGAGACCGAGAGCTACATCCTGGTGAAGGTGCAGCGCAAGGGCAGCCACATCGAGTTGCGCCAGCACTTCTGTCGAGTTGAGAGCAAGCCGGTCAAGGGCGTGACCGTCGTCCTTTCGTCCACCGGCGTGGCCCACATGCCCTCCACGACCATAGCAATCGACGTGGCAGCCGACGGCGGGGTGAAGGTCGGGCCGTGGGACGTGGCCTGGGGACAAGAAGACATGGATGGCGACGGCAAACCTGGCGCAACCTTCACGGTGGGCGGAACCTTCTGCTCGGGCAACCTCTACGTTGCGAGCCAGTCGCACTACACGGTAGAGCGGGCGCAGCTCGACGAGCACGGCCTTTCGGGTGAGCTCAAGGTTGCGCAGAAACAGCAGATTCTCGGCGCGAGTGGTCTGTGTCTACGGGCCATGGCGGGTGACAGTACCGAGTCCCAAAAGGGAACTTTCGCGTATCGTCCGGTGCCAGCGGGTACCACCTGCCAATCGCTGGCGGGCAAGCCCTGGCCGGTCAAGGCGCAGAGGAAGGCAGACAAGCCGTAGCTAGCCGCGCTCGCGTTCCACGTCGATCACTGCAACCGGTCGCGGGCTTTCCGGCAGCGACTGCAAGAGCACGAGAGCGCCCAGGCCGGCCAAGTTGCTGATGACGACCGCGACCGGACCGATCATGTTGCCGGGTACTTTCAGCGCTAGGCAAGTGGGCGCGGTTATGGCCAGCGAGGCAACGAAGGCAATGTTGCCGGCCAAGATGGTTGAGGTCCGACGGGTCAGCGCTGCCAATCCTTCCCGGTGCGCGCGCAAGCCTGAGGTAAATGGATACGCGACCAGGAGCAGTGCAGCCACGTAGACCAGCGAGAGGTCGGCAGGGGGCAGTCGCTGCAACGAAACGTAGTACCAATGGGACAGTCCGGGGAGTGTGAAAAGCAGCGGGACGAACGACACGATCGCGCCCGCGCGCAGGGCGAAACGCAGGGTGAGATTGTCTTCGCGTGAGCGCGGGGGGAAGTAGAGCACCACGTTCTGCAGGCGCGTGGCTGCGTAGGCCATCGGGTTGGCCAGCCCGATGGCCAGATAGTAAGCGGGCAGCATGCGCTCCGGTTGGCTGGATCGAGCGATGACGGCACCCAGCAACATTCCGGACAGAGTCATCAGAAATCCACCCAGCGAGAGCGGCAGGTTGAACCAGACGATGGCCCGCCGCCTCGGCACGTCGTCGTCAGCTTCGGCGAATACCGAGGCGAACGGTCGGCTGTAGTACCACGCCACCGCCACCTCGACCCCCACGGGGATGGCCTGGCAGACTACCGCCCAGCGTGGACCGACCAAGCCCGCCCAGACGAAAAGCGGCGCGAGTGCAAGCGTGAGCGCGATGCGGGCGAAGGTGGCGGTACTGGCGCGCCCGGAAGCGCCGTTGTTGAAGAGAAGAACCTCGTAGGGGTTGCGAGCGAAGAACAAGAAGTTCAGCAGGATGGTCAGGGGAAAGGCCTCGCGGGCAGGAATCTCTATGGAAGGCGGCAGGCCGAGAATGGCGCCAAACACGGCGTGGCCAACCGGGGGAATGCAGATCACGGCCTGTACCAGTGCTGCGCTGGCCGCCATCAGGTTGTTGACGGCGAAAAAGCGGGAAAATCCCAGGCGGGACCTGCCAAAAACCATGCCCGAGGTGACCAAGCCCGCCCCGACGGCTCCCACGAGAAACATTACGATGTTTGACTGAGCCACGCCCGCCAGGTTCAGGGTGCCGCCCGGGCCATGGGTAGCCACCATGGCGACCAGTGGGTAGGTCAAGCTTTGCGAGGCCGCCTGGAGCGCCAGCGGAATGAAGAAGGCGGTCAGTTGTCGGTATGAGGGTGCAGCAGCGTCGTTCATCGGGACGACGAAAGATACATCGTCGTCGGTACCCGTGTCGGCACTAACCAGCATCGCGTGAACCGTGGATCGAAGTTAGCTGGTTCACCACAGAGGGCACAGAGGCCACAGAGCCGGACCGGAAAGAAGGAAGGGTGGACTGTTCTGTCCGAACCCCTTCTTCTCTTCCGACCTCTGTGTTCTCTGTGCTCTCTGTGGTGGAAGAGCTAGCCAACAACGTATTGGATCGCGCCCGCGAGATCCTGGTCAGCGATTGTGCGCCGCGAACTCGCTGAGTGGGCCAAGCCCGCCGGTCAGCATGCCCGAATGCGCGCACCTCACCTTCCCCGGCGCGGCCAAGGCAGCAAAGCCGGCAGGGAGGTCATAGTCTGCGCCCAGGCTGGGTGTCGAAGCAACAGGCGCCGATCCATCCAGGGCACGCTCACGAATACAAAGAGCAAGGTAATGGAAAGCGGGCCGACGACGGACCATGCCCACGCCGGCTGGGCAGCCACGCCAAAAAGGTAAAGGCCCCACCAGAACAAGACCTCGCCCAAGTAGTTTGGGTGTCGGCAGAGCGCCCACAAACCCTGGTCGAGAACCGCCTCGGGATCGCTCCGGGTGCGCAAGAAGACCCTCAGCTGCCCATCGGCCGTGGCCTCGATCGCGATGGCCGCCACGGTCACGGCCAGGGCTGCAAGATCAAGTACCACGACGGGGCTCGGCCGAGCCAGAGCGGGATAGATGGGCAGAAGCCCGAGAAAGACCCAGATGGTCGGCATCAGGTGAATCGAGACAAAACTGGCGGGCCAGTACAGGCGGCCAGTCCGGCGACGGATCTCCTGGTAGCGGAAGTCCTCGTCACCGATTCCGCGCCAGCGCGCAGCCCAATTGCCGGTGAGGCGCGCGCCCCACAAGGCGATCAAGGCCAAGAGCAGAACCTGCCGCGGCCCGCTCGCAGCCGCCCAGTACAGGGCGATGGGCAATGGGGCCACGCTCCAGTACGGATCGTAAAGGCTGGAATTGTTGTACCCGACGCTGAAGCCAAACACGACCAGGGTAGCGACCAAATCGGCTGCCGCAGCCACCAAAATGGGATGCCGATCGCGCAGAGCCCAGCCCACGGCCAGCGCCACCACCAGGGCGGAGGCGTAGGCCAGCGCCACACGGGCAAGGTCGCGGCGGCGGCGAAGCTGGTCAGGACTTGGGGCTGCCATCGCGGCCAGCATACAGCCGCCGCGTGGCGCGGCCCATGATTCGCACCGCCACCCGGCGTGGCAACAGGCGGTTCATGACGAAAGCCGAGAAGCGATAGAACGCGCCAGGAACCACAGACGGCTTGCGGCCAAGAGCATCCAGCGCCACGGCCGCGACACGGTCGGCTTCCAGCAAAGGAACCCGGCTAGGCCGGGGCTGCGAGGCGGCGTAGCCGGGCGTGCGCGTGGCACCGGCGCGACAGGCGACCACATCCACGCCACGCTCGCCCAGCTCGTCCCACAGCCCCTCGGCCAGCACCAAGTTGAACGCCTTGGACGCCGCATAGGTGGCCAGCCAGGGCCCGCCCTGTGATCCAGCCATCGAAGTCATGAGCACGATCCCGCCGCAGCCGCGCTCCGCCATCGCCTTGCCCAAAAGGTGCGCAAGCACCAACGGCCCGCGGCAGTTCACCTCGAGGACGCGCAGGTGTTCGTCGAGCGAGTGGTCGACGAACGGCCCGATCACCGAGTGCGCGGCGTTGTACACCAGCAAACCTACTGTGAGACCGTCCACCGCGTGCTCAACCACCTCGCGCAGATCGGGCCGGCTCAGGTCCGCGGCCAGGGTTCGCACCTCAATGGCGTAGCGGGTGCGCAGGTCCTTCGCGAGCCGTTCCAGTGCATCCGGCCGGCGCGCGATCAAGATCAAGTTGAGGCCGCGTCCCGCTAGGCGGCGCGCGAAGGCCTCGCCCAGTCCCACCGAGGCGCCGGCAATCAGGGCGTACGGGCCGTAGCGCTCGCGAAAGTCCATTTATATGGGAACCCTGAGAGGGTTCGCTTCGCCCTTCGGCCCCCCACCCGCCACCCCCACCCCGCTCGCTTCCCCCTGCGGGGACTTCGGGACCTGCACCTTCCCCACCACCCCCGCTCGCTGCGCTCGCGCCCTCGCGCTCGGCCTCGCCACCCCTCCCGAGATGGTGCGCCGCCGGCGAGGGCGCGCGCGAAAGCGCGCGGGGTGGGCAGGGTGGGCTGTCCGTCCCGAAGGCCGGCGGGCTCTCCACGCGATCATGCACCCTCTTCGGTGAACGGGTGTTGCTTGCGCAGCACACGCCAACCCACGATGAAGGGCGCCAGCAACCACGCGGCGTTGGCCATCACCACCACCACTGGGTGCGGGCTGGCGTGGGCGCCACGCAGCTCATCGAATAGAATGATGAAGACGTTGGTGAACATGATGGACGCCCAGATGATGCTGGGGATGCGGATCCAGTCGCGGCCGCGGCCAAACGCATAGAGCGCGACGGCGTAGAAGGGGCCGAACACCAGCACGTCCAGCCAGATGGTCGCGCGGTACCAGGCCGGCCGCGCCCACAGCAAGGGATCAAACGTTTTCTCCCACCAGTGGATGACCGTCAGCAGCGGCTGCGGCGGCCAGAGAGGCGGGGCGTAGGCAAAAGGCGTGTCGATGACGATCTGCTCCAGGCTGATCACGTAGGTGACGAGGAGAAGGTTGATGCCAAAGAAACCCAGCAGCACCATATCAAAGGGCCGCCGTCTGAGAGGGATAGACTGACGCGTGGATGCCATGGCTGCAATCTATCTCAAGCAGCCACGCAAAGCAGATAGCAAAAGGGCCGCGAGGCGTGTGCCGCGCGGCCCTTCTTGCTAGCGGCAGGAGCCCGCTATTGGATTACGCAGGTGAAGGTGTCTTGCAGACCTTTGGCGTCACCGCCGTTCCAGATCTCGAAGCCAGCGAAAACATCCGTCAGGTACCAGCTATTCGCGAAGGCCTGGCTGGTTCCGCCAGCACTCATATCGGCACTGGCGTTCGCCACCGCATCATCGAAGAAAGCCTTCAGATCGGCGGAGAAGTTATTAGTGGTGCTCTTGGCGACGTACGAGATGACCGGACGTCCGTTGCCATCGGTGCCCGTGGCCGCACCAACGCGGGGGCCACGCCAGACGTCATACTGTTGGCCACCGATGGTCGCGGAGCGAGTGTTGCCGCTGCTACCGATGGGTTGGGAGCTCCCTGGCTTGTAGAGCCAGATCATGATGAAACCAGAGACGGCGTCGTTGTAGCTGCCCGGGGTGGGTTGGTTCTTGGCGAACCAGATGTCGTAGGCTGCATTGTAGTTGCCCCCGCTGCTGCCACCGGACCACTTGAACGTGGATTGGGCGCTCTTGATGCCGCTGATCGGCTTCGGCAAGCCGCTGTCAGACCATGTGTTGAACGTGCCGCCGCCAATCTGGCCGTTGGCTCCAATGTAGATCGATGGGAACGACACCACGTTGGCGCCGCCACCGCTGCCGCTGGTGACCGTGTCCGTGAAGCTGTTGCCCGTGTAGCTAAGGGACTGATAGGTACCGCTCTCGTTGCCCCAGTTGTTGTTGTTGATGATGTATTTCTTGCAGTCCGTTCCGGTCACCGCCGCACGTTGAGTCGCCGCATCAATGGACGCCTGACCAGACAGTTGCGTGGTGGAGCCAACCGTGCCGGTCGTTGTACCGCATGCCGCAACCTTACCAGGTGCGTCTGCGACGCTGGTGCCAGGCGCGAAGCCGACGATCGTGAAATCGAACGGCGCCTTTGCGGTGATTGTGCCAGGCACGAGGAAGACCACAGCGTCTATGGGCTGGCCAGCGTAAGCTGTGCCGGGGCTATTCGCCGTCCCTACATTCCAGCACGATGGGTAGAAGTCCGAGAACTTGACGAAGCTTGGTCCCGACGCATCTGTAATCGTCGCGCACCACCGATTGGTCGGATCGGTGGCGCCCTTGACGCCTTGAATCTGGATGCGGAACGAGGTGACTGGCGCTATTTTTGCGCTCCAGTTGATCGCAATGCCGGTCTTGCCAGAGGGCATCGCTACCGCGGGTGGTCCATCTGCCGCGGGGTTGCGTTTCGCGTTGCTGCACTGCTGAGTGTCGCCATTCGGCGTGTCGGTCAGGTCGAACCCGAGAAGAGCTACCGAGTTGTAGTCGTTGAACACGGTGCCAGTGACCTCGTACGGGCCGCCTTCCGTGGTAGCGGCCGTAAAATCTGCGGGCGTGATCGACGTCGTGCTGCTCGGGACGGCGACGATGCCGGCAGAACAGTTAGACTTGCAGTCGACGCCTGTCCACACGCAGCCGTGCCAGTTTGCCGACGTAACACCCCAGTCCGAGGTTTGCCACCACCCAGGCGGATTTGTACCCGGGTTGACGGTGCTTCCCCCGGTCGAACTCGTAGTGCCGCCGGAGGGGTTGGTGCCGCCGGAGGAGGTGGTTGTGCCGCCGGAGGAGGTGGTTGTGCCGCCGGAGGGGTTGTTGTTCCCGCCAGTCGCGCTGGTGGTGCCGCCAGACTTGCTGCCGCCGGTCTGGCCAGAATTGCCGCCGCTGGATTGCCCACTGCTACCGCCAGAATTTTCGCCGCCGCTGCCCTTGGCGGGCGAGCACCCAACCGCGAGCCCTACTGCCAAGGCTGGCAGGAGGAGCAGGCGAAGAAGATCATTGCCATTTGCTACACGAGAAGTCATTCGAGGACCTCCTTAAGTCAGATCGAAAACAGTCTTGGCCCCAGGATCGGGAAACCCCAACCCGCAGGACACCAGCGAATTAGTACCTCATCTAGCTGCAGGTTGTGCAGAAAAGCAGCGACAGCTTCTTGCGGCATTCACAATCCCAAATGGCTGTCTACTTGAGAAGGTAGGACCTTGGCCCTCATTTGCCTACATACACTCGTATTGAGCGCGCTGCCGCTGGATGATCAGAACCCCACCCTTGCCAGTGCGCCAGTCATCCCTCCCACCACCGGCGCCACGTTCACGGGTTGGCCCTCGAAAATGAAGAGCAGGCCGGTGATGACGGCGGCAGCGGCGGCTAGTCCCGCGAGCACTTCGGCTGTGATCATGCGCGTGTTGGGGAACTGTCCAGCAATCGTCCCATGCTATCGTCCCGGTGGGCTGACTCATCATGGCCATTTCAGGCAGGCGACATCTCGCGGGACAGCGGACTTCGGGCCGCGTCTTCCTCACTTGCGTCCTGGCCATCGCCGCTGTCGATCGGCGAGCCTCGGCCGATGATTTGCGCTGCGAGGCGGACGCGGACTGCGTGGTGACGAATTTCGATTGCTCGGAGTGCGGCCCCTGCCCGGACACGCCGCCGCTCGCCATCACGCCCCGGGGCTTCAAGCGTGTCGAAGAGGAATGCAAGAAACATCCGCCCGCTCGGCTCGCTCGCGGTTCTCAACTTGCCAGGGGGCCGATGCCGGCATGCTCGCCCTGCCCGTCCACACTGCTTCGGAACGCTGCGCGCATTTACCGAGCCGCCTGCGTAGCGAACCGCTGCCAAGCCGTCGTCGACTTCTACCAGGTCATCCCGCCAATCGGGTCTTCCCTGCGTCGTGAGGCCGCGGCCGCAACCGCGTCAGACCGTGCCCGAACCTGTTCGGATGCCGACGACTGTACCCTGACCAACTTCGATTGCACCGCGTGTGGCCGCTGCCCGGGAAGCCCGCCTGTGGCCCTCAACGGGCGGGCGCTGGTCGATCTCGAGGCGAAGTGCCGGAAACATCCGCCAGCCCGCCTCGATCCCAAGCCCAAGCAGGGCGGCCCACGGCCCAAGTGCGCGAAATGCCCACCGCTTGATCCCAAGCGCCCCATCCCATGGTTCCGCGTCGACTGCATCGAGGGGCAGTGCCAGGCTATCCCGGAGCCTGTGCGCACGCAGGAGGAGCTCTAGTTCGCGCGCAGTTCTCCGCGCGTGGAGCTGATGACGGGAAGCCCCGAGCCGTACACGGTTTCCCACGCGTAGATCGTCGTGCCCGAACTCCACACCAGCAACTCGCCGCCAGCGAAGTACGCCAAACTGTAGGTCCATTTCCCCTGGTCCGTCGAGGTTCTGGTGCCAGCCACCGGCGCGCTACCACGGATCAATAGGGCTTTCCAGCGGTGGGATGCACGCGCAGATGCTGCGATCCGCGCCGCAAGAGCCGTGATTGTTAGCGCGGCTCGGGGCCCCCCGGTTCGCGCAACTGCTCCAGCACGCTTTCTTCCAGCAGGTCTTCCATGGTCTGGCCACCGTAGCGGGAGGCGATGCGATCGTCGTACTCGTCGGCCACGAAGGCGAAGTCGCGAATGGTTTCCAAGAATTCCTCGCGCGAGGCCAGCTCACGGTCGACCAGGGTGTAGCAAAGGATCACGGCATCACCGGCCGGCACATAGGCGAACGAGCCAAAGCGCAAGACCGCATTCAACTCCAGCAGTTCGAGGGCCAGCGGCGCCTCCATGTTCACGCCCTTGACCAACTGAGCGGCAAGGCGAATCACCGCGTGGTCTTTCCATGGGTGCACGCGAATCATCACGCGCGACGACCCCTGCTTGATGACGAAGAAGCCTTCCTCAACTTTGCGGTAGGCAGGGTTGTCCCCCAGCATCTTTTCGATCTTCTGGCTGGACGCCTGCACCGCCGCTTTGGCACGTGCCTTTCGCTCGGGCATATATGATCGGTAGCACGAAGACCGGCCGTTGCGAAGCCCCTTTGCCGGTGCGTCGCTCAGCCCAGTCCCGGCTCACCTCGGTCGGAGCTTGCCTGGCCCTGGAACCTAGCGCGTGAGCGAACGCGCTTGAGGCGTCGTATGCTGCTCGGGCAGCAACACGGAGTAGTCCACGATGCGGATGGGCACGCCGCCTTCCCGCGCCACGCGCGCTTTCTCTCGCTCGATCCAGTCGAGGATGCGCGGCAGGGCTTGCACGGCGGCCATGTTCTTGTCGTGCAGGAGCAAGATCACAGGCGCGGTGGCGCGGGCCAGTAGGCTGGTGACATAGGTGGCGATCGCGTTCTCGCTGTTGCCTCGCCATTCCCGCGGGTCCGCATTCCAGCCCACCTGGACAAGGTCGCGCTCAGCCAGCGCCCGATCGAGCGAGTGGCAACGGGCGCCATAGGGCGAGCGAAAAAGCAGCGGCCGCACGCCGGTGGCATAGGTGATGAGTTCAGCGGCGCGGTCGACCTCTTCAGCCAGGGCGTCGGGGTTCCGGCAAAGATCCTTGTGGTTCATGGTGTGGTTGCCCACGTGGTGCCCATGCACCGCCAGTTTGCGCAGAAGATCGCGCCGCGCCAGATCCTCGGGCCGGTTGCGCACAATGTGTTGGCCCATCACGAAAAACACCGCGCGCAAGTTGCGGCGATCCAATTCGTCCAGAATGAGCGGCGTGCCCTGCAGGTCTGGGCCATCGTCGAAGGTGAGCAGCACCAGGCGCTCGCCAGGCAGGTTGGCTGCGGCGGCTGGCACTTCACCCGGCAGCGGAACCAGGTAGCGAGGAAAGGTGGTGGGCGACGTGGACGCACGCACCCGCGCACCTGGCTCGGCTGCGAAGCTCTGGCGCAGATCGTTGACATGGGAACCCTGGGAGGGTTCCCAAACCCTCCCGCGATGGTCCGCGGCGAGCAAAGCTCGCCCGCTCCCCACGCGACTAGCCTGGCCGGCAAGCTCGCCGCTGGCTTCAGAACTGGCCGAGAGATGCCGCGGTGCCTGTTGCTCAGGCGCTACGCCCCCACCGCTGGCCGACAGGCACAACGGCGGAAGCATCGCCAAGAGAGCAAAGATCCTTCGCAGCACGATCCGTCAAGATCATATCAAACGGCGGATCGCCCCGCTCCTTTAGCGTACCCCAACGCGTCAGCGAGACCGGACGACAGTCTTGCTGTCGCGAAATCTAGAACGGAATCTCGTCGTCACCCGGCGGCGGAGGAGTAGCGCCCCCGTCGCTGGCCTCGCTGGGCGGCTGCTGTGTCTCCTCACCCCAGCCCGGACGACCGCCGCCAGAGCGCCGGCCACCACCGCCATTTTCCGCCCCTGCGCCACCACCGCTCAGGAACACCACGCGGTCGGCGACCACCTCCGTGCTGTAGCGCTTCTTGCCTTCCTTGTCGTCCCAGGAACGAGTCTGCAGCCGGCCCTCGACATAGACCATGCGGCCTTTTGAGAGGAATTTCGAGCAGTTCTCGGCCTGATCGCCCCACACGTTCACCCGGTGCCATTCGGTCTTTTCTTGCTTCTGGCCGCTCTTGTCCTTCCACACCTCGTTGGTCGCGACGCTCAGATGGCAGACCGGCCGGTTGCTCGGCGTGTACTTGAGCTCGGGGTCAGCCCCGAGATTTCCAACCAGTATTACTTTGTTGACGCTGCCCATGTGGTTCTTGCCTCCTTGCCTTTGGCGGCCTTGAGTTTGTTCTTTCACCTTCCAAGCGGGGGGTCAATCACCGCCTCGCCTGACGTATGGGAGTATCGGCAGGCAGGTCTTCCGGTTTCGTGCCGCAATCGCGATATAGTGATTTTCTTCATGGCGATTTCGACGCTGGGCGTTTTCGTTCTCCTAGCCGCTGCCGCAACCGGGCCGCCGGCGCGCGGTCCGGTGGCCGACTTAGCGCGTGGCTTTCTCGCCTTGCGCGCGGGTGCCTACCACGAATCGGCACGCGCGCTCGACGGGCTAGCGCGCAGGCTGCCGCGCAACCGGGACTATGCCCTGTACCTGCTCGGCGAAAGCCTTTTCTACGACGGCGCCTATGCCAAGGCGCGTGCCGCATTTTCCGAACTGGCCAAGTTGCGGCCGTCGCGTTTCGCTGGCATCGCAGCCTGGCGCGCAGCCGACTGCGAGTGGATGCAAGGCCAGCGAGGCGAGGCTGCGGTAGCCTACCGGAACCTAGTCGCGCAGAAGACACCGGGAACCGATCCAGTGGTGGCGCGTTTTCGTCTGGCAGAGCTCTCTGCTGAGAGAGCGGCGCCGCAGGGTGGAACCGCTGCCCAGGAGGCACGTCGGCTCTTTCTGGAGGTGCACCTGGACTTTCCCGCCCACCCATTGGCCGCCGAGGCGGTCACGCGAGCCGCGGCTCTCGGCGCCCCGACAGCGGCGGCACCCGAGGCTGCAGCGCTCTCGCCGCGCGAGCGGCTGCGCCGTGCCGACAAGTTGGCCGATAACCGCGAGTATCAGGCCGCGCTCGACGAGCTGGCCCTGCTGCCCGCGGCCTTGCCTGCGGATCTGGCAGCCGAGCGCGATTTCGCCATCGGCATGGCCAAGTACAAGATGAGACGCGACTATGCCGGCGCGGCGGCGTTGTTGCAGAGGGTGACGCCCGAGCTAGCCGGCGAGAAAGCGGCCTTTGCGGCGTTTCACGGTGCGCGTGCGCTTTCCCGCATTGACCGCAACGACGAGGCCATAGCCGGCTATCGCCAGGTGGTCGAGCGCTACCCCACCTCGAAATGGGCGGCCGAAGCCCAGTTCCGTTCCGGTTGGCTGGATGTCAATCGCGGCCATTTCCGCGAGGCCCTGCCCGGTTTGCAGGCCACCCTGGCGCGCTACCCGCACAGCTCGTTTGCCGACGACGCCGCCTGGTATCTGGCGCTGGCGCACCATCTGCTTGGCGAGCCGGCCGAGGCCCTGCGTGCGCTGGACCAATGCGAGCGCCTTTCTCACAAGAACAACGACACCGCCATGCGCGTGCGCTACTGGCGGGCGCGCTTTGTGGCCCAGGCTGGGCTGGCCGAGGAATCGCGACGTCAATTGCGCGAGTGCGTGCACCACTCGCCGCTCGGCTACTACGGCCTGCTGGCTGCGGCGCGACTGCGCGAAGCAGGTGAGAAGGTGGAGATCGAGTTGCCGCCTTCGTCGCTCCCGGCGCCGGAGGCGCATGGCAAGCCCGGACGCGATCCAGCGTTGGAGCGCGCGCAAGAGCTGCTCGCCGCCGGGCTCGACGTGGAAGCGGGCGAGGAGCTGGGGCGGGCAGAAGCGAGCGTGCTGCAACACATGGGCAAAGCGCGCGGGCCGGCCTTGCTCCTGGAAGAATACCCGCGCATGCGCGCCTTCCACCAGGCGCTTCGACTCGCCGAGAACCACGGCGCCTCGGCCCTGGTCTCGGCACCGACCGGGCCCGCACGCCTCTTCTGGCAGGCCGCCTATCCGCGCGCCTTCCGGGACATGGTGGAACCGCAGGCCTCGACCGCGGGCGCGCCCGACCTGTTCGTCTACGCGGTCATGCGCAAGGAGTCGTCGTTTCTACCCCACGTGGTGTCACCCTCGGATGCGCGCGGGCTGCTTCAGCTCATCCCGTCCACCGGCCAGGAGGTAGCCGAGCACCTGGGTGTGTCCCTCCACACCGACGAGCTTTTTGACCCCGAGGTCAACATCCGCGTCGGCGCCGCGTATCTGGGCGGGCTGCTCAAGCGATTCGGCGAGCAGATCGCCCTGGCCGCAGGCGCATACAACGCCGGCTCGCACGCCATGATGCGCTGGTGCGACCAATGGGGGAGCCGACCGCTCGACGAATTCGTGGAGCTGGTCACCTATGATCAGGCCCGCGAGTACATCAAGCGCGTGTTGGCCGTGTACGCGCACTATCGGCTGCTCTACGGCGAGCCTTTCGAACTGTCGCTTGCGGTCAATCCGCACTACCTCAAAGAGGGCATCAGCGACTAACGGGGGGCACCGGCAAGGGGCAGCCGGATTTCACCACAGAGGGCACAGAGATCGCAGAGACGGATCAGAAGGAAGGAAGGAAGGAAGGGTTCGGACCCGGATCCGGACCCCTTTCTTTCCGGCCTCTGTGCCCTCTGTGCTCTCTGTGGTGAACTTCCGGATCGCTCAGTCTGTCGTCATGACCGCGAAGGGCCGACGACTGACCGCATGGTGTGGTAGACGTGCGGCCCATGAAGGCTTCGATACTGGTTCTCGCCGGCGACGGCATCGGACCCGAGGTCACCGCCGAGGGGACCCGCGTGTTGCGCGCTGTCGGCACGAAATTCGGCCACGAGTTCACCCTGCGCGACGGACTTCTGGGCGGCATCGCCATCGATCGCACGGGCACCGCCCTGCCGGCCGAAACCCTCGCAATGGCGCGTGCCAGCGACGCCATTCTGCTGGGCGCGGTGGGCGGCCCCAAGTGGGACGATCCCCTGGCCGATGTGCGTCCCGAGCAGGGCCTGCTGGCGATACGGCGCGAGCTGGGCCTGTACGCCAATCTGCGGCCCGTCACCATCCACCCCAAACTGGTGGGCGCCTCCACCCTGCGGCCCGAAGTTCTCAAGGGTGTGGATCTGCTGGTCGTGCGCGAGCTGATCGGCGGCATCTACTTTGGCGAAAAGAAGCGCGAGCCCGATCGCGCCAGCGATCTGTGCGTGTACACCAGCGACGAGGTTCGCCGCGTGGTCCGGCGCGCCTGCGAGCTGGCGCGCGGCCGGCGCAAAAAACTCACCTCGGTGGACAAGGCCAACGTGCTGGAGAGCTCACGTCTGTGGCGCCGAATCACCGACCAGCTCGTGCGCAAGGAATACCCTGACTTGCAGCTTGAACATGTGCTGGTCGACGCCTGCGCCATGTACCTGGCGCGGCGGCCGGCAAGCTTCGACGTGATCGTGACCGAGAACATGTTCGGCGACATCCTCACTGACGAAGCCTCGGTGCTGGCTGGATCCATGGGACTGCTGCCCTCGGCTTCGCTTGGCGACGGCCCGCGCGGCCTGTATGAGCCCATCCATGGCAGTGCGCCCGACATCGCGGGCCGCGGGATCGCCAATCCCTATGCCACCATTTTGAGCGTGGCCATGCTGCTGCGCTACTCACTGGGGCTGGAGACAGAGGCCGCGGCGGTCGAGCGCGCCGTCTACCGCGCCATCGATCGCGGTGTGCTCACTGCCGACGTGTCACTGCCGGGGATCCCGGCGGTGACGACGATCCAGGCCGGCCAGGCCGTGGTGGACGCGCTCGCAGGGTGCTCCCCTTCACAGCCTGGATAAGAAAAAGCGGGACCCCTAAGGATCCCGCTTTGCGAAAGCCTGTGCTCAGGCAACGCCTGATCTAGTCCGTGTAGAAGAAAAGCGAACCAAAGTACTTCGTGGTGTTAAAGCTGATGTCGAAGGTATACGTGTTCGTACCATTGGTGTAATTGACGAGGTTGTCCTGCATGGCGATGCCCATGGCGAACCACCTGGCGAAGGAGTGTTCCAAACCGAGGAAGATCGGTACAGTGAGGCCAACGGTCACATCGGCCGGAGGAGTTTTGTCAGTAGTCTCGCCCAATCCAACGCCGATCAGCAGGCGGGTTGAGAGCACCTTCTTCGGCGAGAATAGAATCATGGCAGTCGGACTGAGATTCCAGCTCGTATCGGTATTCTTGGCCGTGCTGATGGTGAATCTCAGTTGTGCCGCCAGCGCGAGAGAATCATTGATCCAGTACCTTAGGGCCGCCACTGCGCCGTCGGGCTTGATGAACTCATTCCCCGCTACAACGCCCACGCCAACGCCTACTGCTCCGGACATATCATCAGAGATTGGTGCCTTGGGTGCGGTCACAGGCGGTGGTGGCGTCTCGATGATCGGAGCCGGAGCCTGCACATAGGTCGGAGCCGGGGCTGGGCCATACGCTGGGGCTTGGCCATACGCTGGGGCTGGGGCCGGAGCCGGGGCTTGGCCATACGCTGGGGCCGGGGCCTGGCCATAGGCCGGCGCTTGGGTCTGACCATAGGCCGGCGCTTGGGTCTGGCCATAGGCTGGGGTCTGAGCGTGCGCCGACGTCAGCACGCCGAAGAACGCCCCCATGGCCAGGCCAGCAACTAGTATTCCTCGTAGTTTTCTCATCGCGAAATCCCTCCCATTTGTAGCCAACATGTGGCTGGTTGTGGATACACCGGCTTGCTTTCCGGCTGCGGGCAGAATGGTCGCCTGAAGTGCTCGGTTTGTCACGTTTTCCTCGCAAGCAGACAGCGCGGTACTTGATCTTCCTTGGCGGAATGCGGCGCGCAAGATGCGCACCAGCCGCGCGAATGGTTTCACGCGTACAATCACGGCCCATGCGCGGCGCTTGGCTGTGCTTGCTTCTCCTCGTGCCGGCTTCGGCCGCGGCGGCTGGCTATGCCGATCTGGGAAAGCTGGAACGGCAAGCGGTGGACGATGCCCTCGCCTTGCGGGGCCTGACCATCGAGCCCGCGCCACAGGGGAAGACTATCGGCGCGGTCCAGGTGGTGAACCTGGACGTCTTCTTGGCGCGCGAACGAGTCCCGCTGGTTTGGGCCAACATCTTTCACCGCACCACGCGCGAGCACCATATCCGGCGCGAATCGCTGGTGCAGGCGGGCGACCGCTACGACCAGGATCTGGTCGAGGAGACCACACGCAACCTGCAGGATCCCACGCTGTCGAACGTGGTGGCGGTCTTGCCGGTCAAGTCCGCGACGCCAGGGATGGTCGACGTGCTCATCGTGACCCGCGACGTGTGGAGCCTGCGTTTCAACCAGGACTACGAAGCCCAGCCAAACCACCTCCTCTACTACACGGCCTCACTCTCGGAGAACAACCTTTTCGGCTGGCGCAAGAACTTGGCCGCCGTGTTCACCATGGACCAAGGCAAGATGTACTTGGGGCCCAACTACATCGATCCCAACATTCTGGGCACGCGCCTCAAGCTGCAAGCGGCTTTCTACTGGATCTGGAAGCGCCAGATCGACGAGATCGCGGCGGGACCGCAGGAGGGCACTTCGTCGCTCTTTCACCTGGAGTATCCGCTCTGGGCCCTGGCGCGTCGCTGGGGCGCCACCGCGGACTTCAGTCACTTCGACGGCGTCCAACGCCAGTTCTCGGGGACAACCCTCCGTTCGGTTTCCGTCGGCGATCCTTCCGGGCAGTCGGCGGCAGAATCTGTTCTCTCGGAGTACCGGCTGCGCACCATGGCACTCAGCTCGGCCGTCACGCGTTCATTCCCGCGGCCGACCCTGATCCAGCGCATCAGCTTGGGCTACGAGTTGAATCTCACGCGGCCGTCACTCCTGGCCGATTTCCCCTATCCCTGCGGGGCATCGGAGCGCACGCGATTTGCCCAGCAGGTCTTCCCGCTCTCGGAGCGCGTCTCGGACCCGTTCCTGCGCTACGAGCTATTCACGCCCCGCTATCGGACCTTTCGCGATCTCAACACCTTCGATTTTCGCGAGGACATACGACTGGGGCCTTCGCTCTCGCTCAAGGCCGGTCGGGCCAGCACCCTGCTGGGCTCCGACAAGGACTTCAGTCTATTTCAAACCTCACTCGACCTTGCCGCGGACTGGTGGGGCGGCCTGCAGAGCGTGGGCGGCTCCTGGGAAGCTCGCGTGGCGGGCGACCAGGTGACGGATCAACTTGTCCAGGGTCGGGCCACCCTGGCCACGCCTGTGCTGGCGCGGGTTTTTCGCGTGGTGGCGGCGGGCAACCTGGGTTTTCTCTCCGAGAATACACGCAGGCGTTACTTCGTCGTGGGCGGCGACACCGGTTTGCGTGGCTATCCGGTGAGCAAGTTCAGCGGCCGCGGTGCCGAGTTCATCGGCCACATCGAGGCGCGCACCATGGCGCTCAAACTGGGGTTCCTGCGCCTCGGCGGCCTGCTGTTCTTCGATGCTGGCGACGCGGCCCCTGAGGCCAGCAGCCTGACCTTCTACGACGACGTGGGCTTTGGCCTGCGCCTGCTCATCCCGCAGCTCAATACCTACGCCCTGCGCGCTGACTGGGCCTTCCCATTGCGGCCAGCGCCTGGCATGCCCGCAGGCTGGCCCGGCCGCATGTCATTCGGTTTCCGCCAGGTATTCTAGGTAGGGTCGCCTCGTCTTGCGTGATCATTGCCAGGACGACGCCAGAGTAGATTGCCTCGGAACTCGAGTCGGGCTATGCAAATGGCATGGGATCCACCATCAGGCGTGACATCCGCACCGTGCCCAACGTCATCACGCTGTCGCGTATTCTGCTGATCCTGCTTGGCGCTGTCGTCTACTTCTATGTTTCCCACGGTTGGGGCATCGTGCTGTCAATCGTGGCGGGCGTTACCGACTATCTTGACGGCTGGGTCGCCCGCCGCACCGGACAGGTCACGCGCCTGGGCGAGATCCTCGACCAATTCTGTGACCTTTGTTACGAATCATTCCTGATTATCATAGCCACAGTTCAGGGTTTCTTCCCGCCGCTGGTCATCTGTGCGTACCTGCTGCGCGAGTTCTGGGTGGCTTCGGTGCGGCGGTTCATGGCAGCGGCGCACATGAACATCCCCAGCAGCCTCGCGGGTAAGGCCAAGTCCAACCTCATCATGTGGAGCTTCTTGCCCACCTATCTGTCCATTGCGGGGTTGCTGCCCGCTTGGGAGCCGTACCTAGGATATTCCGCCTATCTCACCATCGGACTGGGCCTGCTGGCCAGCTACGTGAGTGCGTGGGGTTACACACGGGCGTTCGCAAGCGGCTATGCGCAGGCGCTGGACAGGCTAGACTGAAGCTTCAATGTCGCGCGGTCCTTACGCCCTGTTGCCGTTCCTAGCCGGCGTTCTTGCCGCACCCCAGGCCCGCGCGGAAGACTACTCGCTGCTAGCGGCCTGTCCGGCCGGAAATCTGTTGTCTGGACGGCGACCCACAAGCTGGCAGGACACGCGCCGCGATCTGGCCCTTCTCACCGACGAGACCCTGGCGCCCGAGGGCGCGCTGTGGGATGCCCCGCTGGCGGTGCTGTTCGACACCGGCGCGGCGACCGTGACTTGGGACTTGGGCGCGCCCACCACGGTGAACGCGCTGGCTATCCAGGCCGACGCCAACGACAGGTACACGGCGTGGGGCTCGCTCGACGGCCACGACTACCGCGTGCTGGGACACATTTTCCCGGTGCCCAACCACGGCCTGCGCCTGCGCACCATCGAGACCGGAGGCGTGGCGCTGCGCTACCTGCGCGTCGGCGAGGGGGTGGGCGACACCTCTTTCTCGGTTTCCGAGGTCGCAGCCTATTGCCAGAAACCCACTCCGTTCCCAGCCCAGATGCGGGTGGGGAACGCCCCGCCCACCGTGGTGCCCAAGACCTATTGGGACGACATCGCCAGCGCGCGTTGGGAGTTGGTGCTAGCCCTGATCGGGCTGCTCTTTTTGTGGTGGGACCGATGGGTGTCGAGAGGCGCTGCCATTAGGCCCAAGGAGAAGGCTACCGGCATCTTCGACCCGGTCATTCGGTCTGTGCAGTACTTGGCCACCGCGCTCGGGCTTGGCAAGATTGGCGGGAAAGCTCGCCGTGCCATTCTGGCCGTGCTGGGCTTGGTGGCGTTTCTGACCTACTTCAACTTCGGTTACTTCCACTTTCCCAATTTTATTCACGGCTGGGACACCTTTCACTACTACATCGGGTCGAAGTACTCGCGCGAGTTGAGCTATGATCGGCTGTACGAGTGCGTGGCAGTGGCGGACTCCGAGCTGCCATCGCTGCGCCGCCGGGTCGAGATGCGCAAGCTCACCAACCTGCGCACCAATATCCTGGAGACCACCGCCGACATTCTGGCGCATCCGGAACGCTGCAAGCAGCATTTCACCCCTGAGCGCTGGGAGTCCTTCCAGCGCGACCTGGTCTACTTCCGCACCCTGGAGAACGCGCGCCGCTGGGATGATGCGCAGACCGACCATGGCTACAACGGCACCCCGGTGTGGAACATCGCGGGTTCGCTGCTCGCCAACCTGGCGCCTGCCAGCAAGACCCAAGTTTACATCCTGAATTCGCTGGATTCTGTCTATTTGGCCGCTGGGTGTCTGATGATTGCGTGGGCGTTCAGTTGGCGTGTGTTGGCGATCGCGCTCTTGGTTTTTGCCACCAACTTCCCCTCGCGCTTCTATTGGACCGGGGGCGCATTCTTGCGCTGGGACTGGCTGTTCTGGATGATCGCGAGCGTGTGCCTGCTCAAGAAGCAACACCCGATTGCGGCAGGTTTGGCCCTGGCCTACTCGACCCTGTTGCGCATGTTCCCCATCTTCCTCTTCGTCGCGCCCGTGTTGGCTGCCGCCTATCACATCGTCCGGCATCGCAAGCTCCCTCCAACCTATATGCGTTTCTTTGCCGGTGCAGCTTTGGGCGCGGCTTTGCTGATTCCGGCAGGCATGGCGGTGGTCGGGCGCGCCAGCACCTACCAGGACTTCGTGCGCAACACGATGAAGCACTCAGGGACGGCGTTGACCAACAACATGGGTCTGCGCACGGTGGTGGCCTACCGGCCCTCAGAGGCGGGTCGCATGATGCGCAGCGAGGGGCAGACCGATCCCTGGGCGAAATGGAAGCAGGCGCGGTTGGACAGTTTCCATCGGTCGCAGCCCGTGTATTTTGCCGCGGTGGTCGCCTTCCTGGTGTTGCTGGGTTTTGCCGTGCGTGAGGTCGAACCGTGGGCTGCCTTGGCGTTGTCGGCGACCTTCATTTCTTTCGGGGTCGAGCTGACTTGCTACTACTACGCCTTCATCATTGTCGTGGCCTTGCTATGCCTGAAGAGCGAACGACTCGCTTTTCGCCTGTTGCTGCTCACCGCCTTCACCCAGTTCGCGGCGTGGGCACCAATCAAGGGCATGCCCACCTGGCTCGATGAACAGTACACCCTGATGTCGGTGGCCACGCTGATTGTGTTCATCGCGATTGCCTGGGAGTTCATCTCCCAGCGCCGCTTAGCCCTGGCCAGCGTGGGTGCCTCTGCCTCCGGCGGGCCGGAAACGGATGCGACCACGCGCGAGGAACCCGCGCCAGCTTCGCGGGGCCGTGTCCACCGTCGGCGTCGTCGGCGGTAGTCGGGCACACAGACGTCGCTGGCTACTTCAAGTAGGCTGCCAACGGACTGCCGATGCGAGTCAGTTCTTGCGCGGCAAGCTGGGCCATCGCTGTGGCGCCCGCCTTGTCGAAGTGTGCCTTGTCACCGTTGAAGGTGAGGGCCGCCGCGGCTGACTGGCCGATCGAGTTGTAGTATTCGATTCCGCGCGCGTTGAGATCGTCGACCAACAGGCCCTTGGCCTTTCCCACCGCAATCGTCGCGTCACAATACGGCTGTAGCCGATCATTGGTTTCCTTGCCGCCGACCCACACCTGCAGCGGGGATGATGTCGTGGGGATGAAGGTGGCCTTCTTTGCCGCGACTTCATCCGCCATCGTGCTGAGCTCCACCTGGAAATCCGCCGGAGTGACGGGCCCGTGCGCAGTGCCGCTGTCGTTGATCCCGAACGCCGCCATCACGTAGTCGCCAGCCTGGACGTTGCCGATGAGGGTCTTCCATTTACCCGAGTAGAAGCTTTGCACATTGGCGCCGCCCTGAGCCTGATTGTCAATCGTCACCTTGCTGACGAAAAACTGCCCAAACTCCTGCCCCCAGCCCTCTTGGGTAGTAGTCGCCGCATAATTGGACATGGTCGAATCGCCAGCCAAATGCACGGTGATGCTTGGCAGCGAGCCCGGATCGGGCTTGCCGCCAGTGCTGCCGCCGCTGGCGCTGGTGGTGCCACCGTTGGCGCTGGTGGTGCCACCGTTGGCGATGCCACCGGTGCTGTTGGTGCCACCGCTGCTGATGCGACCGCCGCTGGAGCCGGTGGTGCCGCCCCTGGCGCTGGCGCCACCGCTGCTGGCGCTGGTGCTGCCGCCGCTGGCGCTGGTGCCACCGCTGCTGGCGCTGGTGCTGCCGCCGGCGCCTGCGTTTCCACCCTGGCCACCTGTCCCAGACGTCCCGCCGGCCAAAGTCGCGCTGCCGCCGGCTCCAGCAGAGGCGCCCCCTGAGGAAGCGAGCCCGCCCGTGCCAGGCTGGCCACCGGTTCTTGGCTGGCCCCCTGAGGCCGGCTGCCCACCGGAGCTTGTCTGCCCACCCGAGGCGGGCAGGCCGCCGGACCCCAATTGACTACCGGCGGAAGACTGACCACCGGAGGAAGGCGTCGTTCCGGCCTGGCCGCCCGATGCTTGCTGGCCGCCGCTTCCTTGCGAGCCACCGTTGCCAATCTGTCCGCCGCTGTCTCCGCCGGTTCCAGTCACCCCACCGGTCCCTTGCGGTGAGCCGGTGGACCCGCCACTACAACCAAGCAACAACACCGCCAGCAAAGCCGCGGCCCAGCCGCCTCTCGTCAGGCTAGAGCAGGACTCACGAAATGGAGTTCTTGTCAGGCCGAAGTGCATGGGCAAAGTCTAGCACGGCCCCGGCGTCGCCGGAGGTAGTCAGCTTTCTTCACCACAGAGGCCACAGAGCCGGAGCAGAAAGGGAGTGGGGGCCGGTCCGAACTCCTTCTTCCTATCCGATCTCTGCGTTCTCTGTGCTCTCTGCGGTGAAATAGCTAGCCAACTAACTCAGCATGCCCGCTGGCGGCCGAACGTCGAAGCGCATCGAGCACAGCCATGTTCTTGATCGAATCTTCCAGCGGGATGGGGCTGGGGCCGCCGGCTTGCGCAGCGCGGGCAAATCCCTCGGCCAGGACAGTGTACTGGTCCACAGGATCGAACGTCAGACGCTGGGGCATTGGCTTCTCGAGGCTCGGGCTGGAGTTGACAACTATCTCCGAGGGAGAGTCGCCGGGCGGGTTCCAGGGATTGACCATCTCGATGTGGCCGCCGGTGCCGATGAGCTGAGCTCGCTGCACAGGGAAGGTTTCCATTCCGACGGTGAAGATTGCGTGGCCCTGCGGAAACTCGAGGATCGCGCTGGTCAGGCAGTCCACGCCCCGGTCCGGATCGCGCTCCGCCCGGGCCATGACGGCGGTTGGCTCATCATCGAAGCAGAAGCGGCTCATGGTGACCGGGTAGAAGCCGGTGTCGAGCAGAACCCCGCCGCCCATCGTCGGGTCGTAGCGGACATTGTCGCGCGAGCCGAGCTGGTAGCCGAACGTCCCGACAAAGGCTCGCAACTCGCCGATAGCTTTTTGCCGGACGAGATTGCGCACGGCCAGCCAGCGCGGGTGGACCCGCACCATCGCAGCCTCGCAGATGAGCACGCGGTTCTGCGCGGAAGCGGTGAGCAGCCGGCGGGCTTGCGCGGCGTCGAGCGCGATGGGTTTTTCGCACAGGACGTGCTTGCCCGCCGCCGCTGCGCGCTCTGACCATGGGACGTGCAGGTGGTTGGGCAGCGGGTTGTACACGGCGTCGATGTCCGGATCAGCGAGCAGGGCCTGGTAGGAATCGTAGGCCCTCTTCACACCCAGGGCGCGCGCCACCTCCGAAGCCCTGCGCCCGTCGCGCGATGCGATGGCCACCACCTTGGTGTCCTGCCCCGCCTGCATCGCGGGGATCATGCGGGCAACCGCGAAGTGGGACGTGCCGATTATGCCGAAGCGAAACATCGTACCCTAGGGTGTTGGTCCGCCGGCCCCGCGGGCGCGGGCGCGGAAGAGTTCCAGGAGTTGCTTGCGGCGCATCGAATCCGGGAAGATCCGCTGACAGCGCTCAACCGTTGCTTCAGCCTCTGCCAGGCGGCCCGACATGGAATGTGCGTCGGCGAGCCATTCACACGCCGGGCGCAGGTTCGGCATCCGTTGCAGAGCTCGTTGGAAATGGCCCTGGGCGGTGGCGTATTCGTGGGTACGGAAAGCCGCCCAGCCCAACGTCAGATCCCGCCATGGCGAATCGGGCGTGGGGAGAAGGGGCTGGGGCGGGGGGCGGTCCGCGCGGGCCAGCAGGGTGGCCACGTGGTCGGAGTAGAGAAATCGCCAGCGCCCGGACTTGCGAAGCTGTTCGATCTGCTGCGGGCTGTGTTGCGGCCACAGCACGAAATCAGCGCCCGAGGCCCAAACCACGTCATCCCATCCGTCCTGCAGGGCCAAGACCCGCAGGTACTGCCGGTAGGTTTTCTCGTCAAACGCCGTGCCGGCACGGCCGTCGATGAAGACCTGCAAGCGTCCCCCGGTTCGCCAATCGACGTAGCCACCCCAGTTGTAATAACCGAAGAGCTTGCCTTCGAGGTGGTTCGTCTCGACCAGATTCATCGCCTCCACCGGGAAGGCGTCCTCGGCAGTCAAGAAGAGGAAGGCGTTGCGGGAAAGCGGAAAGGGTGCCAGTTGCAGGCCGCCCCAGACCATGGCCGCGACCGGCAGGGCAATCTGCCAGACGCGCGGTCGATCGAGCCAGGGTAGAGCACGCACGATGCGCCGACGCAGCGAGGAGCAGACCACCACCAGTGCGGGGGCCAGCACCAGACTCTGCGCGATGCCGAAGAGCGGAATGAAGCGACGGCTCCTGATGGACAGGACCAGCGTGACCAGCCCGATGGCCACGCTGGAGAGAATGAGGCGGGGCTGCCGCCGGTAGGCGCGCGCACCCACCACGATGAGAAGCGACATCGCGAAGGCGGCAATCGAGGGGTAGTAGAGCTTGCTCCGGATGCCGCCCGGCTCCCACGGGGGCAACCACTCGGCTATGCGAAGAAAGGGCGAGTGACTGTCCTGGGCAAATCGGATGGGCCAGAACAGAGCTTCGCTTCCGTTGCCATTGACGAAACAGGCAAGCAGGCAAGCCAGTCCCAGGTACGCCGCTCGTTGGGGAGCCTCGCCGTAGAAGAACGAGATAGCCAGCACTGTCGCGATGGTGACGAGGCCGAGAATGAAACCACTGTGCAGGTTCGCCCACAGCATGAAGACCAGGGGGAGGATCCACAACTTGCGTGACAAGGGCAGCGCGAAGGAGAGAACCACGACAAAGCCCAGGAAGGTGTAGAGCTGAGGCCGCATGTCGAAAAAGGGCGCCCCGACGGCAATGGCGGCCAGCACGGCCAAATAGGCGCTTCCCGAACCGCCACAGATCTGCCGCAACAAACGAAAGAGAAGGGCGAAGGTGGCAACTAGAAGGCCCCACTTCCACCAGACCAAGGCAGCCGTGCCAAAGAGCCTGGACCAGTTGTAGAAGATGACGTCCGACAGCCACTCGGGATGGAACCAGGGCCGGCCGTGGCAGGTGAAGGAAAAGGGATCGGTGAAGTGGAGAGTGTGGGTCTGCGTGATCCAACGACCGCCGGCCAGGTGCCACCAGAGATCCGAGCCCTGCATGGTGGTGAAGCCAAAGGACCAGCAGGTCAAGATTACGGCGGGCCACCAGAGCAGGGAAACCCTTCGCGGTTCGGGCGCGGGCGCGGGTGGCAAACGGTCGTCGCTCTTGCCGGTCGCCCGGCTCGAGGGCTTCTTCTTGGCGGGCTTGTTCCGCATCCCCGCCAGCTTTCTACCCCGACCGCCCCACAGGGCAAAGGGTCAGTTCACGAAACCTGCACACCGCCGCCGATGGCGCCCGCGACTGCGGCTTGCTTTCGTGCAGCACGGACCTAGTGGCCGGTGTAGTCGCGCAGAGCGGAAATCTCCGCCGCGCTCAGAGCGCGACTGTAGATGCGGAACTCGTCGATTGCGCCATCAAAGTAGGGATTGGCAAACTCCGAACGCCCTATCCAGTCGTTGGGAGTGGAGCCCAAGGAGCTGGGACGGAATTTCATGGGCGTGGTGGTGCCGACCTGAGCACCGTCCAGATACAGGCGTCCGTTGCCGGAGGCATCGATCACTACGGCCGTGTGATACCACTGAGCCGCGGCAATTGCTGTCCCATCGATGTCATCCCGGGTCACACCCCCGTCGGAAAGAGTAAACCGGATGGTGAAATGAAGGGGGCCGCCGGGACCGTAGGTAGGCGTGAGAAACATGGACGATATCGTGGGGCTGCTGCCAATATCGAAAACCCGCTGATAGGGCGCGTTCGTGCTGTTGATCCTGAACCAGGTGGCAATCGTCATCTCGCTGGACGTAGCAAGAATTGCTGGCGGCATTACCACGTATCCACCCGAGGTCGCGGTGCCAGTGAGCACCAGCGCGTTTCCCAGCTTGCCTGCGGCGATGCTGAAGGGGGCCACCAGGGTCCCGTCGTTGCCATTGCCGGACTTGTCAGGGACCGTCGTGCCAGTGACCTCGTCGAAGCTGTAGTAGAGGAGAAGTCCTGGGACAACGGTGGTGGTATCAGGGGGCAAATCAGGGACTTGGACAACGTCGGGGGTGACATCGGGGGCGACGTCGGGGGTGACATCGGGGATCTGGGCGACGTCAGGGGTGACATCGGGAACTCGGGCGACGTCGGGGGTGACATCCGGGGCGACATCGAGGACTGTGGGCGCATCTTTCTTGGCATCGGGCGGGGGAGCCACCTCAACCGGGGCGGTAACCTCGTTCGCCGTTCGCAGATCCGGCGGAACTCCGCCGTCGCCTGGACTCGTGCTCCCTCCGGTTGCGGTTTTCCCGCCGGTTGCTGTGCCACCCGTGCTCACGCCCCCCGCGCCACCTGTGGCAACGCCACCCGTGCCACCCGCTGTCGTGCCGCCGGCGCCGCCCGCTGTCGTGCCGCCGGCACCGACCGCTGTCGCGCCGCTCGCGCCGCCAGTTGTCGCCCCGGCTCCACCTGTTGTCGTGCCGCCGGCGCCGATCGCCGTCGTGCCGCCGGCGCCGATCGCTGTCGTGCCGCCGGCGCCGATCGCTGTCGTGCCGCCAGCGCCGATCGCTGTCGTGCCGCCAGCGCCGCCTTTACCTGGGGCCGTACCCGAAGACGTTGTGCTAGTCCCGCCTTGCCCACCCGCACCACTCGCCAATCCCTTTGGACGCGTCAGATCCACGCAAGCACCTGCGAACAGCAGGTAACCCAAGGCCAAGGAAGCAAACGCGGTGAAACGGTTTGCAGGCATCGAGATCACGCTACATTGTGCCAGGCGGAAGAGATTGTACATCCCTTCCAAGCTGCATTTCAACCAGGCAGCGTAACGTGGCGAATCAGCAGGAGGCGCGCCGCGGGTTGGCCACGAGCCACCCGCGCGCCAGCACTAGTACAGATTCTTGGAAATCCGTGGCTGGTTGCCGGTTCCGGGACCGGTAGCCGGATCCGGTTCCGAATCCGGGACCGGCCACCAGCTCCGGCCACCGGCTCCGCCGCCGTAACACCGGCCGCTCAACCAGCTGCGAACTTTCGAGAGGCGGTACTAGCTTGCGGCTCGCGCTCTAGTGCGTCTCAGGTTGCTGCGCCTGTGTACGCAAGGCCCGCGCATGCCCTGGCTTGAGCAAGCACGTGTCGCGGTTGATCCCGAGGAGCAAGTCGGTGGTGGCTTGGTCAGCCGGGGGAAAGGCGTAGTTCTCCAGTTCTTGGGCCGCTACCCAGCGAACATCGGCCACACGAACCGGACGCGGCTCTTGGCTAGGCGAGATGCTGGCTCGATAGAGAACCAGGTCAACGACATAGCCATCGTAGCGGTGGGTGCGGCGGGCGGTGGATCCGCCCACATTCACATCGACGCCCACGCGCTCGTGCAGCTCTCGTCGGAGCGCGGCCTCGTCGGTTTCGCCCGTCTCGACTTTGCCACTGGGGAATTCCCACAGCCCAGCGAGCACGCCTGTCGGGCGTCGCTGGGTAATGAGGTATCGCCCTTGCTGCTCGATCACGGCGGCCACCACGCGAATGTGAGGTACGAGGTCGTTCATCATGTAGCTCCGGGGCTGCCAGCCTTTGCGCCGTTTCTTCGACTCATGTATGGCAGTCCCTCCTCTGGTCTTGTGACATCGGCAGGCATTCCCAGAACTTAAGCCCTTCCTGCCACCTCACCTTTCCCTGCTGTCCAGTTAGATTCCGCCCACCATGTCTCGTTTCCAGCAAGTACTGCGCGGGGCACCTAGTCAAAGCAGGCGCAAGCGCTGCGTGGTTGCCGCGCTAGGACACGCCCAGGACCAGACTCACGCCCGGCCCTTGAAACAGTCTGGTTGGGCGACTACACCGGCCGCTTCAGCCCACACTAGCGCACAATCTGCGCATCTCGGCCTGGCGCGCTAACACCGTTCGATCGGGTTCAATACGGCAACTCGGTGGCCGTGCCCACGACCTCGAACTCGGCGGACAGAGGGGTTTGTCCGGTCAGCTCCTGGCTGCGCGGATCAGGCTGGCTGCCGCCCACGCTGACGCGGAAGCGGCCCGGCTCTAGCGCGCGAAGACCGCGTTCGTCGATGAGCGAAAAATCGCGCGGAGAAAGCTCGAAAGCAATGCGGCGGGCCTGGCCCGGCAAGAGGTGAACGCGCGAGAAGCCGCGCAGGCTGTGATGGGGCACGCGACAAGACGCCTGCAAGTCTGTCAGGTACAGCTGCACGACCTCGTCGCCCGGCCGGCTACCCATATTCTTCACCGTAACAGACACGGACGCGCTGGCCCCCGCTGGGACAGACGCCGGCGAGACAGCAATGTCCTGATAGAGGAAGCGGGTGTAGGAAAGGCCATAACCAAAGGGATAGAGCGGGGGCTTTTCCAAATAGCGATAGGTGCGCCCCTTCATGCTGTAGTCTTCGAAGTCAGGAACGTCCGCCAGCGAGCGCGGAAAGGTGACGGGCAGGCGACCAGCAGGGCTGGCGTCACCGAAGAGGATGTCGGCCAGGGCGCTGCCGCCTTCTTCACCGGGATAGAAGGCCTGGATGACGGCGCCCACATGCTCGTGGGCCCACCCAAGATTGAGCGCGCTGCCCGAGATGACCACCAACACCGTGGGCTTGCCGAGCGCGACGATACTTTCGAGCAGGCGCGGCTGCAGCCCGGGAAGCTCAAGATCCACTTTGTCCCCTGCCCCATCCGAGTTGCTCTCGTCCCTTTGCTCGCCCTCGATTTCGGCGGACAGACCCAGGCAGAGCACGACTGCGTCGGCGCGCTCAGCGACACTCACCGCTTCGGCCAGGTGTCCGGCGCAGTTCAGGCCATCGAGCCCGGTCCCCTGTCGCTTGCAACCTGGGGCGTACCACACCTTGGTTTGCGCGCAAACCGCAGCACGGATTCCCTCGAGCGGGGTCACCGTACGCGACGGGGTTCCGCAGTAGTTGGCGCAAAGGACTTGATGGTCGTAGGCATTGGGACCGACGACTGCGATGCTGCGCAGATCCTTGCGCAGCGGCAGAAGCCCGCGGTCATTCTTGAGCAAAACCATCGACGCCGAGGCCGTGGCGCGGGCGAGGGCTCGGTGTTGATCGCAGTCGTTGGTCTCATAGGGAATGGACGCGTAGGGCACGCGCTCGGGTGGATCGAACATGCCCAGGCGCATGCGGGCGCGAAACAGCCTGCGCAGGCAGGTGTCGAGATCTTCTTCGCGCACAAGCCCAGCGGCCACCGCGGCGGGAATGTGACCGTAGGCACAGCCGCAGTTTAGGTCGCAGCCTGATTGCACCGCCAGCGCCGCCGATTCGGCGAAACTGTTGGTAACCCTGTGGCTCTCGTGGAAATCCTGGATGGCCCAGCAGTCGCTGACCACGAAGCCGCGAAAACCCCATTCCTCGCGCAAGATTCGGCGCAAAAGAGTGGGGCTGCCGCAGCAGGGCTCACCGTTGGTGCGGTTGTAAGCGGCCATGATGCTTTCGGCCCCGGCCTCGGTGATACAGGCGTGGAAAGCGGGCAGGTAGGTTTCGCGCAGGTCCTTTTGGCTGACCTTGGCATCGAAGCGGTGGCGCAGGTTCTCGGGACCGCTGTGGACCGCGTAGTGTTTGGGCGTCGCCACCGTCTTCAAGTAGCGAGGGTGGTCGCCCTGCAAGCCGCGGCAAAAGGCCACGGCCAGGCGCGATGTCAGGAATGGGCATTCGCCGTAGGTCTCGTGCCCGCGGCCCCAGCGAGGGTCGCGAAAGATGTTGATGTTGGGCGCCCAGAGGGTGAGTCCCTTGTACTGGCCGCGGTCGCCTTTGCGCGCGTACTCGTGGTGCTTGGCGCGGGCCTCGTCGGCAATTGCCACCGCCACCGCGTGCAAGCGCTCGGTGTCCCACATGGCGGCCAGACCGATGGCCTGGGGAAAGACCGTGGCAATTCCCGCCCGCGCCACGCCATGAAGCCCTTCGTTCCACCAGTTGTAGGCGGGCACGCCCAGGCGCGGGATCGCGGGCGCCGCATGCAGCATCTGCTGGGCCTTTTCTCCGAGCGTGAGCCGTGAGACCAGATCCTCGACGCGTTTATCGACGGACAGGTCTGGGTCAAGGAAGGGATAGGTGATCTCAGGCATGCGCGCAATTTCCCGCTGGCTGCAAAGTCGCCGGCCTGAAGTTCTGCGGGGGTGCAGGCCGGCAGATCTCGCTGCCCTGGTTGTTAGTTTGGGGGAGTTTACTACACTGGAGCAAAGTCGGGATCGGGTGGCAGCGGCTCTTCCGCGTCGTTGGCCGGACCA
This sequence comes from Myxococcales bacterium, assembly GCA_003153015.1. GTDB lineage: Bacteria > Myxococcota_A > Polyangia > Fen-1088 > Fen-1088 > Fen-1137. Next base: position 73,088 of record PMBS01000258.1, read on the forward strand.
AGGTGGTTGATGGCGTCGATGACACGCTGGCGGCGCGGCGCCGGGAGCATAGTCAAATCTATGGGGGTCTTTGAGCGTCAGAGAACCCTACCGTCCCTCATCTGTGCTACCTCGATCGCGTCCACCCAGCGCGCCTGGCCGAGGCACGGCCGCCGCCCTACTTCCGCTTCGCAACCCGCCTCAAGCCAACCAGCCAGGTCGAGCTGTTCGAGTAGGCCGAAGCGCCGTAACCGCAAGGCCGGGGTCTGCCCACTGAAGGCTCATTGTGGGACCGCCCACAGGTCGAGGGTCGCGAGTTCATCCTCTCGGGTTGCCTTCCCGTCAAGGTTTGGCCGTCGCCTTGGCTCCGGCCTTCCCCTTTTCCGCGCACCAGCCCCCCTTGAATCGAGTACGCTCCGGAACACCTGGGCTGACGATCACCAGCTTGCCGGCGGCCCACAGGGCCTTCATACTGCTTGCGGCCAAGCCCATTGCTGAAGGAGGACTCCAATGCTCGACCAAGAAGTGACGCTTAAGATCATTTCCACTATCGACGACCTCGATCGTCAATTTGCCCAAACATCACTGTTGAAAATGCCCTTCGTGAAAGGGTCATTCAAGAAGAGGGTACTCAAAATCCTCGACGATTTCCGTGTCACGGCAGACCAGCTCCTAAAACTTCTCTATCAGCAGAATAAGATCAGTGTCGTAAGGTCTTCGAGCTGCTCTTCGCTTATCGCGACTGGGATCGACATCACGCCCGTGCGGGTGCTATTCTTCTTGGACGCAATCTTTAACCAAAAGGCAGCATTGGATCCGCGAAATGACGTTGACCGCGTGAAGACACCCAGCATCGAGCGCCTCCTGTTTTCACAATTCTTCCTTTTTCTAAGCAATATGAATGGAGTATCGTGCTCAGCAACACTTAAGCAGTGGGCGCCTGGAGTCGCGCCCCTGTTGGAATCAATCATTCAACTCGTCTCAGCGGAGCGAAACAGGTGCGTGTTCACCGATCCAGCGAACTATCAGTTCGGCTTCGGCCCCCCCTCTTGGTTAGCGTCGAGTCACAATGGAATGAAGTTGGCAGAATCGGCTATGGCGTATTTCGCGGAAGAGCAGCGCTACGCAGATTTGAACATCCAACACGTGGCAGAGTAACCGCCCGACGGAGCGGTGGC
>PMBS01000093.1 GCA_003153015.1 Myxococcales bacterium
GCACGGTGATGTTGGTCATGGTTGCATTCTTGTTCGATGCGTCGATGTTGTTCCACTGCGCGAACTCGAGCGAGATGTGATCGAAGATCAGGTTGCTGGCATCGAGCAGGTTGATCCCGCTCTTCGAACTGTCGGAGTCGAGCAGGCCCTGGCGGAAGCGGAAGTAGCGCGTGATCACGTTTGTCGAGGCGTTGTACGAGACCTCTCCCGCCATGACACCGACGCCGTCGCCAGGCGCCGTCTGACCCGCGATGGTCAGGTTGCTCTTGACCGACACAGGCGACTTGAGAACGATATAGCCACCGACGTCGAAGACCACGATGCGATTGCCCGCGCTGACGGCGTCGCGGAAGGATCCGGTGCCGCTGTCGTCCAGATTGGTCACATGGTAGACGGCATAGCCTCGCCCGCCGGTCGCGTTCTTGCCGAAGCCTAGTGCGCCGGGAAAAGCGACGGCCGGACCTGACGGGATCGACCCACCTGCGCCGGATCGGCCCCCGGAACCAGACCCGCCCTGCGCGCCTCCCGATCCCGTGATGCCGCCTGAGCTGGTCGTTCCACCCCTACCCCCGGTGACTCCGCCTGCGCCGCCGGTCACTCCGCCCCTCCCACCGGAAGCTCCGCCGGTAGTGGTGGTGCCGCCAGTCGCTCCTCCGGCAGAAGTGGTGCCGCCGGCCGCTCCGCCGCTAGCGGTGGTGCCGCCGGCCGCTCCGCCCGTGCGAGTCGTGCCGCCAGTCGCTCCTCCGGCAGAAGTGGTGCCGCCGGCCGCTCCGCCCGTGCGAGTCGTGCCGCCAGTCGCCGCGCCACCTGTGCCCATGACTCCGCCACCACTGATTGTGCCGCCGGTAGGCGTGTTGCCGCCGGACCCGATCGTGCTGCCGCCCATCGTCCCACCAGCGCTAGTCGCACCTCCCGTGGCTGAAGCACCGCCGCTGGTCACGATGCCACCGGAACCCGAGCGTCCGGCGCCACCCGAATTGGAGGTGCCACCCGTGCCGTTGTCGCCCCCAGTGGCTGACGCCTGGGAACTACTGCCTCCCTCTCCTCCGCTGGCTCGAGTTCCAGGGACGTCGCTTGAGCACGCGCCAACAAAGGCAGTGCCCAGGATCACTATTCCGAGCAGAACTTTGCAATTCCTCATGGTGGAGCCTTTCCGAATATCTCTATAGTTTCTCTCCGCTCGGTCGCCGAATCCAGACAGGTTTTCGCCAAATGGCAAGCAGCGCCGCCGTCCGTCTGCGCCACGAATTGCGGCCGTTCACTGGCGGAACTAGCCTTCGGACTTGGTTGGCGCACCCCCGGATTTGCCCCACAAGGGCGCAAGCCGCAGGGACTCGCGCGCTAGCTCGACCATGATGATCGCGAAGCCAATCAGCAGAAGGAAGCTCTGGTAGGTGTAGCGCGAATCGGTCCACCCCTCGGCCAGGGTGAAGTATTGGCCCACTGCCATGAGCGCCAACACAATGAAGACCACCGCGAAGCTGCGATTGCGTTCAGCGTCCGGGCCCGAAACCGCGACGGCCAGCGGCAACAGGAATACGTAGTGGCAATAGTAGTTGGACGGATAGAAGTAGAACGGAATGAGCAAGAGACCAAGAAGGGAGGCCTGTTCCAAGCTGCGTCCCCGGCACGCAATCAGTACCAAGGCCGTCGCGATGAGGTTGAGCAGATAGAACAGCGGGCGGCGGGCCGCGAAGGTTGAGCGCTGGGATTGCTCCCAAATATCCGGGGCTTGTCTGCGCGCAAGGCCCTTGCCCGACAGATCGGGGTCAAAGGCCAGCACATTGCGCAGACCAACGTTATTCGAACTGGGGCCAGTCGCGTGGAGCTCGATCTTCTGATACCACTTGCCCCAAGAATCTTGCGCGCCAAATAGGGCCGACGTGATGACAAGTGAGGCAATCACGCAAACCGCTGCGCCGGTGAAAGCGCGCAGGGCCGGTCGCTCGGCCGCACGGAGCTCCGCGAACTTGGGTATGCGTCGGTGTGCCCGCCAATAGTCGACAACAAACCAGACCATGGGCACGGCCAGGAAGAATGCAGCCATGGCGGGAAACGCGCGGATGAGCCCGCCATAGGCGATGAGTGCGCCGCCCAGGAAAGGCCAGCGCAACTTGATGGCACAGGCGCCCAACCCCAGGGCCACCAGCCAATCCTGGCGCAAGGTCGAGCCCATCAGATTGGAGCCGAAGTTGTAGAAGTCGCTGGCCCCCCACAATATCGCCACGTAGAGCATCACCCGCAGACCAAACGCGCGCGCCATCATGAAGAAGAAAAGCAGGACCAGCACTGGATCGATCAGCCCAGCCAGGGACAGGGTCCATTCGTTGGCGGGGGCGTGCCGGAAGATGAAATAGGCGGGCAGGACCCAGACCGGTGTGGCATTGCCCCCGTGATCCACCATGCCGCCGAGAAAGTCCCGATCCCCCATGGTGTCGTTGAAATACTTGATATCGCGTTTGAACTCCTCCCACCGCTCGGGGGTGAAGCGCGCACGCATCTTGGGTAACTCGTCGGCCAGCTCGGCGCCGGAGCGCATCTGGCTGTCGCGCAGATCGCGCAGGTGTATGTTGGGGAGTTGGTCAGGCGAGAAGTTGGGGTGGTTGTCGATGTACGCGGCCAAGCTGGCCGCGTAGAGCCCATCGAAACGCAGCTCGCGGAAATACTTGGCCACCGGGAAGTAGTGGCGCATGTCCCAGGTATGCACCAGGGTGCGCCGGCCCTTGGCATGGTCGAGGAATTGCGGCATGCCAAAATGGTAGTAGGTGCCAAACGCGGTCACCGCACACAGCGCAAGGGTGCCGATGACCACGGCCGGGCGGGGTTCCCCGAATCTCTTGAGGAACGCCTCTTTGATCACCACTAGCGCGGCAAGTGCCGCCACCAGGGCGCGAAGCTGGGGTTCTTGATCAAAGAAGGGATACGCATTCGCCAACTCGGCGGCGAGCATCCAGCCAGCGGCAAGCGCCGCCAGGAGCAAGACGTAGTGGACGCGCGCCATTTTCCGGCGATGAAGCAAGATGAAAATCCCGGCCAGAATCCCGAAAATGACCACCTTGGTGCTGATGGTTTCGCCCACGGGCACGCCGTGGGTTCGCACCACGGCGGGCGGCCAGACCTCCGGGCACTGGGCGTAGATGGCGATCTCACCGACGCTGTATAGGGCATCACCGCCCGTGGCGGAGAGGCGCACATAGCGGGCACTAGCCTCCAGTCTCTGGCTGCGCACGCGCATGCCAGGCCCCCCCTCAGCGTCCACCCGCCACAGCGGCTGCCAGTGCACGCGATCCGGCGAGCCCGAGAGGAAGTACACATCGTTGTTGTCGGCCTGGACGAGGGCGCAACGAATCGGCATTTCGTCGGCAAGGCTGTATTCAACGAAGGATTGCGCCGAGGAAAAGCGCGAGGTCACGTCGGTGAGCCACTCGTCGCCTTCGTTGCTGTAGATGCCGTCGGTCAAGCGCTCTACGTTTCTCACGCCCTCGCTGCGCGTGGGCGTCTTGCCCGCGATCAAGCTCTGTGGCTCGGCCAGCGCGGCGCTAGGAAGGACGCCCGCTAGGATGAAAAGAACGGCTGGAAGCAAGGAGATCCCACCGGAGCCTCTTGCTTCGGCCCGAGTGAGGAAGCGCACACAGGGAGTCTGGCACATGACCGCCAAACGCTACGTGGGGCACGCGGTGCCGTCAACAGCGCAATCCTGCGACAGGCCGCAGAAGGTCGTCGGAGCCGCGGCCGTGGCCGACGGTGATCACTCCGGACACGGCCACGGCCACGACCACGGCCACGTCTACGATCTTCCGCTGCTATCGCGGGACTCAGGTCCGACACCGTCGGGAGGGCTACTGTCTGCCAGCCAGGCGGTCGGAACGAGCGCCGCGCAGGCGGGTCTCGCTTAGATACTGCCTAATCGTGCCCTCGACGGATTCGTTGAACCGCACTTGCCCTTCCGCAATCTCGCGCAATGCGGCGACGCCGGGCTTGTTTTCGCACTTGACCAGCGGCCTGGCGCCCCCCGAGATCTGGCGCGCTCGCTCGGCGGCCAGAATCACCAAGGCGAACCGGTTGGGAACCTTGTCTAGGCAGTCTTCGACGGTGACTCGTGCCACGGGACCTCCGAAAGAACTGTTGGTACTGATTCTATTTGGCCACCCCCTCGTGTCAAGGGTCAGGCCACAGAAAGACTTGGCTTCGCCAAAGACGTTGCAAACCGAAGGCCATGATTCTAGGCTCTAGTTGTCTTCCTATCTTTCTGCGCACTCCATTGGGAGGAGGGCGCCAGAGGAGTTCCTAGCCATGCCGCCAGCTACCGTCAATTGGAGCGACCTGGAGATCGCTTTCGAGCGAAACTCTCCGGAGCAGGAGAGTTTCCTCGACCTCGAGAACGGGGACCTACTTTCCATCGTGGAGGGCGAACCTGACGCCGCAGCCAGGCGAGCCAGGGTGGCCAACAACCCGGACCGCTACGTTCGGGTGGATCCCGCGTCGTCACGCGAGCAGTACCGCTGGATGGAACGGTTCGTTAATTCAGTGCAAGACCAGCCCCTGCGCGAGCGACTGCTGGTCGCCATAGACGGCAAGGGGGCTTTTCGCCGGTTCAAGGACGTGTTGCTGGCCTTCCCCGCTGAGCGCGAGCGCTGGTTCGCCCATCGTTCTGAGCTGCTGCACCTGCACATCCAAACCTGGCTCGAGCACATGAAGATCGAGGTGGCGAGTCCTCCTCCCTGGGGTCAGGTAACTGCGCAGGCGGAGACGGCCGAGATACCGCATCCCACCCACACCGGAGAGGCTCCGGGGGAAATCCTGCGGCGCCAAGCGCGCGACATCCTTGACGAGATACCGGCCTCCGAGTTGCCCACCGCACTTGTGTTTCTTCAGTTCCTCCGCGAACGCGGCGCCGCCTCGCTGCTCGGCTTGCAGGCGCCCGAGCCCGCCTCTGAGCCTTCTTCGGCAGACCAGGACAGCCGCGGTCCTGCCGACGAGGACCTCGACCTGCCCGAAAAAGACGCTGCCGCCGAGTAGCTCCCCTTCAGTCGGCTGCCGCACGCGGGGCGGCCGCTGTCTCCGCATCCCCGGGTGGAACCCAGATCCAGCCCGCGGTTGGGAAGAGGGACGCGAGCTCAGGCGACACAGGCCAGGCGTCGCGGCTGCGCAGGTAGCCCGTGTACGCGCAGATGACCGCATCGAAGACATGGTCGCTCTGCCGACATTCTTCGCGCCAAACCCCGGGCGCGAAGCTCAGATCACGCAACCGAGCCAGAATCTCGATGCGCTTGTCGACTCGCTTCTTGTAGCGGTCGCGAAATCCAAGCAGCTCGAGCGTGGCGCGGGGAAAAACTTCGATGAGGCTGTCGTTCAAGGTGAAGCGACCGGCGAGAGCGCGCACCAGAAAGCAGGCTCGCGCGGTCAAAGGGCCCATGCCCTGGCCCAAGGCTTCGCGGGGCAAGACCCCGCGCCGTCGCAGCAGGTATGCCTCAGTGGCTCGCTGGGTGTAGGGCGTGACCGTGGGCTTGCCACCACGGCGAGCAGCGCCCCTTTCGCCAGGGCCAGGCGCGAACAGGCGGCGCAGGGCGACCACTTCGCCGTCGGCACAGCAATCCTGACCAGGGCAACGGGCCAGGCTGCACCGGACGCAGGGGGGCAAGGTCAGCGGTGCGTCCACGCAGACCACGGCACCCTCGGCTCGATCACGCACAGCCGTGATCAGCGCGGCATCGTAGAGCGGCGGCTCGTCTGGGCGGGGATGCAGGGCCGTGACTGTTACCCCGCCCTTGCTTCGCTCAAGCACGGCCAGGGCGGTCTTCTTGCCCTTGCCTCCTCCGAGGTCGATCCCGATGAACCGTGTGAATGGCTTGTTGGTCACTGGCCCTGACTTTGCCTTTTCATCTTGCGGCTGCTGGGTAGCTTGTCTCTGACATTGGGGCATGGCATTCCGACGGTCAAGACTTCTAAGATGGGAACCCTGAAAGGGTTCGNNCCTTCGGCCCCCCACCCGCCACCCCCACCCCGCTCGCTTCCCCCTTCGGGGACTTCGGGACCTGCACCTTCCCAACCACACCCGCTCGCTACGCTCGCGCCCTCGCGCTCGGCCTCGCCAAACCCTCCCGCGATGGTGCGCGGCGAGCGAAGCTCGCCGACCCCCCACGCGATTGACATGGGAACCCTCAAAGGGTTCCCAAACCCTCCCGCGATGGTGCGCGGCGAGCGAAGCTCGCCGGCTCCCCACGCGATTGACATGGGAACCCTCAAAGGGTTCCCAAACCCTCCCGCGATGGTGCGCGGCGAGCGAAGCTCGCCGGCTCCCCACGCGACTGGCTGGCTCGTCGCGGCTCGGAATTTGCCACGGGTGTTGACTCCGCGTTAGTTTGGTTCACGATTGATTAAACTGCCTGGACCGGGAAACCGGCCGGGACGGAGTGTTCGATGAAGCGAACGATGTTCAAGTCCAAGTTGCACCGGGTGACTGTCACCGATGCTGACTTGGCGTACGAAGGTTCGGTCACGATCGACGAAGCCCTGATGCATGCGGCGAATATTCTGCCCTATGAGCAGGTTCGTATCTGGAACGTGACCAACGGCAGCCGTATCGAAACCTACGCCCTGCCTGGGAAGGCCGCTTCGGGTGTCGTCTGCATCAACGGCGCCGCTGCTCGTCACGCGCATCCTGGCGACACGGTGATCATCGCCACCTTCGCAGAAGCGGCGGACGAGGCTGAGGCCAGGAATTGGCGGCCCACCGTGGTTCGAGTGGACAGTCACAACCGCATCGTCAGCTGTGACCTGGACGACGAGGTTCCGGGTCCGGCGCGACCGTCGGTGTCGTAGGTGATGCCTTCGCGTCTGGAAACGCTGCGCTCAATCGTGGCGCAGGGGACGGCCGACACCTTCGCGCACTATGCCTTGGCCATGGAATTGCGGACGCAGGGCCAGCTCCAGCAGGCGTGGCAGGTTTTCGAGGCGCTGCTGCAAGGCCACGCCGACTACATCGCGGCCTACGCTCCGGCAGCAGACACTTTGGTCGGCCTGCTCAGGAATCAAGAAGCCCGGGAGCTTCTACGCCAGGGAATCGAACAGTGTGAGCGCAAAGGGCAATCCCACGCCCGCGACCAGCTGCGGACTGCCCTGGCCGCAGTTGGGTAGCGCGAAGCGCTGTCGCTGATTTCTTCGCTTGGATGCCTCTTATCTAGGGCAACCAGCGGTCGGGCTCGCTACAATTAGGGGACACACAAGAGGTACCACGTGGAGCGAGCTGTGGAAGTGGCTTCGTTCCATCAGAACGAGCTGCGAACGGTGACGACGCTCTCGCCCGACAGGGAGAGGCGGGCCGCTGCGCTGGCCGCGCTCAGCACGATGGGATTGGTGCTGGCTGCGATGGTCGCGGCAAGCCTGGTCGTCAACCTACACCGCACGGTGGTCCACGCGCCCACCTTCCTGGTTGCTTGGCTCGGTGTCGCCGCGGCGGTCGCCTTCGTGGCGGCTCGTCGTGCGGCCGCTCGTGCTCGCCGCTACGTGGTGGGCGCGTCCCTCGATGCCGACGCCTTTGGCGCCTCCGAAGTCGATCTGGTTCGGCGTGGGCGGCGTGCAATTGACGGGTACGAGTTGGCTTTGCTGCCTGGCATGAGCGGAATCATCGAGAGCGGCCGCTCGCCTTTGCCGGTCGAGTCCCTGGTGGCTTCGGGGCCTGCGCGCTTGGCCCTGCCCCTGCAAGGGCGAGTGTGGATTCGCCTTGGACCGGCCACCTGGGTGCTTCGTCATGTGGCCGGTCAGCTCCCCCGTCGCAACTTTGCGTGGCGAGAGTGGGTGCTGCGTGGCTTGGCCAGCTTGCGGCAGTGCATGCCCATGGTAGGGGCCGGGCTGCCCATCGCGGTGCTGGCCACGCTGTTCGGGTCGACGCCCGCAGCCACGGCCTTGGGTGACAAGGAGATGCAGTCCTTGATTCCAGCCGGCGCAACCCCTTGGGAGATCGAGCAACAGATCCGAGTCCAGGCGCAACGCCAGGTTTCATCCCTGCATCGCTGCTTCGATCCCATGCCGCTGGTTTGTCAGAAACCGGGTTTCGTGGGCGTGGGCCTTTCACTGTCGAAGCAGGGTGAGATCCTGTCGCATTGGGTGTCGCGATCGACCTACGCGGCCGATTGTCCGGTGACTGACTGCATGGCCGAGAGTGCGGCGCAATGGTTTTTCGATCCCCTGCCCGAGCCGATGAGGCTGATCCTGCCCATCCAGGTCAAGCGCACCAACAAGCCCTTGCACCTGCCCAGTGCCGCCATCTCGGCCGAGCTGCGCATCGACTAAAACTTCCGGTTAGCTCCGCCGCATTCCTAGGGGATTATGATCTCCTTCGTGCAGAACGACGAGCAGCCGTCGCCCGAGATGAGGTTGCCGTCGTCACAGGTCTCGCCATCTGCGGTGTCGACGACGCCGTTGCCGCAGAAGGGACGGTAGGTGCAGTTGAGCTGGCAGCTACTGTCGGGCAACTTTACGCCTCCGGTATCGCACTGTTCGCCGAACAAGCTGTCGGTCTTGCTGTCGCCACAGAAGGGACTCAGCTTGCACCCTGGGGCGCAGCCGGGCTTGCCGTTGATCCCGTAGGTGGTCAGGTTCACACCGTCATCGCACTCTTCCCCCTCGGCAGCCTGCAGCACGCCGTCGCCACAATGCGGGCCCAACCCGGTGCAGGTATCGTTGCAATGCCCGTAGGTTCCGTTGAGCGGACCGTCGTCGCACACTTCGCCCTTGACCACGATGCCGTCGCCACAAATCGGCGTGCACACAGTCTTGGAGCGGCCGAACCCATTGAGCGTGAGTGTAAAGTTCGATTGATCCGTGTGTCGTTCGGCGTGAAAGAGCGCCATCTCGTAGATGCGTCCCTTGGTGAGACCGAGTGTCGCTATCTGGGCGTCGGTCAGACTGGTTGATTTGGTGGTCTGGGCGTGCCTGCCGCCGAGATCAATGAGCAGGGTGTTCTTGAAGAAGATCCAAACGTCGTCGTCCCCCGAGAAATTAAGGGTCTCGCCCCCCTGCAACTGGAACCAGTAGTGGACCTCGGTAGTGAAACCGAAGTCGCCGGCAGCCGCCGCGAGCTCATGGCCCTGGGCCACCCAGCCCACGCCGGTCAAGTCAGTCTTGCCAAAGGGCAGGAAGGGATTCCCGGGACTTCCACCGTTGAACACATACTGCCCAGTTGCATTGAGCGCGAGTATGATGAAGCTGTCAGCGCGCACACTCATGGTGGTGTCGCGATACCACTGGTCGAAGTCAGCCTGGGTGGTCAGCTGGCGGCCGTGGGGGCAAACTGTGGCGCTGGCGCTGGCGTTGTCGCAGATCCCCGCGTACACAGGCTTATCGTCGGCGCCCAGCGCAGACATGACCAGGCCTGTTGTAACACCCGTACCGATGCTGTCTTCAAAGTTGGGGTGGCGGGTGTAGCCCGGAGCGGGCAGGGAGATGAAGTCGCGATACACCACCGGCAAGGAGAGCTGGTTGGTCGTCGCAACCGGAGTGATCACGCAGTCCCAGCCGGGCTCCTTGGTGCAGGTGCTGCTGCAGCCGTCGGCGTCCTGCTGATTGCCGTCGTCGCACTCCTCTACGTCGCCGGCCAGGATCATGCCGTCTCCGCAGACCGAAGCGCATTCGCCATTGGTACAGGTGGGTTCGCGCTCGCAGGTTGGGGAACAGCCGTCCCACGGGAACTTGTTGCCGTCATCGCACCCCTCGTCACCCTCGAGCACGCCGTTGCCGCAAACGGTTTTCTGACAGGCAGCACCGGGCGTGAGGCAGAAGAAGCCGGGTTCCACGCGACAGGCGGCGCTGCAGCCGTCGCCACTTGCCGTGTTGCCGTCGTCGCAGGCCTCGCTGCCCACCATCAGGCCGTCGCCGCACGCAGCCGCCTGGCAACGCACGGCCGGGGTGGGGCATATCCAGCCCTTCTCAATCTCGCATTTGTCACTGCAACCGTCGTCGCTGGCGGTGTTGTTGTCGTCGCACTGCTCGGTGCCCGAGATTCGGCCGTCACCGCAGACCGTGGTGTTCACACAGGGCTTGCCCGGCTCCGGGCAGATCCAGCCTTCATCCAGCAGGCAGGTGGAGCCGCAGCCATCAGCCGGATCGGTATTGCCATCGTCGCATTGCTCGCCCTCCGGAACATTCAAGATGCCGTCACCACAGACCACCACCGGCGCAGGAGGCGTATCCGGGCGGAGAGGCGCGACGTCGAGCACGTGCTCAGGTGCGTCTGGAATGGGCAAGATGTACCGCTCGATGCTCCTCGCATCCGTGGTGCCCGTGCCCGCGTCCGCCGATGGCGACACGGGATCCGGGACATAGACACTGACCGGTTGCTCGGCCCCGCAACCGGTGACCGAAATAGTCGCCGCCAGAGCCGCGAAGAATCCGTTTTGCCATTGATACAAGTGCGGCAGCCGCATGAAAAACCTCCGTAGCCAGTCAAATGTCTTAGGCAGTGTGAGCGCCTAGGAACACATTGGGCACAGCCTACCAGTGAAAAGGGGCTGGTGGGGAGAGCTGAGGGTCATTTTGTGCTTCGTTCCTTGCCTTGCCGCTCTGCTGCCTGGCTTGGGTCCTGATGTCGCGTCCGCGTCTTGCGCATCGCGACCTGGCCGCTGGCTCAAGGACAGCTGCTTCATCATCTCGACGCCGCTTTGAGCACGGCGCGGTCTGGACTAGGATGTGTCCATGCCCCTACTCCAGGTCTTCACATCGGCCCATCCGGCGGACGAACCCAAGCGCGCGCACCTGCTCAAGAGTCTGTCTGCGCTGGTGGCGCGCCTGCTCAGCAAGCCCGAGAGCTACGTCATGATCAGCCTGACGGCGCGCGCCGAGATGAGCTTTGCCGGCAACAGCGCACCCGCCTGCTATGCGGAACTGAAGAACGTGGGCGCGCTGACACCCGGCCAGGCGAAGAATCTCTCCAAGGTCCTGTGCCAAGAGCTGTCGTCCGGGCTGGGTGTTCCCTCGGAGCGCATCTACATTGAGTTCACCAACGCCGACGGAGCTATGTGGGGTTGGAACGGTGGCACGTTTGGTTAGTATTGCTGCATCAGTTCTTCGATTGACCGACGGCCGACGATCCGGGCCGCTGGCTCGCCGGGCCTGCGCTTCCGGTCCTCACGTACCGAAGTACGCTCCGGGCCGGTTCTCGGCCCGGCGAAGGCGCGGCGAAGCCGCGGGGCAGGTGGCAGGGTGGGCAGGTCCGAGTGCCCGAAGGGCCTTGTCAGCCGGATGCTAAGGGACATCCCGATCTG
>PMBS01000181.1 GCA_003153015.1 Myxococcales bacterium
ATGACCAGGCCGTCGGGACTCTCGCTTTTTCGCGCCCCCTCGGGCAGCGTGGGCAGGCCGGCCTGGCCCGGGCGCAGACACACCTCGGTGGACAGCAGCCGCGCGGTGAGCAGTTCGGACAGCGGCCCCACGTTGCGGATGCGGCCGGCGAAGATCATNNCCGATGGGGTCGAGCCCGGTCATGGGTTCGTCCAGCACCACCAGTTCCGGGTCGCCCATCAAGGCCTGCGCAATACCGATGCGCTGGAGCATGCCCTTGGAGAATTTGCGCAAGGGCCGACCGCGCGCGGAAGACAGACCCACGCGCTCGATCAGGCGGTCCGCGCGGGCGCGGCGTTCGGCCTGCTTCACGTCGAACAGGGCACCAACCAGGTCGAGAAATTCTTCAGGCGTCAAGTAGTCGTAAAAATACGGGCTCTCGGGCAGGTAGCCGAGACGGCGTTTGGCCTGCCGATCAGGAACCGGCCGGCCCAGCACCTCGGCGCGGCCGCGCGAGGGGAAGACGAGCCCCATCAGCATCTTGAGGGTGGTGGTCTTGCCCGAGCCGTTGGGGCCGAGGTAGCCGAAGATTTCGCCACGACGGACATCGAAGCTGGCCTGCTTGACCGCCTCGATGCGCTTGCGGAAAAAGCCCAGCCTGAAGGTCTTGGCCAGATCGTCGGCGCGCAGGACGACGTCACTCATGGAGAACCCAGATTGCGACGATACCAGTAGATGGTGCGCAAGAGGCCCTCCTCCAGATCGACGCGAGGCTTGAAGGCGAGCAACTCCTTGGCCTTGTCGATGTTGGGGATGCGCAACTCAACATCGGCCTGGTTCCATGGCACCGGCTCGATGTGGGACGAACTGGAGGCCAGCCGGATGATCTCCTTGGCCAGGGCGTAGATGGTGAGAGTGGAACGCGGGTTGCCGATGTTGAAAGCGTGGCCGACCGCTTGCTCGCGCTGTAGCGCAAGCAGGATCCCGTCCACGATGTCGTCCACGTAACACCAGGCGCGGATCTGCGAGCCGTCGTTGTGCACCTGCAAAGGCTCGCCCCGCAACGCACGCAGGATGAAGTGGTGGACCGCTCCTTCACCCACCTGGCGTGGGCCATAGATGTTGAACGGGCGAATGGAACAGGCAGGAAGCTGGTACTGCTTCCAGTAGTTCATGGCCAGATGCTCGGTGGCCAGCTTGGCCACCGCATAGGTCCAGCGCGCTTCGCCTACCGCGCCCAGGGTGGTGGCGTCCCACTCGGTCACGTTGTAGGCGTAGCGACCGAAGACCTCGCTGGTAGAAAAATCGATCACGCGCTTGACCCCGCCCTTGGCCGTGGCTGCCTCCAGCACGTTCATGGTGCCGAGGAGCGACACGCGCATGGTGAGCACGGGGTTCTTGAGCACGGTGTCCACGCCTGCGATGGAGGCCAGGTGGATGACCGCGTCACAACCTTCCATAGCTTGGCGAACCGCCGCGCTGTCAAGCACGTCGCCCTGGATGAGCTTCACATGGGGATGCTTGTCGAGGCCTGCCGATGACAAGGCGTTGCGTCGGAGGGTGTCGAGAATCACGATCTCGTTGTCCGCGGCCAGGCGTTCAGTTAGGTGGGATCCGATGAAGCCGGCCCCCCCGGTGAGCAGAAGGCGGCGACCAGACAAGCTTCCGGTTGGTGTAGAACTGTTGTCAGTCATGAGCAGCCAGGCTTTCCATCATAGACCCGATACCGCACAACGAGAATCCATCCTATGGCGCCTGAATTGACAAGCGAGCGCCGCGCTGCGCGCCCTCGACGGGCTGGCGTGCTCATCCCGCTCTTTTCCGTGCGCACGCAGACCGGGTGGGGCGTGGGCGAGATTCCGGATCTGGCGCGCCTGGGCGCCTGGGCGCGCGAGGCCGAGCTGGCAGTAGTGCAACTGCTTCCGGTCAACGAGGTCCGTGGCGGGGAAACCAGCCCGTATTCGGCCAGCACTGCTTTCGCCATCGATCCGGTATATCTGGGCCTCGACCAATGCGAGGACTTTGTCCTGGCAGGGGGACGGGCCGCGATGACGCCGGCCGATCAGCGCCTGCTCGGCGAGGTTGCGGCCAGCCCCACGGTGGACTGGCGGCGCGTGCGGCCGCTCAAGGCTCGGGCGTTTCGCCGCGCCTTTCAAAGGTTCCTGGACGAAGAATGGGACCAGCGCAGCTCGCGAGCACTGGAGCTGCGACGTTTTCGCGAGGAGCACGACTGGCTGGCCGAACATGGCCTGTATTGCGTCTTGCACGACCGCCTGGCCAAGCACTGGCAAGAATGGCCGGCCGAGTTGCGCGACCGTGTGCCCGCGGCGCTGTCGCGGGTGATCGAGGAGAGCGCTGACGAGTTGCTCTACCACTGCTGGCTGCAATGGCAGCTCGACGGCCAATGGCACAGGGCGCGTTCCCAGGCTCGGGCCTTGGGAGTGGACTTCATGGGCGATCTGCCTTTTGTCGTGTCGGGCGATTCCTCGGACGTGTGGAACAACCGCAGCTTGTTCCGTTTGGACATGCGGGTGGGTGCGCCGCCCGATCCTTTTTCTCCGACCGGCCAGGACTGGGGCTTGCCGCTCTACGACTGGCGCGCCATGGAGCACACCGGGTTTCGCTGGATGCGCAAGCGGGCCAGTCGGGCCGGCGAGATGTTTGGCCTCTTCCGGGTGGACCACGTCATCGGGATGTATCGCACCTACTACCGATCAGCCGACGGCCACAAGGCAGGGTTTTCGCCTTCGGACGAGGAGGCCCAAATCCGCCTGGGTGAGACCTTGCTCTCTATCATGGGAGGTTTTGGCCAAGTGGTGGCCGAGGACCTGGGCGCGCTGCCCGAGTTTCTCCGGCCTTCGCTGACGCGGTTGGGGCTGCCCGGCTACCGCGTCTTGCGCTGGGAAACAACCGATGTGTGGCGCGACGGCAGGAAAGAGACCCTGCTGCACGACCCGGCGACCTGGCCGGTGATTTCGGTGGCCACCTCGGGCACGCACGACACCGAGATGCAGGCCGAATGGTGGGACAGCATCTCGCACGAGCAGAGGCGACTGTTCACCAGCTTGCCAGGGCTGCAGGGCATCGACCCGCACCAGCGCTTTGACGACCAAGTTCGCGACGCCCTCTTGCGCGTGCTCTACGCCGCGCCCTCAGAGCTGTGCCTGCTGCCTTTCCAGGATCTTCTCGGCGGCCGTGAGCGCGTGAACGTCCCGGGCACGGTCAATGACAGCAACTGGACCTTTCGCATGCCCATGGACGTGGACGCGCTACGCGCAGACCACGCCACTACCGCCCGGCTGGCCAGCCTGGCGGCTGAATCAAGAAGGCAAGTTGGCGGTGACGGCTAATCTTCTGAAAGATAGAGCGCCAAACCTACGGCCGGTGGCAGACTGGCCGAGCGCGGAGGCCGGGCGAGAGGTTCGATAGTACGTGCCGACACGATGGTCAGGCCCATCGACTTGCGCAGCAAGCGAGACAGAAGAGACGGCGGCGCAACAACTCGGTTGCGGAGCGGCCGTCCGAACGTCGTGTGTGCTGGCGCGCCATCCAAGGAATCCATCCGATCGATGTCCACGTCCCCTGTCGGCACATTGGGCTCACTGAGCCATCCCGAAAATGTTATCCTGGTCTTCACTGGGAGCAGGGGTCTTGCAACCCAGGGGCCATACGAAACCGGGCGAAGATGCCTGCGCCGGCGCGGGTTCTCGCCGCTCGGCCGACATGGGCAAGCGGCTCGGACCTGTCGGCCGGCCGGCACCTGTCTTGGGTCTGGATCAACGGGGCCTACGGGTAGATACTTTCCTGGCAGGGGCCCAGGCGATGAAAGAACGCGAGATACGCGAGCGGATCGAGCGGGTGAGGCGCACGCTGACCCTGTCCGCGACCGTGGGAATCAGTCTGTCGCTCGCCAGCTGTGGCCAAAGTGCGGCGGTGTATGAGGCTGTGATGCCGTCGGACCACCGCGACTCGGCCACGCAGTCCCATCCCCCCGGCAAGGACGCAGCGGCGGACTTTCCCCTGGCTACCCCGGTGTACATGGCGCTGATGCCGGACGCGCAGACGTCGGACACGGCCGCGCCCGACGCGACAATCGACGACAGCGGCGGCGATGTCGCGGATCAGTCGTAGCCCACTACGAGCACGGCGTCGCCCACCGGGGGCTACCGCAGATCGCCCCTACTTCTTTTTCTTTTTCGCGGCGCTGGGGGCCGCGGCCTCGACGTAGGGAACGAACTTGCCATCTTTCACGGTCAGCATCTCGAAGGCGTCGATCGTCAGGCCGTTGTGATCCTGGACCGAGAAGTTGAATACGCCGGCGGTCCCGACAAAGCCTTGCGTGTTTTCGATGGCAGTGCGTACTTTCTCCTTGTCGAGGCCCGCGGTCTCGATGGCTTTCACCAGAATCGTGAACGCGTCGTAGGCATGGCCGCCAAAGGTGCTGGCGTCCTCGTGGTAGCGCGTCTCGTAGTCCTTCTTGTACTTGACCAGCACGGCCTTCTGCTTGTTGTCGGCGGGCAGGGACTCGGCCACCAGCAGCCGGCCGGCCGGGAAGATCACGCCCTCGGCGGCGGGGCCAGCCGCCTTCGCGTACTGGATGTTGCCGAAGCCGTGGCTTTGGAAGATAGGGATTTCCAGCCCAATCTGCCGCGCATTCTTGATGACGATGGCCTGGGCCGGCTCGATGGACCAGTTGACGAAGGCCTGCACGCCCGCGGCCTTCAGCTTGGTCACCACCGCGGTGAGGTCAGTGGCCTCCTTGTCGTAGACCTCATTGGCGATGATGGTGATGCCGTACTCGGGCGCAAGCTTCTCCAGTTGTTCCTTGCCCGCCTTGCCGAAACCCGTGTTGCTGGACACGACACCGATCTTGACGATGCCCGTCTTCTTCATCTGCTCGTAGATCTTGCGGACTGCGTGGCTGTCGTTTTGCGGGGTCTTGAAGACATACTTGCCCACCGGCTTGACGATGGCCTCAGCCGCTGCACAGGAGAGCAGGATGGTCTTGCCATCTTCGGCAAGGGTCTTGATCTTCATCGTCTCGCCGCTGGTCGACGGGCCGATGATGGCGAAGACCTTGTCTTCGTCGATAAGCTGCTTGGCGAAGGAAATGGCCTTCTCCGGGCTGGCGCTCGAATCCTTGATGATGAGCTCGACCGGATTGCCCTTGATGCCNNGCCCTTCTTGTTGACCTCCTGGACCAGCATCTCCAAAGTGCGAGCCTCAGGGCCGCCCAGGTTGGCGGCCGGGCCGGTCACGCCAAGGATGGCGCCGACCTTGATCGTCTCTTTCGCCAGCGCGGGCGTAGCCCAGCCGGCGCACATCAACATCAACCCTACTAGGATCTTACGCATTGGATATCCCCCTGATGGTGGTTGCCTGTCAGCGGATGGCTCCGCGTTGGGGGCATTCTGATCGCTGGTTCCTAGCGTAAGTCAACTTGGTTCTGCACAGATGCAGCCATTCTCTGTCGGAGCTGCCAGTGGGCAATGTCCGGACAGACGTGAGGAGTCGCCTGAGCGCTACTTCACGTTTGCGCAGAAC
>PMBS01000102.1 GCA_003153015.1 Myxococcales bacterium
GACGGCTTCGAGTCCAACGACGGCGTGATCCTGATTGCAGCCACCAACCGGCCCGACGTTCTGGATCCGGCGCTACTGCGGCCAGGGCGCTTTGATCGGCGCATCGTGGTTCCGCGGCCCGACGTCAAGGGTCGCCTAGGTATCCTGAAGGTTCACACCAAGAAGATGCCGCTCGGGCCTAACGTAGATCTCGATATCGTGGCGCGTGGTACGCCCGGCTTCTCGGGCGCCGACCTGGAGAACCTGGTCAACGAGGCGGCCTTGCTGGCCGCGCGCGAGGACAAGGATCAGCTCGACCGCCATGATTTCGAGATGGCCAAGGACAAAGTCCTGATGGGCCCTGAGCGGCGGTCGATGATCATCAGCGATCAGGACAAGCGCATCACGGCCTTCCACGAGGCGGGGCACGCGCTGGTGGGCAAGATGATGAAGGGCTCTGACCCGGTTCACAAGGTGACCATCATTCCGCGCGGCCGCGCCCTGGGACTCACCCAGCAGTTGCCCTTGGAAGACCGGCTCAACCTGTCGCGCGAGGCGGCCAACGACCAGATCGCGGTGGCCATGGGCGGCCGCGTGGTCGAAGAGCTGGTCTTCGGGCAGATCACGACCGGCGCCTCCAACGACATCCAGATGGCCACCGACCTGGCACACAAGATGGTCTGCGAGTGGGGCATGTCGGAAAAGATCGGGCCGTTGCACTTCGGGCGCAATGAGGAGATGGTGTTCCTGGGCCGCGATTTTGCCGAGCACAAGGAATACAGCGAGCAGACCGCGGTGGACATCGACGCCGAAGTGCGCCGGATCGTCACCGAGAACCTTGAACGCGCCAAGCAGGTGATCACGGGCAACCTGGACAAGCTGAACGTGCTGGCCGAGGCCCTGCTCGAGTACGAAACCCTGGACGGCAGCGAGATCGACGTCCTGTTTGCCGGCGGCAAGCTGGACCGGACCCGCACGGTTCCGCCTCCCGTGGCGGGCAAGGACGGTGGCGAGCAGAAGCAAGTTCGCCCCGGGCAACGCCCTGGGCTGTTCCCGCGACCGTTGCCCGATCCCGAGAAGGCTTAGAAGGCCGGGATACCCTGGTCGCTGATGGCCACGCGGATTGTCGGTGTTCTCAACCTGACCCCAGATTCGTTCTCGGATGGAGGACGATTCCATTCGGTTGGGGACGCGGTGGCCGCGGGTCTGGCCCTGGTGGCGGATGGAGCGGATTGGCTTGACGTGGGCGGCGAATCCACGCGGCCGGGCGCGGTGCCGGTTTCCGAGGCGGAAGAGATCGCGCGCGTGGTGCCGGTGATTCGCGAGTTGTCGGCGCACCTGGCGGCAACCGTCCGGGTGTCCGTCGACACCTACAAGGCCGCCACCGCGCGCGCGGCCCTGGCCGCGGGTGCGACTGCGGTCAACGACGTGTCTGGGGGACTCCTCGATCCGGACATCCTGCGCGTGGCTGCGGCGGGGCAGGCCGCCATGGTGGTGGGGCATCTGCGCGGCAAGCCGGCCGACATGATGGCCCAGGTCCATTTCGACAATGTGGTCGACGAAGTGGCTGACGAGCTGGGCAGCCGCGTGGCTGCGGCGCGGGCCGCCGGCTGCGGCGAGGTTTGGGCCGATCCCGGCATCGGGTTCGGCAAGCATCTGCCCCACAACCTGCGCCTGCTCAAGCACCTGCCGCGCGTGCGGGCGCATCTGGGCGTGCCCATCATGGTGGGTGTGTCACGCAAGCGATTCATCGGTGAGTTACTTACATGGGAACCCTCAAAGGGTTCTCAACCCCTCCCGCGATGGTCCGCCGCCGGCAAAGCCGGCGGGCTGCCCACGCGACTCCGGCCGGCAACCGAGCGGGTCTTCGGCACAGCTGCGGCGGTGGCCGTGGCGATCATCAACGGCGCGGACGCGGTACGGGTTCACGATGTCCTGGCCATGCGCGATGTGGTTCGGGTGGCGGAAGCCATCGCGGGCGCTGGCGAACTCGACTAGAATAGGACCCTTCGCATGAGCAAGACAGATGAGACCCGAAGACTTTTCGGCACTGATGGGATCCGGGGTGTCGCGAACCAGTACCCTATGACCGCGGAGATCGCGCTCTCCCTCGGGCGCGCGGTGGCCGAACGGTTCCGCAAGGGCGGCCGGCGCTGCCGGGTCGTCATCGGAAAAGATACTCGCTTGTCTGGCTACATGATTGAGAGCGCCCTGGAAGCCGGGATCGTCTCGGCGGGAGCCGATGTCATGCTGGTGGGGCCCTTGCCCACGCCAGCCATTGCGTTCATCACCTCCAGCATGCGGGCCGACGCGGGCATGGTGATCAGTGCCTCGCACAATCCGTATCAGGACAACGGCATCAAGATCTTCGCCTCCGACGGTTTCAAGCTGCCCGACGAGGTGGAGGCGGACATCGAGCGTCGCATGGCCGACCCCGAGCAGCTCACGCCGGGCCCCGAGCCCAAGATTGGCAAGGCCATCCGCATCGACGATGCCGAAGGGCGCTACGTACAGTTTCTCAAGCACAGTTTCCCCAAGGCGCGCACCCTCGACGGGGTGCGTGTGGTGGTCGACTGTGCCAACGGCGCCGCCTACACGGTGGCGCCGCAGGTGTTCAGCGAGCTGGGCGCCGAAGTCACCGTGCTATCCGCCGAGCCGAACGGGCGCAACATCAATGACAACTGCGGTGCTCTGCATCCCGAGAAGGTGGCGGCCGAGGTTCGCCGCACGCACTCCGCGATCGGGGTTGCGCTCGACGGAGATGCGGATCGGGTGATCCTCACTGACGAGCGCGGGGAAATCGTCGACGGCGACCCAATCATGGCCATCCTGGGCACGCGCCTGCTGGCGCGTGGGGCGCTGCCCGGGAACACAGTGGTGGCCACGGCCATGTCGAACCTGGGTCTCGAGCGGGCGCTGGCCGCGCGGGATGGCAAGCTGCTGCGCGCCTCGGTCGGCGACCGCTATGTCGTCGAAGCCATGCGTGAGCAGGGTTTCATCTTCGGCGGCGAGCAGTCGGGGCACATCATATTTCTCGACGAAGCGACCACGGGAGACGGCCTGCTGGCTGCCCTGCAGATCCTGTCGGTCATGGTTCAGGAAGAGCGCTCGCTGTCCGAGTTGGCTGCGATCATGACGCGCTATCCGCAGGTCCTCATCAACTTCAAGGTCGCGCGCAAGCCGCCCATCGACCAGTTGCCCGCCGTCGAGGCGGCAATCCGCCGGGTGGAGAGTGCCCTGGGCCAAGACGGCCGCGTGCTGGTGCGCTACTCGGGCACTGAATCCAAGGCGCGCGTGATGATCGAGGGGACCGACGAGAACACGATCCGCGCCTACGCCGAGGAGCTCGTGGCAACCATGCAGAAGGCGCTCGCACAATGATTCGCCTGCAGGTGAACATCGACCACGTCGCGACTTTGCGTCAACAGCGCGACACCATCTTCCCTGACCCAGTGCTGGCCGCTGGCCTATGCGAGTTGGCCGGCGCCGATGGCATTACCGCGCACTTGCGCGAGGACCGGCGCCACATCCAGGAACGCGACGTGCGCCTGTTGCGCCAGACAGTGCGTGGCGTGCTCAATCTGGAGATGGCCGCGGTGCCGTCGATCGTGGACATCGCTTTGGAGATCAAGCCCGACTTGTGCACGCTGGTGCCCGAGAAGCGGCAGGAACGAACCACCGAGGGCGGTCTCGATCTGCGCGGGCAGGGCGCGGTCATCGGCCGGGCGGTGCGCATCCTGCGCGACGCGGGCATCGGGGTCAGTCTGTTCATCGATCCCGAAGAGGAGGCAGCGCGGGCCAGCGCCGATCTCGGTGCCGTCTGCGCCGAGCTACACACGGGTGACTACTGCCACGCCGCTGGCAACCGTGCGGCCGCCCGCCGCGAGCTGGCCCGGCTGGAGAAGGCGGGGCGTGCGGTGGCGGGCGCCGGGCTGCGCCTGGCCGCAGGGCACGGTCTTGACTACACCAACGTCGGTCAGGTGGCGGCGTTGCCGTTCTTGGAGGAACTAAACATCGGTCACAGCATCATAGCGCGTGCCGTGCTGGTCGGCATGGAACGCGCCGTGGTCGACATGCGCGCGGCCATCGCAACCGGCGCGAAGGACACCAGCTAGGAGGATCGCTTGGCCCTAGTTCTTTCTGCCGCCCAGATGAAAGCAGTCGACCGCGCCGCCATCGACAAGCTCGGGCTGCCCGGCCTGGTTCTGATGGAGAACGCGGGTCGCGGAGTGGCGGAGATTATTGCCCGCGAGAAATCCCATCTCGCTGGCCTGGACGTGCGCGTAGTGTGTGGTGCTGGCCAGAACGGTGGCGATGGCTTTGTGCTGGCTCGTCACCTGCTCGACCGGGGCGCGCAAGTGCAGATCTTTCTGGCCATGCCGCGCGAGAAGATGGCCGGCGATGCCGCGGTCTTCGCCCGCGCGTTCGAAGCCCTGCCCGGTGCGCTGGTGCGTGATGCTTCGTTTGAAGAGGATGCTACCACCTGGCGCGCGTATCTAGCCGGGGCCGACGTGATCGTCGACGCCATTTTTGGCACTGGGCTACGTTCGGAGGTGACCAGCTCGGCCGCGGCCGCCATCCGCGCCATGAACGCGGTCGACACCCTGCGTGTGGCGGTCGACATTCCCTCGGGACTGGACGCGGACACGGGCGCGGTGCGCGGGGTCGCGTTTGCCGCCCATGTGACGGCCACCATGGCCTGCCGCAAGCTTGGGCTGGTGCTGGATCCCGACGCACCGGTTGGGCGGGTCGAGGTCGTGGATCTGGGCGTCCCACTCGACGCAGCGGTGGAAGCCGCCCAGGCCGAGGGGCCGCTCTGCTACTGGCTGGAGAGCGAAGGGGTAGCCCGGATGTTGCCTCGCAAGGGTCCGGGAGGCCACAAGGGCACCGCCGGTCACGTCTTGGTGATCGCCGGGTCGGCGGGCAAGACAGGTGCAGCCCTGCTCGCGGCGCGCGCGGCTCTGCGCGCCGGCGCGGGCCTTGCCACCGTGGCCACGACAGCGGCCGGCCAAGCCGCGCTCGATGCCAAGGTGGTGGCTGAGATGACCGCCTGCTACGCCGACGGCGACGATGCCGATGAGGCGAGCTACGCCCGTATCCTGGCCCTGGCGGGTCGCATGAAGGCAGCGGCGCTGGGGCCGGGCATTCCCACTGGGCCCGGCACAGCGGCCTTGGTGCGCCGGTTGGTGGCCGAGCTGCCCATCCCCCTGGTGGTTGACGCCGATGCCTTGAACCTGCTGGGCGAGGACGCGGCTGCAGTGGCGACTTCGGCCCGCGCCGCCCGCATTCTGACCCCTCACCCCGGCGAGATGGCGCGCCTGTGCGGTCTGCCGATCGCCGAAATCATGAAGGACCGTTTGGGCCACGCCCGCCGACTGGCCGAGCGCTCACGCGCCGTGGTGGTGCTCAAGGGCGCGCGCACGATACTCGCGACACCCGACGGAACCGCCCACATCAACCCGACCGCGAACCCGGCCCTGGGTACCGCGGGCAGCGGCGATGTGCTTACCGGGGTCATTGCGTCTTTGCTGGCCCAGGGCCTGCAGGCACCCGATGCGGCCTGCGCCGGCGTGTTCGTGCACGGCGAATCGGCGGATAACGCGATTCGGACCCTGGGTTCGCACAACCTCATGGCGGGCGACTTGCCTGACGCCATTGCCCGTACCCTAGAAGGGCTGCGCTCGTTGTAGACTCTATCCATGACCAAAGACACCATCAGCGTCGCACTTTCGGCCGAGGGCCTGACGGCCAGTCAAGATACCTTTACGCTTCCCGAGGAGCGCGAAGCCATTTTCCTGGTGGCCGCACCCGGCGACGTGATGCCGGTGAACAAGGTCGTCAGGGTCGAGCTACGCGACAAGGTCATGTGTCTGCACACGGTCAAGGATGAGCACTTCTGGTTCACCTACGACCTGGTGTTGGGCCTGCGCGTGCTGGCGGCCAAGCCCGGCAAGGAACGCGTCGCCGGCTTCGCGAAGTAGTCCGGTACTCTGCAGCGGCCTCCTTCCGGATGTCCCCTGTCCAACGCCATGACGCTCATTCGGCAAGGCGTTGAAAGGTGGTCGTCGTCGTAGACGTGGCCGTGGCCGGAGTGATCAGCATCGGCCACGACCACGACCACGGCCACGACGTTCATCTTCACTCGCGGGGAGTGAAGGACTACCGGATCGACATCGACCAGCTTGCGATGGTGTTCTTGCCTTTGTAGGTGGGAAAGCCGAAGGCCTGCATCTGATTCAAGACGCACATCGGAAGCGGTCCCTTGCTCTGACCATTGACCCGCACCGCCTTGACCCGTCCGGTGGGCTGAACCACGAAGTCGACTTCGATCATGGGCACGCCCTTGCCCATGATGCAGGGAACCAGACGGCGGTAGTTGGCGTGCATGACTCTGTCGATCGTGCCCTCGTCCAGGATGGCGTCACCGCCATCTTGGCTCACGTCGCCGAATTCCATCTTGTTGTCGAAGTCCTCAGCCCGGCCCGCCACACCTACCGGGCCACCGCCCGGGCCGCCCCGCCGGGCGCCACCCGGCCGCTTGTGTGCCGGGAACGAGATCTTGACCTCCTTGAGGAAGGCGTCCACGTCGGCTTCGCTCACGCGTGAGGCGAGGACATCATCCTTGGCAGCCACTCGCTTGTGGATGAACCAGGCCAGGCCCGCGGCAAGCGCCAAGACCGCGGTGCCAATGATGAAGATCGTCCAGCGGCCCTTCTTGCGCTCCACATGTTCGTGGGCCCGCTCGGCCTGGGCTCGTCGCTGCACTTCGAGCCGGCGTTCGGTCGCACGAGTGAACTCAACCAACTGCGGATGCTCGCGAATCTTCTGCCGGTCGCCGGAGTCCACATCCACGATGATGTCGTCGCCGTTGAAGATGCCCTTTTCCATCTGGGCCATGACCTGGGCCAGGGAGAAGGGGCCGTAGTCGAGCTTGTCCTTTTGCACGAGCCAGCGCTCGTACTCCTCGGTGAGGCGCACGGCATCGGCGACACTGAACGACTTCCCCACCGCCAGACGGGCCGCAGAGGGCCGCTTGCGAGGACCGGCCGGGCCGCCCTCCGCCATGTTGGCGAGAACGGCCCCGAGCGCCTGCCACAGTTCCTGAGGCCGGGAGAAACGCGTTTCCGGCAGCGGGGCCATGCCGCGCGCCACCACCGCATCCACGGCGGGTGGGATGGCCGAGTTCACCTGGCTGGGCGGCCATAGCGGCGAGGCTGGGGGATGGCCGGTAAGCAGCTCGTACAGGATGGCCGCGAGGGAGTACACGTCGGCCGCAGGCGAGAGCTCCTCGCCCGCCGCTACCTCGGGCGCGAGGTAGGCGCCATGTGAGTTGGAATCAGGACCACCCCGCCGAGCCAGCGCGGGCAATGCACGCGAGAGACCCAGGTCGGTAAGTTTGACCCTGCCCGCGGAGGTAACCCTGACGGCGGCGGGGTTGATGCCTCCATGGACCAGGGCCGAATGTGCTGTATCCAGGGCGTTGGTTACATGCCCCAACATGATGTGGGCATGGGTCAGGCCGATCACGCCGCCGTCGCTGCGCCTAGCGTCAATGAGCTGCCTGAGGGTAGCGCCATCGGTGGCCTCGGTGGCGACGTAAATGCGATCACCCTCGAAGCCCCAAGCAACCAGCGTCGCCAGGTTCTTGTGTGGCACGCGGGCAGCCTGGCCAAGATCATTCTCCGCAACGGTTCGCAGCATTCCCTTTGCGCTGAAGATACGCAGGGCTACCGCGGCGCCACCTTCGGAATCTTGCGCTTGGTAGATGTCGCTGCCGCATTCCTCAGCCAAGAAGCGTTGGATCTGGAAGCGGCCGCCGACTAGCACGCCAGCAGCGATCTGGTTCTTCCTTCTCACGTCTGCGGAAAGCGAAGGGCTCATGGGCAAGGTGGATATTACAGGCTCTTGCCCCATCGACGGTAATAGGAATTTCCGTGAGCGGGGCTGCGGAGTTGATCTCCCCACATGTCCGGATATGAACGACTTCGTGCTGACGCCAATTTCACGAGATCTTGAACCGGCGTACCAGCTCCCGCAAGCGGCGCGAACCGCCACCCTCACGAAAAACGAATCGGATGCCGCTCAGACCCGGACCAGCGTGATAGATCACGCGCCCGCTAATGGCCATGGGCGCCACGCCACCAGGTGGCACCAGGTCCAGGACCACTTCGGTGCCCAGAGGCGGGACTGCCGGTGCGCAGACTAGCGCGCCGTTGGCACTGATTTCGCGCAGGTCACCGTCGACTGGCTCGGCCTCGCTGGCCAGGCGGAGCTTGACCGGCAGGCCGATGGGAATTCGTGTGTGCCGTCGCCGCGGCGTGGGTTTGCGATGCCCGTCGATGGTCTCCAGCACGAAGTCGCGTTTGGCCCCTTCTTCGGTCGCGAACTTAACCATGGCACCTGCGCGCACGCGCAGCCGGGGTAGTGCCGGTCGCCACGAAACCACCGTGCCGCGGATGAAGACCCGGTTGGGCAGCGCATTGCAAACGATTTCGACTACCACCTCGGCATCGGGCGTGAGCTGCTTGGTAGTCGGGCAGAAGATCCCGCCCTCGGGCTGGCCAGTGTCGTAGAAACTGCGAAACTCCTCAGCACTTCTGCAGCGGACACGCAGAATGTTCAATGCTCACCCCCTCCTGAAGGGGCTTGATACTGATGGTAGCCTGCTTACCATGATTGTACTAGCTTTGGCATTTCTTTGATGTCAATCCGCGTTCACCTTGGCGGCCGGCTCTGTCCGCCCGATATTGCCGCCGTTCCGGTCTTCGATAGGGGCTTCCTTTTCGGCGACAGCGTGTATGAGACTCTGGGCACGAGTAACGGGCGATTGGTCTTTCTCGACGACCACTTGCACCGCCTGGCTCGCTCCGCCGAGCGCCTATATCTGAAGTTGCCCCCGCGCGACGAGATCGAGCGCGCGGTGCAGGAAACCCTAGCTGCGGCGGAGAACCCCGAGTCCCGAATGAGGATAGTCGTGACACGGGGCGATGGAGGCGTGGATCTCGATCCTACCGCGTCTGGTCAACCGCGTCTGGTGGTCATCGTGCAGCCTTTGGGCGGGCCGCCGCCGGAGTTGTACGAGAAGGGCGCCGAGGTCGAGATTGTATCGGTGACCCGAAACTCGCCGCGGGCCATCGATCCCGCGGTCAAGTCGGGCAACTACCTGAACAATGTCCTAGCCATGGGTGAGGCCCGCCGGCGCCGTCCCTCGGTCCACGAGGCCATCCTGTGCGCGGCCAGCGGGAGCGTGGCCGAAGGAGCAACCAGCAACTTGTTCGCGGTGGTCGCCGGCCAGCTTCGCACCCCGGCGCTTGAGGTGGGGATTCTGGACGGCGTGACCCGCGGGAAGATCCTGGCGTTGGCGAGCGCAAACGGCATCGCGTGTCATGAGGTCTCGTTCATGAGCCCTGACGATCTCAGGCACGCGGACGAGGCATTCTTGACCAGCTCGGTGCGCAGCGTGCTGCCTGTGACTCGGGTTGATGGTCTGGCATTGGGTGACGGCAAGCCTGGCGCCGTGACCCGGCGGCTGATGCTGCTCTATCGCCAGTTGGTCGAGGCGCAGACATGAACCCCGCACAGGCTGGACTGAAGTTTTTCCTGCTAAGTGGCGCCATTCTGATCCTTAGCGGTGTGGCCCAGGCGCTGGTCCGGCCGCGCGGTGCGCGCGAACGCGGGGCGCAACGCTACTTCAACGGGGCCACTGCCCGGGCCATCGTGTTCGTGACTGTGGGGGTGCTGGCCATCATGGTGGGCCTGGGCGCGATTCCGATCGGGATGCGGTAGCTGCGGCTTGTCGGGAAATTCCTGGCCGCCCAGCAGGCGGGGCTGCGGCTAGCGGGTCGCAGGTCGCGAGGGCGTGAGCATGAGCGAGTTCGTGTGGGGTACGCGGAAGGCGGAAAGCGTAGGGCGAGGGCGTGAGCGCTCCGCGTGTCGCGTGCCGCTCACGCTCATGCGAGCCGTACACGCTAGCCGCTTTCCGGCTGGTCGCTCACGCTACCGCGACCGCACACGCTGGCCGATCTGCGCTGGACCGGAAGGCCCCGCGCGGAAGCGCCCGTCCGCAGCTTTGGCCCGTCGCGGTTGAATCGCGCCCCATGATCCGCTAGAAGGACTCGCTCTGCCCGGCACGCCAACATGATCGAACGCTACACGCGATCCGCACTGGCCGAACTGTGGTCCGATGCCCGCCGCTACGAGACCTGGCTGCGGGTGGAACTGGCAGCCTGTGAGGCCATGGAAGCCACGGGCCGCGTTCCCGCGGGAACCGCGGAAAGCGTGCGCCAGAAGACCGCTGGCAAGCTGCAGGCCAAGCGCATCGCTGAAATCGAGGAGCAGACCAAGCACGACGTCATCGCTTTCCTCAGCCATGTCGAGGAACTGGCGGGTGAGCCTGCGCGCTGGCTCCACCTGGGAATGACGTCCTCCGATGTGCTGGACGCGTCCCTGGCCATCTTGTTGCGCCAGGCAGCCGACGAAATCGTGATCGGGGTCGACCAGCTCATGCAGGCGCTCGCGCGCAAGGCGGAACAGCATCGCACCACCCTGATGATTGGCCGCTCGCACGGCATTCACGCCGAGCCCATCACCGCCGGCCTGGTGTTCGCCAGCTTCTTCAGCGAGGTCGGCCGCGCGCGACGGGCGCTGGTAACGGCGCGCGAAGAGATTTCAGCCGGCAAGCTGGCCGGGGCGGTCGGCACCTATGCCAGCCTGGATCCGGAGATCGAGATTCGCGCCCTGGGCGCCCTGGGTCTGCACCCGGAGGTGGTTCCCACCCAGATCGTGGCGCGCGATCGCCACGCGGGCTACTTCATGGCNNACCGCGGTCGAGCGCATCGCGCTCACCATCCGGCACTGGCAGCGAACCGAGGTGGGCGAGGCCGGGGAGGCTTTCGGTCGAGGACAGAAGGGCTCGTCCGCCATGCCCCACAAGAAGAACCCGATCCTTTCTGAGAACCTGTGCGGGTTGGCCCGTCTGCTGCGCGCCTATGCGGGCGCGGCGCTGGAGGACGTGGCGCTTTGGCACGAGCGCGACATCTCACACTCGTCGGTGGAGCGGGTGATCGGCCCGGATGCCACGGGGATCGCAGATTTCATGGTGCGTCGGGCTGCCACGCTGATCGACGGCCTGGTGGTCAACCAAGAACGCATGCACCACAATCTGGAGCTGACCGGCGGGCTATTCTTCAGCGAGGGCGTGATGCTGGCTCTCGTGCGCAAGGGCTTGGCGCGCCAGACGGCCTACGAGTTGGTGCAGAAACACGCCCTGGCCGCATCGGCTGCGCTGGGGCAACCGGCGGGATCCTCGCCCAACTTCCGCGAACGGGTGGGCGCCGATCCGCAAATCGCCGTGCATTTGACCGCCGCCGACTTGGATGAGGCGTTCGATATCAAGCACCACCTACGCTGGGGCGGAGTCATCATCGATCGAGCGCTAAGAGACCTAGACGGCTAGCAGCCGAGGGAGGCACGCCATGGTTTCCAACGAGCTTATTCGAGCACAGCTTGCCAAGACCTTGGAGAAGACCGATTTCCCCGAGTTGGGCAACAAGTACGTCGGCAAGGTTCGTGACTGCTACAGCAAGGACGGCCAGCGCACCATCGTGGTGACCGACCGAATCAGCGCCTTCGATGTGGTGCTGGGCACCATCCCGTTCAAGGGNNACCAGATCGCGGCCTATTGGTTCGATGCCACCAAGCAGATCGCCTCAAATCACGTGCTCTCGGTGCCAGACCCGACCGTCATGGTTGCCGCTGAGTGCGAGCTGCTGCCCGTCGAGTTCGTCATGCGCGCCTATCTGACGGGCGTGACCACCACCTCGATCTGGTACCACTATCAGCGGGGCGGCCGTCTTTTCTGCGGGCACAAGCTGCCCGATGGCATGCGCAAGAGTCAGAAGCTGGAAAAGCCCATTCTCACGCCATCCACCAAGGCGGCCAAGGGCGGCCACGACCAGTCGCTGTCGCGCGAGGAGATTCTGGCGTCGGGGGTGCTGTCAGCCGATGACTTCGACCGGGCGGCCGAGATGTGCGCACGCATTTTCGCTTTTGGCCAGAGTCTCGCGGCCCAGCGCGGTCTGATTTTGGTCGACACCAAGTACGAGATCGGCCGGCGGCGCGACGGCGGCCTTTGCTTCGTCGACGAGGTCCACACGCCCGACAGTTCACGCTACTGGTATGCCGACGACTACCAGGTGCGCTTCGAGCGGGGCGAGGAGCCGCGCGGGCTGGACAAGGAATATCTGCGTCGCGTGCTAGCCGATCAGGGCTACCGGGGCGACGGACCGCCGCCCCCGCTTTCCGACGAGGTCCGCTGCGAGGCGGCCCGCCGCTACATCGCGCTTTATGAACTTGTCACCGGGCGGGGTTTCGTGCCGGACTTCGAAGAACCTGCTGGCAGAATTCGCAGAAACCTCGGGATCAAGTAGGCCGGCAGAAACGGCTATTTGTCGGTCTTTTCGGCGTCGGCGAGCCGGCGGTTTTCCTGGGACGAGGCCAGCGCGACCGCACTCTGCATCATGGTTTGGATCTGCGCCTGGGTCATGCCCGGACCAGCGCCGGTTCCCATTATGTCGATAGGCACAGGGAACACGATGGTCGAGCGTGCTTCGGCGGAGACCTCTACCAAAGTCTGGTAGAGCCGCAGTTGCAGCGCGCCTGGCGTGGACGCGATCATGCGCGCGGCTTCGGCAAGTTGGGCGGCGGCCTGCACTTCGCCGCCGGCAGCAATGACTTTGGCACGCCGTTCACGCTCGGCCTCGGCCTGACGGGCCATGGCCCGCTTCATCTCTTGCGGCAGCTCGATATCCTTCAGCTCCACTGCTGTTATCTCCACCCCCCACTGCTCGGTGCGGGTGTCCAGGATATTTCGCACCTCGGAGTTGATGCCTTCCCGGTTGGAAAGAATGTCGTCCAGCTCCAGCTTGCCAACCACAGCACGCAACGTGGTGGCCGCAAGCTGCAAGGTGGCAGGCAAGAACTCCTCCACCTCCAAGATGGCGTGGCGGGGCGAGGCCACATTGGCATAGACTACTGCGCTCACGACGATCGAAATGTTGTCGCGGGTGATGACCTCCTGGGGCGGAATCTGGATGGCCTGAATTCGGGTGTCCACGATGCGCGCGCGGTCGATGCCAAACGGCAGCAGCATGACCAGGCCCGGGCCGGCCAGGCTCTTGCGGGCACGGCCCAGGCGAAACACCACGCCGCGCTCGTACTCGCGCAGCACGCGCACCCCGGTCAGCAGAGAGATGCCGGTAATGACAAGAACTCCCACGAGAAAAGCTTCCATGATCCGCTCCTTCGCAAGGGTAATTGTGACACGGTTGGGCGGGGGCGGGGTGGGATACAACTGTGTTTGACCTTGTCTATCAGCACGACTAGTCTTTCGCCTCTATTTACCGGGGCTGGCTTAGTCGAGTTTCGCAGGGAGGCGACATGCGCAGCGACGCGCTCGATGATGAAATGCCAGAGGATGCAGAACGAGCCGACGAATTCCATCGGCTGGAGCAGAGCTATGTTCGCGCGGAGCGCTGGGAGGATCTGGCCGGCCTGCTCATCGAGCGCACCGAGAGTGTGAAGGACGCGGCCGGGCGTGCACGCTACCTGATGCGCGCCGCGCAGATCTTCGAAACCAATCTGGTTGACCCGGACCGCGCATTCATCACCTTCCTGGCTGCATTTCAAGAAGACCCCTCGAACCAGGAATTGGCCACTGGCCTGGCTCGCATGGCTGCCGCGCACGACCGCTGGCAGGACTTGCTGGCCGAATGCAACGGTTTGGTGGCCGAGATGGTGCCGGAGTCCAAGCGCGCCGACATGCTGGTGGCCATGGCGGGTTGGTACCAGCATGATCTCGACGATTCGGCGGCGGCTGAACAGTCTCTGGAAGCGGCCATGGCGGCTGATCCCGCCAACCATGCGGCCTTGCGTTCGTTGGTCGCGCTGCATGGCCAGCGCAGCAACTGGCCACGAGCGGCGGCCTATCTGGCGTCCGCATCAGCCAACACTTCCGATCCCCTGGCGCGGGTTCAGTTTGCCTTTGACGCCGCGGAGATCTATCGCAACCGGCTCGACGATCTGGATGGGGCCGCGGAACAGTACCGCCGCGTGCTCGAGCTTTCTCCCGGTCATCCGCAAGCCATGGCGGTGATGGCGGAGATCGCGTGGGGTCGCAAGGATTGGGCTGCCGCATTGCCGTTGCTCGAGACGTTGGCCGAGGCGGCCGAGCAGAGCTTGGAACCCAAGGCACGGCTTTGGCAACGGGCGGGCTGGTCAGCCCAGATGACCGGCGACGTGGAGCGGGCGCGGGTCAACTACCGGCGCGCGTACGCGGCTGAGCCAGGGTATTTGCCGACGCTGCTCTGTTGGTCGCAGCTCGCCGAGGCCCAGGAATGGTGGCAGGACGTGCGCACCACGGTGCCCCTGGTCCTCGCCCAGGCTGAAGCCAAGTTGACCGGGGCCGATCGCGCCGAGCACCTGATGGCTCTGGGCCAAGCCCACATGGCGCTGGGGGACGCCAGCGCAGCCGCAGCGGCGTTCATGAAGGCGCTCGAGTTGGCGCCCGACCTGCCGGAGGCGCGCGAGGCACTAGCCGAGGCCAACTCCCAGATGGAAGGGCGGGGACCGGACGACGCAGCAGCCCTCATCGAGCAGCATCGCGCGCTGCTTGCGGGTGCCGGGTCGCCCGACGAACGCTTCGAGATTCTCTGCCGCATCGGCCACCTGCAACGTGGGGAATTGAACGACCGGAAGGCTGCCCAGGAGACCTTCCAGCAAGCTCTGGTGCTGCGTCCCCGTGACCCCGAGACGCTGCACGAGCTGATGGAGATCTACACGCTGGAGGAGCAGTGGGTGCGCGCGGTGGAAGTGCTGGACGAGCTTGCCAAGACCGAGTCGGGCAAGGACAAGGCCCGCTACTTGGTCGCCATGGCCAATATCTTGAACTACGAGCTGGCATCCCCGGTCGAGGCGGTCGAGCTCTACCAGCGGGCGCTTGATCAGGACCCGGGGGATCGCCGCAGCTTCGAGCGCATCGAGCGCATCCTTACCAGCCAGCAAGATTGGCCTGAGCTGGCGCGCGCCTACCGGCACATGATCAGGCGACTGGGCGCTTCTCCGGCGGAGGACGCGCGACCATGGCTACTTGGCCTGTGGCGCGGTCTGGCCGAGCTCTCCCGTGTGCGCCAAGCCGACCTGGCGACAGCGGCGGCAGCCTATGAGGTATGTGTGTCGCTGGCGCCGGACGACAACAAGCAGCGCGAGGCCCTGGTCGAGGTGTACGAAGCCCAGGGCGCAGGGGGATTTGCCGAGGCGGTCAAGGTGCGGGAGCATCTCTTGGCGGCAGCCAGCGATGCCGAGAAAGCCGCCCAGCAGATCCGCGCCTTGGCCCGACTGTACAGTGAGCGTCAGCGCTACGACCGCGCCTTCTGTGCCTGCGCGGCACTTTGTGCTCTGATGAAGGCAAATGCTCAGGAGAAGGCCTTCTACGGCCAACATGCCTTGCCGGGCGTGCCCTTGGCCAAAGCCGGGTTGAGCGAGGGTCTGTGGCAGGGCTGGGTGTGCAGCCCGGCGCAAGACCGGCGCATCTCCCAGGTGCTGGCCGCGGTCAGTGCGGGCGTCACCATGTCGCGGGCCAAAGAGCCGCAAACCTGCGGGCTCGACATCAGCCAACGCGTGGATCTGACCAGGGACAACTCGTCGGTGTCACAGATCTTGGTCTACGTCAGCCGACTCATCGGCGTGGGCCTGCCCGCGGTCTACGTTCCCCCGACCGCGCCCGACGAGATCGACCTGGTGATCCTCCTGGAGGGCAAGCAGGTGCTTCCCGCGTTCGTGCTTGGGCGAGGATTGGTGTCGGGCCGCACCGACCGCGAGTTGGCTTTCCGGCTGGCCAAGAAACTGGTAGGCCTGCGCGCCGACCAGTTCCTGCTGTGGCCGCAGTTGGTGCCGACGCAGAACGAGCTGCGGGTCATCCTGGCTGCGGGGATCAAACTGTTGCGGCCTGAGTTCGATTTGCCCGACACCGACACGGTTGCGGTGCGCAAGTATGTCGCTTTCCTGCAGAAGGTGTTGCCGCAAGCGCAGTTGATATCCATGCACTCGGCGGTGGAGCAGTTGGTGAGCGATCCCGCTTCTATCGACCTGCAGGCATGGGCCGCCGCCGCCGAGGAGAACGCAAACCGGGCTGGGTTGGTCGCCTGCGGCGACGTGGTGGCGGCGGCACGCGAACTGGTGAAAGAGGCGCGCGCGCGGGGCACACGACCCGAGGAGGCCATCCTCGGGCTTGCGCGTTGGAGCGTGACGACCCAGCACCTCGAATTGCGTGAGCAGCTCGGCCTGGCCCTGGTGGTGGACGCGAAGGACGCGGACACGGCACCGCTTTCCTTGCACACCGGTCGGCGACCGTAGGGCGACCTGCGGTCGCCCAGGTAGCAAGAGCGGAGTGCAGACCCTGCCGCGGTGGTGTATAAAAGGTGTATGAAACGCACCAATGTGGTCGTGGACCCTCGCCTGATCGCCCGAGCTCGGAAACTCACTGGCGCACGAACGATGCGCGAGGTTCTCGGGCGGGCGCTGGAGGAAATGGTCAACCGGGAGGAGCAGCGCCGCATGGCGGTCAAGCTTCGGGGATCCGGTTGGACCGGAAGTCTTTCCGAGATGCGGAAAGCCCGGTAGCGAGCCGTTGCCATGCT
>PMBS01000228.1:0-17060 GCA_003153015.1 Myxococcales bacterium
AGAAGGTGCGTGGTGATCGATGGATTCTTTGCTGCACGACGATGAACATGTCCACTACGGCATTGCCCGGCGAACCCGAAGGGCGTATTCTTACTCGCAGAAGTAATACCATGCGCATCACGTCTAAGGGACAGGTCACCATTCCGCTTCANNCGTCTGGTCAGGACCGAACGCAAGCGAGGCCAGAGTCGCGGCAACGCGCTGGTCGCCCGTCTGCGCGGTCGCGCCGACGCCAAGATGACCACGGACGAGATTCTTGCCTTGACCCGAGGGACAGGGCGGTCGTGAAGCCGGTTCTTGTCGACAGCAATGTGCTGCTCGACGTGGCAACCAGCGATCCCGTCTGGTCCGCCTGGTCGGCTGAGGCCCTTGAACACGCCGCGAACCAGGCTCCGCTCATCATCAACCCCCTCATCTATTCCGAAGTTTCCATCGCTTTCCTGCGCATCGAGGCGCTCGACACGGCCCTGCCAGAGGAACTCTACCGGCGCGAGTCGCTTCCCTGGGAAGCAGCTTTCCTGGCTGGCAAGGCCTTTCTGCAGTATCGCAAGCGAGGCGGCGCACGTTCACTGCCACTACCCGACTTCTACATCGGCGCGCACGCCGCAGTCCGGGGGTATCGGTTGCTCACTCGGGATGCGGCCCGCTATCGAACCTATTTCCCAACCGTCGAGCTCGTCACGCCAACCTGACGCTCACCTCACCGGGCCGAGCAGATGTCCCCTTTCGCTGCTCCCGTGCACCGGCCGGTGCAACACGATCTCGCGTCCGGCCTTGCGGCCGTGTTCATAGGCCTCGGTTCGGTAGAGGCCGATGCCTCCCCCGCGGGTGGTGCGCGGGTAGCGCTGGCGCAGATAGCCGGCCAGCGCGGGATCCCCCACCCAGATCAAGCCCTCGCGCCGGCTTTCGGCAACCCCTGCCTTCAACTTCTCATCGAAACCGATCATCACCCCGGTCATGAAACGCCGCCGCTCGCGGTTGCTGGCGATACCGTGCCGGCGCCTGTGCTCATGCCAAAGTCGTTCCGCCGTCTCGAGCAGGAACCCGTGCACGTACGCCGCCACTTCCAGATTGGACAGGGTGCCGCAGATCTCCAGCACGCGGCCGCGCCGCCCTTCGCTCGCCACATAGTACGGCACCCAGATCACCTCGACGAAGAAGTGGCTCGCCAGAATGCCCGCCAGCACATGTTCAGCCGCCTCGATACGGCCGCTGGGCCTGCCCAGGTGCCGGAAGGCAAAGCCCTCGCTGGCACGGGCCACCGTCTGATCGATGTTGTGCTTGAGCATCAGCCGTTGCGCCGTATTCATGGCGGCCTCGGCCTCGTGCAGGTTGGGGCTCTCGGCCAGGGCGAGCAGACGCGCGATCCGGCGCAGTACCGGATTGCCCTCGCCCGCTGCCACCTGGGGCAAGCCGCGCGCCGAGGGATCAAAGCCATGCTGCCGGCACAGATTCTCAAAGGCCGGCCCGTGCGCAGTCTCGTCGCCGATGCCCATGACCTCGTCGACGAACTGGTGCGCGATCTCGTGTTTGAGCACCTCGCGCACCACACCCCAGGGCTGCTCGTATACCAGCCTGCGGGCAAGCGAGAGGGTGCGGCTGCGGCGGTCCCAGAATCCCAGACGCGCGCCCGCATCGTGCAAAGCAAACACCGGCGGCCGCAACCGACCGCGGAAGTGGTTGCCGCTGATCTCGCGCCAGGTGGCACCCAGCTCGCGCAAGAGCGCCGCTTCCAGGATTTCCCTCATCGTGAAAACTCTTCCGCCAGCCGGCGCGCCAGCGTGCCCGATCGACTGACCAGCTCGGGCACGCCGGCGTTGTGATAGGCGTTGCCGTGAAAATGCAGGCCAGGATAGCGCCGCTCGCCGGCCTCCAGGGCGGCGACTCGCTCCATGTGCCCCAGGGTATACTGCGGCAACCCGCGCTCGTGGCGGACGACATGCGCGAACGCCGGCGGCGCGGTCAGGCCCAGCAGACCCTGCAGGTCGGCGTGGGCCAGGGCCGTCAACTCCTCGTCGGGCAGGCCTGCCGTCTCGGGATGACGTGCGCCACCGGCGCGCACCGAGAACAGCGAAAACCCGACCGGCGCGCGATCCGGAAAGATGGCCGAGGCGAAGATGGCGCCGAGGATCTTGAGACGCTCGGAGGCGGGCACGAAGAACCCGTACGCATCCGCGGGTCGCGGCAGCGCCGAGGCGAAATAGCCGAGGTGCACGAGCGCCACCGGGACATAGGGAATGTGCGCAAGGATCTCGGAGAGGTTGGAATCCAGCGGCCGGACCACCTGGCAGGCTTGGTGGGCGGGAATGGCCAGTACCAGCGCGTCCGCGTCCAAGCTGCTGCTGCGCCCATTCTCGTCGAGGGCCAGGCGAAATCCGCTTTCGGCGCGCTCCACCTGCACGATGCGCACGCCTAGGCGAAGCCGGTCGCCCAGTCGGCTGGCCAGCGCCGTGGTCAGCTCGTCCAGGCCGGTCACGAACGACGACAGCCGGGGCGCGCCCGCGCGCCGCTTGGCCCGCTGCTGCTTCAGATCAGCGCGCAGGCCCAGAACCAAGCTGCGATGCTCACGCTCCAGTTCGGCCATGAGCGGAAACGCAGCGGGCAAGCTGACCACATCGGGATCGCCCGCGTATAGGCCCGACACCAGCGGCTGCAGCAGGCGTTCACCGGCCAGCGTGCCCAAACGCCGGCTGGCAAAGGCGGTGACTGATTCCTCCTGGCCACGCGCCGAGGGGCCACGTGGCAAGACCAGATCAGCCAACATGCGCAGCTTGGCCGAGAGGGGCAGCAGCCGCGAGCGGAAGAACGCCCCTGCATCAAGGGGGGTGTCGTGCAGACGGCCGTCCGCCACCACCAGCCGGCACTCGCCAGCGGCAGAGGCCGGAAGCACGCGGCCTTCGATGCCCAAGCTGCGCGCTAGGGGCGTGATGCTGTTGTGCCGGTCGAGATAGCTGGCCGGCCCGCGCTCACAGATGTAGCCGTCGCGGCGATCGGTCTCGATCTTGCCGCCGGCCCGCCGCTCGCTCTCCAGCACCAGCACGGAAGCGCCGAGGCGTTCCAAGTCGAAAGCGAGCGACAGACCGGAGATTCCGGCGCCGGCGACCACGACGCGTTTCATGAGTTCGTGCAAGGCAATAGCAGCGCGGTGCCAACCCCGCAAGGGACTGTTTGTCGACAAGCCAGGACTTGTCAGCGATCGCTCACGAGTCCTCACTGCGGGTGGATCTGGAAGGTGCGGCGCCCCCGCCAGCGCAAGACCGCGAAGTCGCGACGGTCCAAGGTCAAGATGTGGGGCGTTGCCACGTCCTCGGCCAGCGTGTCACGGCCCGCGCTGCGCGTGCAACAACCCCACATGCCATTCGAAGGCCAAGCCGCTCTCGGGTTTGTCGCTGAACGACTCCAGTCCGTCAGCGCCAAAGATTGCGTGCAGCGACCCTCGGCTTTCCAGGGTGGTCAGCAGCGTTTGAGCATCGGGAAACCTCTCCTCGATCACCACCGACTCCAGACGATGAATGCGCATCTCGCCCGGCAACAGGTTCGCCATCTCCTCCATCCGCAGGCCTTGACTGCCCAGGCGACGAAAGTTCCGCCGGCGGGCGTGAAGCTTCCGGGCCAGCCAGCGATTGCCCTCTGCGCTGCTGAAATGGCGCAAGGGTGCGCTCACCAAGAGCCAACCGCCAGGTTGCAGCACGCGCAGCACCTCATCCCCTGCCGCGGGCTCGAACCAGTGCCACGAGAAATTGGAGACCACCACAGCAAACGAGCCCGCGACATAGGGCAACGCCTCGGCAGCCGCATGGCACAGCGAAACCGCCGCCACAGCCGGCTTGGCCGCTGCCCGCGCGAGCATGGGCGCCGACACGTCCACGCCCCGCCAGGCAACACCAGGAAACGCCTGTAACAGCCCCTCGGTCGCGAAGCCACTGCCACAACCCAGGTCGAGCCCGCTCCCAGCCGGAAACGGCCCCGCGCCCATAGCCAACTTTGCGAGCAGCGTCCCATAGAAGTGACGGTTGCTAGCAGAGTCGTAGCGCCGTGCCCGCTCGCCATCGCGCCACGGGCCCACGCTGACGTCGCGCTCGGACGCCCTAGTGTTGCGTACGATGCTCGGGCACATGGCGAATTGAGCGCAGCTTTTACCACGGGGCCCGCGAGTATTCCGCGGGCATTCACAAGACAGCCGCCGGCGGCCGACCAGCTGAATGAACTCTCCAGCATCTCGCGGAGCGCGATCCAATATGTTGATACGGCCGGTAGGAGCGAAACCTCCGTTGTCTATTTCGCACGCTTCGCGATGATCGAACGAATCTTCTCGTAGCTTGGTGGCGGGCCGGTACGCACCACCTTGCCGTCGACGAAGAGCGCATCCGAAATGCCCCACTTGGCAACTGCTCCCGGCTCCGAGGTGTCGACCTCGCGGTAGGCGACCTTGTTACCGAGCTCGGTCGCTGCTCGTCGCGCACGCTCGACAGCCAGATTGCATACCATGCACCATCCGCTCACCAACGCGGTCACGTTGACCTTCCCCGGCACGGGGTCGGGCAGCTTCGGGCCCTTTGGATACCAGCGCGGCGGCCGCGCGTCTTCGCAAAACGGTTTCCACAGCAGGACCGAGATGCCCTGGCGGTCGGCCTTGCGGTAGCCGTGCTTGCCGAACCACGAGGCCTTCATCCAGAACGGAAGCCAGATGCCCCAGGCAGCCATACCCTTCGCTCCGAGGGCGCGTGCGTCCGCTTCGGCTGCCTCAAGCAGGGCGCTCCCCATGCCGTGCCCCTGGAAGTTGCCACGGCCCCGCTTGTGGCCGTGCACCCAGATGCACAAAATAAAGTGCAGCCCGGAGCCCTCGACATTCGAATGCTCGATGGGCAGGTACTGGATCATCCCACCCAGCGTGCCATGTTCGTTCACCGCCAATTTCGCCCGCAGGCCCTTGGCGAGGAAGCGCTCGATCCACTGGGCGCGGCGACAACCGGCCTCCCTGGCATCGTCCGACCAATCTTCAAGGCAGATCGAGAAGAGTGCCTTGTTCTCGTCGGTGAGGTCGATGATCCTCATGCAGCTCCTCCCGCTGCGCAACTCATCTATACCTCCACCAAACCGAGCACCTGTCAAACAGGAATTCCGCGCCAACGGCGCAAAGCACCGCCGGGTTACTGCTGCGTCCGGTTCAGGCGAGCCACCTCGTAGCCCTGCTCGCGCAACCGCCCGAGTATTCCCTGGTACACCGTGCTGTCGATAGTCGGCGTGCGGCTGAGGATCCAGAGATAGTCGCGGCTTGGGTGGCCGACGACTGCGTATTCGTAGTTTGCACCGAGATCGATGATCCAGTAGTCTCCCCAGAACGGCCTGAAGAAGCTGACTCTGAGCTTGGCATTCGTCGCTCGGTCCACCACCCGGGCGCGCCCTTGGGCCGAATCCTCCCTACCGGTGAGCGAGCCCTTCCGGCAGCGGTTGAGCACATTGATTTCGCCCTCGCTGCGGAGCGTGTAGTTAGCGGTCGTGCCGGTGCAGCCAAGCTGGAATCGCTGCGGAAAGCTGGCGATGTCGTACCAGGTCCCGAGGTACCGCTGCAAATCCACGCGCGGCACAGTCCGCAGCTCGGGCAAGCCCAGACGCGCAGTTGTGTTTTTCGCACAGCCAGCCATCGCGAACCAACCGAGCAGCAGGGTCGCCAGCCTTCCTGGCCAGGTTGCACTCGCCTTGTGTTTCATGGTGTCCCCTCTCGTACCGAGCTTGACCATACTAAGATGACGGAAGACGCGGTTCGGTTGCGCTGAGACAGTCATCGATGCGCAACCATGGCCGAACCAGGTTCGCCAGGACATGCTTATCAGGTCATGGCGACAAAGGCGCGAAGCGACGGCAGTTCTCCCCCGCGCTTTGAGATGACTCTGCCCAAGACCGTGATCGGCCTCGGGCTGGTCAGCCTCTTCACCGACGTTTCCAGCGAGGCGATCTTCCCGCTTCTCCCCGCGTTCTTGACTACGCTCGGTGCCTCCAACGCCTTCATCGGCGAGAAAGCATGACCATGCAGAGTGAAACCAACCCATCGAACGGACAGATGCCCGTCATCTTCGCAGCCCACGGCGCGCCTATCCTGCTCGACGACGCCGTGTGGATGGCAGAGCTTGCCGCGTGGGCCAAGGCGATGCCCAGGCCGAAGAGCATCCTCATGGTTTCGGCTCACTGGGAAGAGCGACCGAAGACATTGGGCGCTACCCGGACCGTGCCGCTCATCTACGACTTCTACGACTTCCCCGATCGCTACTACCAGACCCAGTACCCCGCTCCGGGCGCGCCCGAACTCGCCGCACGCGTCCGTGATCTTCTGCGCCAGAAGAACCTCGAAGTTGCCGACGCGCCAGAGCGCGGGCTCGACCACGGGGCCTATGTCCCGCTCGTGGCGATGTACCCCGCTGCCGATGTCCCTGTGCTCCAGATCTCGATGCCTGGCCTCGACGCTCACGAACTCTTCCGGCTTGGCCAGACCCTCGCGTCCGTTCGCAGCCAGGGCGTGCTGGTATTCGGCAGCGGCTTTATCACACACAACATGCGCTACGCATT
This sequence comes from Myxococcales bacterium, assembly GCA_003153015.1. GTDB lineage: Bacteria > Myxococcota_A > Polyangia > Fen-1088 > Fen-1088 > Fen-1137. The sequence continues at coordinate 6,565 of PMBS01000228.1, forward strand.
CCGTCCTGGCATCCCGCAATGGGCGAAGGAGTTCGACGCCTGGGCAGCCGACGCGCTCTTGCGCTTCGACGTCGACGCGCTCCTGGATTTTCAAGCCCGCGCCCCGGCGGCCAAGATGGCCCTGCCGACCTGGGAACACTACGCGCCTCTGCTCGTGGCTGCGGGAGCGGTCGGCGACAAGCGACCCACGACCAGTTTCCCCATCACCGGCTTCTGGCTGGAGGGGGCATTTACCAAGAGATCGGTCCAGTTCGACTGACCGAGACGGCCTCCCTCGTTGATCTTCATCGTGGGGCTACGTAAGCTCTGGCTGCATGAAGCGGCCAACACATCGCCGGGCCGTCGAGCCTGAGGGAGCCGAGGCCCGCGACGCTGGCAACCCGCTGGCCGAGAGAATCGCGGGACTTCTACGCACGCTGCCGGATCGGCCTTGGCTGTCTGCCTTGCTGCTAGTGAGCGCCACCATCGTTGTCTACCTGCCGGTATGGCACGCTGGTCTCATCTGGGATGATCGCAGCTTCGTCATAGACAATCCCCTCATCCACCAGGCAGACGGTCTGTATCGATTCTGGTTCACCACCCAGCCGGTGGATTACTACCCGGTGACTTCGAGCATGTTGTGGTTCGAATGGCGGCTGTGGGGCGCCAACCCAATTGGCTACCACGTGGTCAACGTGCTGGTACACGCTCTCAGTGCCGTCTTGTTGTGGCGCGCGCTCAGGCGGCTGAATATCCCCGGATCCTGGCTGGCGGCAGCGCTATTCGCCGTGCATCCAGTCAACGTCGAATCCGTCGCTTGGATTACCGAGCGGAAGAACACGCTGGCGATGTTCTTCTTCCTCCTGAGCCTGTTGTGGTACTTGCGGTTTGATCCCGGCCCCTCGTCTCTGGCCGCCGCACCTGCCGACCGCCCACAAAGCTCGACTCTCGGCTCTCAGTTGCGCTGGTACTGGCTCTCTTGGGCCGCCTTTCTCCTGGCCTTGCTCAGCAAGACCGTGGTGGCGCCCATGCCGCTGGTCCTGCTTGCTCTGGCCTGGTGGCGGCGGGGAGTGGTTGGGCGCAGGGACCTGTGGCGGAGCGTCCCGTTCTTCGTCACGGCAGCCGCCGTGGGTTTGATCTCTTTCTGGTTCCAGTCTCATCGGGCGATCGGCTCCGACATCGTGCGGACGGACAGTTTCTGGGCGCGACTGGCAGGCGCTGGATGGGCGGTTTGGTTCTATCTCTACAAGGCCGCGCTGCCCTTCGGCCTGAGCACCATCTATCCGCGGTGGCAGATTGACGGCGGGCAGTGGTGGTCGTACCTACCGGGGCTTCTGCTGGTGGGAGTACTGCTGGCATGCTGGCGCTACCGGCGAAGCTGGGGCCACGCCCCGCTCGCCAGCTTGGTTTACTTCGTGATGATGCTCTTGCCGGTCTTGGGTTTTCTTGACATTGGGTTCATGGCGTATTCGCTGGTGGCCGATCACTGGCAGTATTTCGCAATCATCGGCCCGCTTTCGTTGGCGGCAGCCACAATCACTGTGGCCTGCGGATTGCCTGGGACAAGACGTCTTCTCCCGGCAGCGGCGCTGGGGGGGGCCCTCCTGGTGGCCCTGGGTGGATTGACCTGGAGGCAATGCGGAATCTATGCCGATCCTGGGACCTTCTGGCAGGCCGCGCTCACCGCGAATCCAGACGCCTGGCTAGCCCACAACAATCTCGGCAATGTCTTCTTCGAACAGGGCCAGGTGGACGATGCGATGGTTCACTACCAGAAGGCGCTGGCAATCCAGCCAGTCTATGCGACGGCTCACTACAACCTAGGCGGGGTTTTTCGCCAGAAGGGTCACGTGGATGATGCGATAGCTGAGTTTCAGAAGGCTCTGCAAATCAAGCCCCAGTATTCGATGGCCCACTACACCCTCGCCGAGGCTTTACGCCAGAAGGGACAAGTAGACGAGGCTATTGCTCACTACGAAAAGGCTTTGGAAATCCGTCCCGAATATGCAGAGGCCCACAACAGCCTCGGCGCCGCGCTTCTGCGCAAGGGGCAGGTGGATGAGGCGATCGTTCATTTGCAGAAGGCGCTGGAAATCCAGCCCAACCACGCCGAGGACCACAACAATCTCGCCGGGGTTCTCTGGCAACAGGGACAAGTGCAGCAAGCCATCGCGTACTACGAGAAGGCGCTGGCAATCCGCCCCGACTATGCTCTGGCCCACCACAATCTCGGCAAACTTTTCCAGCAACAGGGACAAGCGCAAGAAGCCATCACTCACTACCAGAGGACGCTGGAAATCGACCCCGACTTTGCGCCCGCCTGCAACAGTCTGGCTTGGGTGCTGGCGACCAACCCGGAAGCGTCGGTCCGCAACGGCGTCCGGGCAATCGAGTTGGCCGAAAAGGCGCAGCGACTTTCCGGCGGCAGCAATCCGATGTTTGTCGCGACTCTGGCGGCCGCCTATGCCGAAGGCAAGCGCTTCCCCGAAGCGACAGCGACGGCCGAACATGCGCTGCAGTTGGCCACCGCGCAAGACCGAACCGCGCTGGCCAATCGCCTGCGGACACAAATCGCACTCTATCAAACCGGCTCCCCTTACCGCGACACCGGCCGGACAGGGAACTAGTGCCGCTTGCCAGAAGTTCCGAAGGGGTTCCACCAATGTCTGCGGATGGAGGGGACATCAGGACAGGAAGCGAGGCGGCACTAGCTTCGATCTACGCAGGGGAGAGCCCCTCCCCCCGTCGGGCAAAGCCCGACGGGTCCCCCCTTCCCCCGCTCGGCCTTGCGGCCTCGCGGCTCGCGCTTTGCGCTCGCGTGCTGCCCTCGGGGACTCTTGCCGAGCCTTCAACAACTTCTTGCGGGCAGCACTAGCTCCCCAACGCGGCAGTCGACACGCTGACCGTGACACCCTTCTCGCGCCCTACGGCTTGCGCAAGCTCGTGGCCCTCGATCGTGCACGGGAAACCAGCGCATAGACGAGCGGGCCGGCTCCCGCGAGAGCCAGGGCCAGGGCAAGCGCCCCGAGCTGACCTGCGTGTTCGTGCCGTTCGCGCGTGAAAGCCAGCAGCAGAAGCGCTGCTGGCCCCGCGCCCAACAACATTGCGACGGGAAGGCCGCCCGGGATGCGAAAGGGTCGCGCTAGGTCGGGTTCGCGCACGCGCAGGATCACCAGGGCGGCGAATTCAAGCATGAGCGACAGGCCGTAAAGCAGAGCATAGAGCTCGATGAGGCGCTGCAGACCTAACCCCAAGGCCACGGACCAGGCCGCCGTCAGAGCCAAGATGGATACCCAGGGCGCCCCGGTGCCGGGTAGCTGGCGAGCAAGAACCCGCGGCAGGCGGCCATGCAAGGCGAGCACGAGCGGCAGACGCGAATACGACATGACCAGCGCATTCGCCATGCCTAGACCACAGAGCATCCCGCCTACGCCCATGGCCAGCGCCAGCCCGCGCCCGCCTATGATGTCACCCACGGTGACCCACGACCCCGTGGTCCAGCCACTCGGATCGATCCCCCTATGTGCGGCCCCGGCCACGGGCACGAAGTAGGTCAAGGTCACCAGGCAAACCGCGATGAAGATGGCCAGTGGATAATTGCGCTGGGGTCGGTCCACCTCACCCGCAACAGTGGAGGCATTGTCCCAGCCCGCAAAATTCCACATGGCGATCAACATTCCCCCCAACAGATCGCCGCCAGCCACGGGCGCGGGAACGGGGCTGGCTGGAGCGGCCCCAGTGAAGGCAAGAATGGCCATGACCACGAACGGTCCCAGGAGCAGCACGGCCATGAGTTCTGACGCCCCGCCCACCGCACGCGAGCCGCGCAAGTTGAGCGCCGCACAGGCCGCCAGAATCGCGACGCCCATCACCAGGCCGACGCTTCCCTGGGACGCCGCAGGCCACAGTCGCCCCAGATAGAGCAGGAACAGCGTCGGGTAAATGGCCATATCAAAGACGCTGGCGCAGAGGGAAAGCCAAGCCTCCTGAAAACCCCAGAACGGACCCATGGCCCGCTCGACCCAGACGTAGTATCCACCCTCGTCAGGAATGGCGCTGGCCAGTTCACCCACCATCAAAGCCGTGGGCAGACTCCACAGGACGGGCGTCACCACGAGCAGCAGCAGCGCGGTCCGGTAGCCCACATTCTGCACCAATTCTTCGAGGCCGTAGGGACCGCCCGCGACCATGAAGTAGGTCGCGGCCACTAAGCCTGTGAGAGTGAGTTTCCGCTTCACGCGAGTGGATCTCGGATACTTTCTCAAACGCCTCGGGTCAAACCAGCTGCCGCACGGCGAGTTCGTCCTTCAGGTAGGCGTAGTAAATTGGCGCAGCCACAATGCCGGGCAGACCGAAGGCGGATTCCATTATCAGCATGGCGAGGAGCAGTTCCCACGCGCGGGCGCGGATCTGACTGCCCACGATGCGCGCATTGAGAAAGTACTCGAGTTTGTGGATGACGATGAGAAACCCCAGACACACCAGGGCGACCCCGAGGGAGTGATTGAGCCCGACAATCACGATGATGGTGTTCGAGATCAGATTGCCCACCACCGGGAGGAGGCCGACCAAGAAGGTAATGGCGATCAAGGTCTTGACGAGCGGCAGGTGCACGCCGAAGAGGCGCAGGCCGACCAGTAGGAACAGCATGGTCAACGTGGTGTTCACCGCCGAGATGCGGACTTGCGCGAATACAATGCGACGGAAGGCATTGGCCAGGCGGGCGATTCGTTCAGCCAAGGCGCGCGCCAGCGGGCGGTTGAAGGCGTGCGGGCGCACGTCGGTGAGGGAAACTATCCCGCCCACCACCAGGCCGACCAGGATGTGCGCTAGCGCGCGGCCGAAGTCTTCACCCGCGGTTTGCAGGCCGCGTGCGTGCGATTCCAGCCAGCGCACGGCGGCTTCCCTCAGTTCGTCCGCGTTGTCGGGCAGGTTCTCCGTCACCGACGCGGGGAGAGTGGCGCGAGCCTGGTTAATGATCTGCGCCATCTTCTGTAGCAGCCGAGTCAGATGCCCCTCGCCCCGCAGATACACCACCAGCCAAGTCACCGCGGCCGTCACGAGCCCGACCACCAGCACGGCCAGGGCCGACACCGCCACCACCCGAGCCCGTTCGTTGGAAAGATGCCTCTGCCATAGGGGCACGGTGAGGTGAACCAGTTCGTACACCAAAAGCCCGGCCAGAAGCGCAGGCAAGAGGTGCAACCACAGCACGGCCAGCAGGGCGAGCCCCACGAGCATCCAGGCCGCCACCTCGGACCGTGTCGGCGCTGGCAATTGCGGACTTGCCGGTGTGGGTTCTGCCTCGGACATCATCATCTCCGCAACCACTCTTTCAGCGCTTCAACCCGGACGCAAGCTCCAACGGGTCTGAGTACTTGCTGGCAAAGGGTTTCTGCTGGTGCTTATCCTCCCCACGGATGCGAAACCCTATCATTGCTCCCGAATCGGAGTGAGATAGCATCAGGCCATGCAACCCAGGCGGTTCGTGCGTGCCTCGGCCAGAAGCCCCCTCGGTATCGGCCTCTTCGTCCTCGCGATCGCCACGGGCGCGGGTGCCAGGCTGATAGGTTTCAACCTTGTGCCCTCGGTCCTCGCTGGTCTCGGCTTGCTTGGCCTCTCTCTGGTCGCGGTGCTCGCCCTTGGCCTGATGCAACGGGCCGCGGTCGCCGAGATTGACCGTGAGTTTGGCGAAAGAGCGGCAGCGCGGCTGGCTGAGGCTGCCGCCGCGAGGAAGCGTCTAGCGACAATGCGCATCGCCGACCCGGCAGTAGCCCAGGCTCGCGACCTTCTGGTTCTTGCAGCGGGGCGCCTGGTCGAGGACTGCGGCCGGGCGCATACCTATGACGCCGAGGCGGTGCAGGCGGTGATTGATGGCCCCGACCTGGTCGACGCCTGGCTGAAGCAGGCGGACGAGGGCTCGATCGAGCGGCGCTTTCATTTGCCCGACGCGAATCCGTTCCCAGAAGCCGCCCGGCGGATAGCCGAAGCCCTCACCGCGAAGGCCGCCCTGGTCTCGTCGCGCCGGGCCGCCGCGGTTGGGGAGATTCCGGCTGTCGACCGACTCGCCATCGAGGAGGAGCTCAAGTGAAGGTTTCGCCATTCAACGTCGTGGCCACGGCCTCGGTCCTCCTCGGGGTCCAGCTGTCCCTGACCGCTCCGGCCGCGGCGCTCAGCGCCAAGCTTGTCTCGGATGAGACGACTGTCGTCCTCAGGCCGGACGGAAAGACGACAACCACCTACCGCCTCGAGTGGCAGGCCCGCGGCGGCGAGATGCACGGCTTCTACTTCCAGGGCGAGGCATTCCGGCCGGTCTGGGACATGGCGCGCTGCTGGGCCGATCTTCCCGACGGCACCCGGCACGCGCTTTCAATAACCGACCTCGGCAACAAGTTCGACGTCTTGCTCGCGGGTGGGAAGGGCTTCAGCGGCAAGGCGTACTTCAATCTCACCTACGGGGGAGACTTTGCAAACGCAGGCCTCATCGGTCGCACTACCGCCTCAGACGGGAAACCGCTGGTCTTCTTCGATTGGGGCCCGGTGCAGTGGGACCAGAGCCTGAAGTACCGCGCAGTTCGGCTGGTGCTTCCAGTGAAGGTGCGGGCGGCGACCCTGACCGGCGACGAGAAGGCGGCGATCCCGGTGCAGACCGAGAAGAACGTGAACCAAGAGAACAAGATCGATTGGTACGGGTCCAAGGGCGACGACGGGGCCTACTACCTCACCGGGCTTTTCTACCAGGCGGACGTTCCTGCACGAGGCCCGCAAAGGCTCCGCCTCTATTTCCCCGAAGCGTATCTCAGTTTGACCGCCGAGCTCGCCGAGAGCGCCCCGGTGGCGGCGAGCGAAGAAGAAACGCCAAGAGAGCCCGCGCCCGCGCAAGCAGAGCCCAAGCCCGCGCCGACGCAAGCAGAGCCCGAGCCTGCGCCGGAGAACTTTGCCTTCAGCTTCCGCACCCGTCCCCTCGCCGCGTGCGCGGTTTTCCTGCCCATCATCTTCGTCTCTCTCGCTCTTTACACGCGCAGGCTCGCGGTCTTCCGCAAGAAGAAGACTCTGCTGGCGGGCATGTCGTGGGCGGGCGACGCCTGGTCGCCGCCGCGTATCCTGGTCGGCTCGTATCAAGTGCCCGGCAAAGTCGCGGAAGGGCTTCATCCGGTCGAGGTCGCGCTGCTGATGGAGCTTCCGCTGCCACGAGTAGCGGCGATCATGCTCGAAGGCCTGAGGCGGCAGGGCCTGGTCGAGCTGGTCAGCGAGAGCCCGCTCCAGATCCGGATTCTCGGCACGAAGCAAGCCGAGCTCGAGTACGAGGAAGCGTTCCTCGCCAGCTTCGACTCCGAGGGACGGGTGCTCTCCGGCCTCATGGCGGACTTCTTCGAGTCCGCGATCAAGAAGCTCCAGGAGAAGGTCTGGGACTGCGACCTCGATGCGACCAAGGCCTTCTACCGAAAGAAGATCCAGGAGGCCGAGGCGCAAGCAGAGGCACCCGCTCCCCAGCTCGCAGTCACGGCTCCGTACCATAACTACTGGGTCGGCTACGGCTACATGTCGCGCCACACCGACCACTACGCAAGCCTCACCCTGCCCCGCGAACTCAACACCGGCTACGCGGAGTTCATGCGGAGCGCGGCCTGCTTCTCGGGATGCTTCAGCCCCGGCGGGACAGTCGGCACGGTCGACGCCTGCTACTCAGCTTGCCACAACGCCTGCCACGATGCGTGCCACTCAGCTTGCCACTCGGCCTGTCACTCGGCTTGCCACTCGGCCTGCCACTCGGCCTGTGTCTCGGGAGATGCGCATTGATCTCGCGAATTGTCTCGGCATTTAGAGCAGCGGGTGGCGCTGGCGAACCAAACCCGCGCGTCCGCGCCGAGGACAACCGCGTCTCGCCGGAGACGATTCGGCGTCTTCGCGACGCGGAGTCCTTCTATCGAAGTCTGGGCCCCTGGCTCCTCGTCCGCGAAGAAGACGCCGTGCTCATCGCACCACCCAACCGGGTGTACAAGCTCGGCGGATCGGCGCTCGACCTCATGCGATGGTTGGATGCGGGTGCAAGCATCCGCGACCTGCCCGGCCTGGACGAGAAACGGGCGGCTGAGCTGCTTCGCTTCTTCGAGGAGCTGCGAGCGGTCTCCGAGGGACGCGCCCGAGCGGGCGAGGGCTTCGCGCGCGTGGCCTACAGCTTCGATTTCACGCGCCTGCCCGTGCTCGGAGAGGCCGCGCTCACCTACCGATGCAATGAACGCTGCCGCTTCTGCTACGCAAGCTGCGGGACAGTCGCAGCAGCCAGCGCTGCGGCATGCCGAGCGGGCTCCCGCTCGTCGGCATCCCGCTCCGTCGAGCAGTCGGCGGCGGGGCCGGCGGCGGCGGGCGAGCTGCCAACCGAGGCGTGGAAGCGGATCATTCGCTCTTTCAAGGAGGAGGCGAAAATTCCGTTCTTCTCCTTCACCGGGGGCGAGCCCCTGCTCAGGGACGACCTCGAAGAGCTCGCGCGCCACGCGCGGGCGCTCGGTCTGCGCACCAATCTGATCACCAACGGGAGCCTGGCCACGCCGGCGCGAGCGGCCGCGCTCAAGGCCGCGGGCATCGACACCGCGCAAGTCAGTCTGGAGAGCCCCGTCCCGGAGATCCACGACGCGCTCTGCGGGGTCGCGGGAGCCTGGCAGCGCACCACGGACGGCATCCGTGCCCTGCTCGCCGCCGGAATCTTGGTTCAGACCAACAGCACGCTGACCACGGCCAACCGGGAAAGCCTGCTCGGCCTGCCCGCCTTCTTGTCTTCACTCGGGGTTGCGCGCTTTTCTCTCAACCTTTTCATCCCTGCCGGCCGGGGTTTGGGGGCGGATGATCTCTTCGTGCGCTACTCGGAGGCGGGCGACGTAGTCGACGCCGTGAGGCGCGCGGCGAGGTCAGCCGGCCTCACCTTCTTCTGGTATAGCCCCACCCCATACTGCCTCTACAACCCGGTGGCGCGGGGCCTGGGCAACAAGAGCTGTGCCGCCATGGACGGCCTGGTGCACGTAAACCCGCGCGGTGAAGTGTTGCCCTGCTCATCATGGCCGGAGAGCCTCGGATCTCTGCTCGGCCGGCGTTTCGCCGACATCTGGTTTTCCGAGCGGGCGGCGTACTTCAAGAACAAGCGCTTCGCGCCGGCCGCCTGCGCCGGCTGCGAGTCATTCGTCGCCTGTCAGGGCGCCTGTCCCCTGTATTGGCAATACGCGGGCGAGGGTGAGATCGCGCGAATGACTGAAACAAAGGGAAAGGGATGATGCAAAGCGATTTCCGTTTCTTCAATCTCAGTCTTGGCGCGCGGCTGATCCTCGCGGGGTCCTTCTTTTTCGCGGGGGTCGAAATCCAGATCGCGTACTCGACATCCTTTGGCTTCGCTATCGCGGCGCTAGGCTGGCTCTTTCTCATGCTTCGTAGCGCGACCAACAAGCCTGACGATCGCGGCCTGGAGGAGTGGCGGCCGGCGCCGATTTCCGAGATCGACCGACTCGACGATGGCCTGCGCCAATCGAAAGACCTGCGCCAAAGGACGCGGAACTGGGTCAAGAGCATCGGACTCGGCTTTGGGATCCCGCTCCTGATCGCCTATCTGGTCGTGACTGCGGCCACCGGCAGAGAGGACTACTGGCTCGCCGGCTACGATCTCGCGTTCTTCCTCGTGCCCGCTCTTTTCTTCGGCAGGATTAATGTTTTCGCCCCGCCGGCCATCGAAATGAAGATGCCGTGCTTCCGCGCCTTCTTGTCGAAGAAGCTGCCCGAAGCGATGGTGGTGGCCCCGTACATACGCTTCGACAAAGACAAATCGGGCGCGGACATCCCCGAAGATCTTCGGCTGCTGGTCGAGCTCAAGCGCCCGCCCGCCGACCTCGTCGGGGTCCAGATCCAAGCAGCCATAAACCACGGACCGTCCGGCGACGTACCCTATATGTACGCGGTCGTGCTCAGCAAAGGCAGATCGGGCCGCTCGTATAAGACAGCCGAGCAGCTCCAGATCCCGGGCTACCTTGTGGATGCGAAAGGGGACGGAGACTACGGAACTGTGGTGATCCGGCAGGAGGGCTACGCCACGAGCCCCGACGATTGCTTCGAACTCCAGCGGATCTGCGTCGATGTCCTGACGTCCATCGCCGGCTAGTCGCCGCAATTCGGCCCGCGTCGATCACAGGCCAGACTTCTGCCATCGCGGTGCTTGCGAAGAGAAGTGCTATCATTCGCACCGCTCGGCGCATCGCGCGCACTTCTGCGAGGAACTCATATGAGAAGAGTCTGCCTGAATCCATGGCTGGTGCTTTCCCTGCTGCTCCCGACGGGATGCGGACGAAGTCCGCTCGACGAGGCTACTTACAGCCAGCCGGGCCGCACAGGTACGGGTGGAGCCGCGTCCCAGGCCGGCGGCACGAGTGGGGCAGGCGGCACGACGGGCACGATCATCGCGAATGGCGGCTCGGGCGGTACCCCCTTGGCAAGCGGCGACTCGGTGAGCGGAGGTGCCGGCTCTGGCGGCAGGGCAA
>PMBS01000228.1:17120-18558 GCA_003153015.1 Myxococcales bacterium
GCGCGGGTGCCGGCTCTGGCGGCAGGACGCCTGCTGGAGGCACCGGCTACGGCGGCACGACAACTGGCGGAGGGGGCACCGGAGGTTATCGCGCCACCGGCGGCACCGCCACCGGAGGCATCGCCACCGGCGGCACCGCCACTGGAGGCACCGCCACCGGAGGTGTGGCCACCGGCGGTTGCGTCTCTGCCCTCGGCTCCAACGAAGATCTGATCGACGACATGAACGACGGCGACCAGTACATCTTGCAGGTGTCCGGGCGCGCCGGGATCTGGACCGACTCGCACGACACGACGCCCAACGCGACCATGTGGCCGGACCCGAGCGGGCCTTTCCAGATGGCTCCTACCGGCGACCCCTGTCACGGCGATGCGGTTCACGTCTACGGCGGGCAATTCGTGATGAGCGCAGATTTCGGCTTTACTCTGGGTGGCTTCTACAACGCCTCGGCCTACACCGGAGTGAGCTTCTCGCTCAAGAACGCCGCGAGCGAGGCCACCCCGCTGCATGTGGTTTTCCCCGACAAGGACACCACGCCCGACTATGGGATCTGCTCCATGGTCTCGGCCGCCGATCTCTGCTGGAGCGATTTCGGCAAGCGGATCGCGTTCCCCTCGACACCGTCGGCGTGGGTGAGATACACGATTCGCTTCTCCGAACTCACGCAAGACCCATGGGGTCACCAAGCGGCTGCCTTCGATCCGGCGACGCTCTACGCCGTGCGCTTCCAGATCACGCCCGGATCTCGCTTCGACCTCTGGATGGATGACGTTGCCTTCGTCCGGTAGACTGAAGACCAAAACGGGCCAATCCGTCGCTCCGCTTTCGTGCGATGATAGTGCGCTGGAAGGAACGCCCTATGCCAGCTCAGCTTATGCCCGAAAGTACCGTGGGAGAAACGAGATCGGTCGCATCAGCCCCGACGGCACGGTCGTGAGGTTGTGCCTCGCCAACAGATCGTCCGGGGAACCGATTTGCCGTCGGTGAGGACCACAAATGGATGGATGAAGGCGACATTGCCGGACCATGCTGGTTCCGCGCGTGATTGACGCAATGTTCGCCATCCTCGTCAGCCTCCTTCGCGCGCTGCGTTCAGCGTTCCGGACCCACACCGATCTCGCAGTCCGAATCGATGGCGCAATTGCTGCCCGAGACACACCAGCTGTTGGAAAAGTCGGTCGGCGAGGTCCGGCAGTGACAGGGCACGCGAACGCCGCAATCGGAGTCGGCCGAACAGAAATCGTACGAACAGTTGGTGGCGCAGCCTTCGATTGCTGCGTCGATGCCGATTGCCGCCAATACATCGCGAACATCCCTTGGATTCCCGAGGGCATGGGGGCCTCCCAGGTTCCTGGGTCGTCCTCTTCTTGCGTGCCGCGGTCGAACACATGACTCACGTTGCGCAGATTTCATGTGGGCGAAACTTCCACATCCGCGC
>PMBS01000259.1 GCA_003153015.1 Myxococcales bacterium
GACCCTGTCAGGCCGGTGGCAACAGCTGATGTGCTAGAATTACAACCAATGTCGCGAGCGCTAGCGGTTCCACCACCAGGATTCACCGATCTTCCGGTCGAGGAACAGATCGACTACGTGCAGGCTCTCTGGGACGTCGTCGCGGCTCATCCGGAGGAGGTGCCCGTTCCACAGTGGCATGGGGAGATACTGGATGAACGGCTGGCGGAGTACGAGGTGCATCCGGACGAAGGTGTTTCGTGGGAAGAATTCCGGGCTGAGCTTCAGGCCGAAGCGAAGAAGCGATGACCAAGTTGATCGTCCGTCGGGCCGCACACAGCTTGTCGGCAAGGCGCTAGGCGCAGTCCGCCGATGCTTCTTGGTGGCGCCATGCCCTCATAGATGGTACTCATGGACGTACCCTTTGGAGTACGTCCATGAGTAGAGTTCCAGCCATCGTCCCGATTAGCGATCTGCGCGAGGATGCCGCCAACATTCTCGATCGCATGAGGAAGAGCCACGAACCCGTGGTGATCACTCAGCGCGGGAGAGCCACGGCTGTCATGGTCAGCGTTGAGGAGTACGAGCGGTCAGCGCACGAACGCGAGATTCTTCATCTCCTGGTCCAAGGTGACAAGGAAGTTGCGTTGAGCAAAGGTCACGAACTCGAAGAAGTACTGAAGGAAGCCGACCGGATTCTGGCGAAATGAAGGTCCGCTTCACGTCATCCGCGCGATCGCAGTTCCTCGCGGGGCTCGAGTACGTCAAGGCGGAGAACCCCCTAGCTGCGGCGACACTTTTTGCGCTGGCGAAGAAGAGCCTGCGTCGGCTGATAGCGTATCCGCAGTCGGGTCGAAGGATCCCAGAGTTCCCCGATCTGGCGCATCGGGAGGTGATCGTTCCACCGTATCGATTCTTCTATCGACTAGAAAAGACCACCGTGTGGATTGTCGCCGTCTGGCATGGGGCTCAGTTGCCGGCGTCGCCCCAAACCGGTCGGCGCCCAACCAGCCGATGAAGCACTCGGCACTCGCGCGCCCGCTGCTTATCGGCAGGGCGTTGGGCGGACCGGATACCAGCCTCGATTGTAAGCAGCGGGGTCGCGGCAAACCTTCTCGCGTGCTATGCCGAGCCTCATGGTCCGTGCTCCGGAAATCAAGGTCTTCATTTCTAGCCGAGACGGGACGTGCGGCGAGTGCAGCGCGCCGCTGGCTCGCTCCGCTTGGATCTGCCTGGATCAGGCCAAAGGGGCCCTGTGCTTGCCCTGTGCGGACCTCGACCACCTCGAGTTTCTCCCGACCGGAGATGCCGCGCTCACCAGGCGTGCCAAGCAAGCATCCGCGCTTTGGGCCGTCGTACTGAAATGGAGCCGATCCCGACGTCGCTACGAACGCCAAGGCCTTCTGGTGGAACAGACGGCCCTCGAAACCGCCGAGGCCGCTTGCATCGCGGATGCGCCTGCCCGCGCGGATCGAGCGCGTGTGCGCGCGGAGGAAGCGCAGGCTGCTGATCGCCAATATGTGGAGCGATTCGCGGAGGAAGTGAGGCGACGATATCCGGGGTGCCCTGCCGGGCGGGAGCGCACCGTCGCCGAGCATGCCTGCCGGAAGTACAGCGACCGGATTGGCCGAACCGCCGCGGCCAAGAGCCTCGATAGCGCCGCGATCGATCTCGCCGTGCTCGCCCATATCCGTCACAGCGAAACCGAATACGACCGTCTTCTCGCGCGAGGCACGGATCGGCATGAAGCCCGCGGCAGGGTTGCTGGTCTTGTGGATACCGTAGTTAGGTGCTGGCTGGGTTAGCGGACGCGTGATCCGTCCCCGGCCCGGCCCCTACTCCGAATCGGCCAAACGCGCTAGAGCACCGAACGGTTTGACTCTGCCGTGAAATCCAGGAGTTGCGACGTCGGTCGTTGTCCGATTCCCTCGCCCCGCGGCAGCGGGGAGAGGGCTAGGGAGAGGGGCAGAAACGCTCTCTCGCGGGGCCGAGCCCCTCTCCCGCCGCGCTTCGCGCGTCGGCCTCTCCCCGCTTTCGCGGGGCGAGGCGAAATTCCCAGACGCTCGCAAGCTCTCGATTCCACCCACCATTCAAACCGTTCGGTGCTCTAGTAGTGGTAGCCTAGCGCTATGGCCGACTACTTCTACGTCACCACGCCCATCTACTACGTCAATGCGGTGCCCCACCTGGGCACCTTCTACACCACCATCGTGGCCGACGCGCTGGCGCGCTACCATCGGGCGCGCGGAGCCGACACCTACTTCCTGACCGGTACCGACGAGCACGGCCAGAAGATCGAGCGCATGGCGCAGGAGCTGGGTGCCAGTCCCCAGGCGTACTGCGACGGGATCGTGGCCCAGTTCAAGAAGACCTGGGAGGGCATGGGGGTCAGCTACGACCGCTTCATCCGCACCACCGACGCCGACCATCACGCCGCCGTGGAAGCCATGTGGCGCCGCATTTCTGCCAACGGCGACATCTATTTGGCCGACTACGACGCCATGTACTGCGTGGGGTGCGAGGGCTGGAAGACCGAGGAGGACGTGGTGGAGGTGGACGGCAACAAGCTGTGCCCTCTGCACCGTCGGCCGGTGGAGCGCGTGCGCGAGCAGAACTACTTCTTCCGCCTGTCAAAGTATGCGGACAAGCTGCTGGCGCTCTATGAGCGGCCCGGTTTCATCCGGCCCGAGTCGCGCAAGAACGAAGTCACCGAGTTCGTGAAGAGCGGGCTGCGCGATCTGTCTATCTCGCGTACCTCGGTCAAGTGGGGCATTCCCGTGCCCAACGACCCGAAGCACGTCGTGTACGTGTGGCTCGACGCCTTGACCAACTACGTGTCGGCGCTGGGCGGGCCCGATCGGGTGCTCACCGACCCGCGCAGCCAGGCGCTGTGGGGCGCGTGCACCCATCTCATCGCCAAGGACATCCTGCGTTTCCATGCCGTGTACTGGCCGGCCTTCTTGCTGTCGGCCGGACTGCCACCGCCCAAGGGGGTCTTTTGCCACGGCTACATCACGGTCAAGGGACAGAAGATCTCGAAGTCCATCCCGGCCACGCGCGTGGACCCCAACCTGGTCGCCGGCGCGCTGGGTGCCGATACCTTGCGCTACTTCGTACTGCGCGAGTATTCGTTGGGAGGCGACGGCGATTTCACCTATGAGGCGCTGTTTCAGCGCCACGAATCCGACCTGGGCAACGACCTCGGCAACCTGGTCAACCGCACGGTGTCCATGGCGTGTACGCTTTCCGACGGGTTCGATGCGCCCCACCGATCGGGATATTCGGCCGGCGATCCCTTGTCCGAGGAGGAATTGCTGTTGCGGACGGCTGCGGCTGAGGCCACGCGGGCCGCAAGCAAGGCGTGGGACGATTTCCAACCCTCGCGAGCCCTGGAAGCGACGTGGGCGATGATCCGTGCCGGCAACGTTTACCTTGATCGCACCGCGCCCTGGAAACTGAAGAAGGCGGGCAAGACCGCCGAGCTGCGTGACATCCTGGCCAACACCTGCGAAGTGATCCGCAGGGCGGCTATGATGGTTGCGCCGGCCATGCCGGCCGCGGCAGGCGAGATCCTGCGCCAGATCGGGCGCGAGCCGGACCTGGGCCGGTGGCCGGTCGAGGACTGGGGCGGCTGGCCAGGGGGCAAACTGTGTGAGCCCAAGCCCATCTTTCCCCGGGTGGAGCCGGATCGACAGAAGGAGCTGATCGCAACTTGGCTCGACCAGACTCCGCCGGTCAAGGTTGTCGCCGCCGCCAGTGCGGCCACTCAAGCCGCAGTCGAAATTGCCATCGAGGACTTCCAAAAACTGGATCTGCGTGCCGCCAAGGTCGTGCAGGCCGAAGCGGTGCCCAAGACCGAGAAGCTGCTCAAGCTGACCCTCGATCTGGGCGGCGAGTCGCGCACGGTGGTGACGGGCATCGCCGGCGCCTATGCGCCGGCGGATCTCGTCGGCCGCACCGTGCTCTATTTCGCCAACCTGAAGCCCGCCAAGATCCGGGGCGTGATATCCCAGGGCATGATCCTGGCCGCCGGCGGAGAGAATGTGCTTGCCCTGTGCAGCTTCGATCGCGAAGTGCCGGCCGGGGCCAAGGTGAAGTAGGGCGACCGGAACAAGTTAGCTCTTTCACCACAGAGATCACATCGCAGCCTGACGGCCGCAACCAAAGGGATCACTCCGGCCACGGCCACGGCCACGGCCACGACCACGGCCACGACCACGGCCTCCTGCAGCTGTCGCGACACCGTCGAGAATCTTCGCGGCTTGCGAAGAAACGCGAGGTTAGTAGTACAGAGGTCGGAAAGGAAGAAGGGGTTCGGACCGGACGGGGCCGCCCTTTCTTCTTTCCAATCCGGCTCTGTGATCTCTGTGCTCTCTGTGGTGAAAGAGCTAGTCTGCTCTCCCAATGTCGGTGCATCTCACCAAGTTGCTGGCCTCTCTACGCCGATCATGCAAGGCCGGCCTGTGGTCGGCTGGCGTGAACCTGGTACGCGCCGGGGCCGTGGCGGTGGAGTCCAGAAACGACGAGGAGATTGTCCTGCGTGTGCGTGCCCCGGGCCGCACGGTAGCGCCCACGGTGGTGCTGTACCCAGGCGAAAACGAGTGGGACTGCGACTGTCCTGGTCGGGTGCGCCCCTGCGAGCACCTGGCTGCAGCCGCTATTGCGCTCGGCCAGGGTGAGGCCGCGACCGCGGGCGACGCGGAGGCCAAGCCCCTGCCCAAGACCGAAGAGGCCTGGGCGCGGATCGTGTACCGCTTCTCGCAGGTGCCGGGCGGGCTGCAACTGCGGCGCTTCGTGGTGCGCGGCGACGGCAGCGAAACGCCCCTTGCAGGCACGCTGTCGGCCCTGCTTTCGCGGCCGGCCGAAGCGGGCAACCTGCACGTCGAGCAGTACGACCTGCAAGCCGATCGCATCCTGGAAATCGGTAGCCACGGCACCCTGGCCCCACAAAAAATGGACGCCCTGGTGCAGGCGCTGGTGGGCGCTCGCATGGTTTTTCTCGACGGCCGCGAAGTGGCTATGTCCGAGGAAGAGATCCTACCCAGCGCGCTCGTCGAGGATCGCGGCGACGAAGTGGTGGTCACCATCCATCGCGATCCCCGCATCGCGCAGGTGCCGAGCGCCGGTCTGGTGCTAGCCGGCGAGGCACTGGTCCGCCACGGTGAGATCGAGCTGTGTGGCGCCTGGCTGCAGAACCTGCCCATCGTCAACACCTACACCCTTGGCCAACTGGCTGAACTGGCGACTCGTGTGCTGCCTGATCTCTCGTGCCGCATGGCAGTCGAAGTGCGCAGCCAGCGCTTGCCCAAGATCGTGCGCGGCCTGACCCCGCGCCTGGTGCTCGATTTGAGCCAGTTGGGATCGTCGCTGGCGGTCTTGCCCAAGCTGGTCTACGGCAATCCGCCCTGCGTGCGCATCGACGACGGTCGTATGGTCCACCTGTCCGGCCCGGTGCCGGTGCGCGACGAGCCGGCCGAGCGCCGCTTGGTGGAAAAGCTGCGCGCCGATCTCGATCTCATGCCCGGCCGGCGCTCGACCTTCGAGGGCGCGGACACCGCCCGCTTCGTGGACAAGGTTAAGCGCTGGCGCGGCGATCTGGCCGGCGACGGCGCGCGCCTCCTCGGTGCGCGGGTGCGCCTGGAACCCAATATGCGGGTGCGCGACTTGCCCGCGTCGGGCAACGGCGTCCCGCAGGCTGGTTTCGATTTCACCTTCACAGTGGTGGGCGAGACTGAGGCAGAGCAGCGCGCGCTCGGCCCTGGGCCGCATTCCGTGGACGCAGCCACAGTGATTCGCGCCTGGGAGGACGGCTTGGGACTGGTTCCCCTCCAGGGCGGCGGCTTCGCGCCCCTGCCGCAGGCCTGGCTCGACCAGCACGGCGCAGTCCTGGCGCGCCTGCTTGCGGCCCGCGCCAGCGACGGTCGCCTGGCGAACCACGCCCTGCTCGCCCTGGCCAGCCTGTGCGATGACCTCGACCAGCCACCGCCCGCCGGGCTGGATCGTCTGGCGCCGCTGGCGGAAAGCTTCGAACGCCTGCCCGAAGCGACGCTGCCCGAGGATCTGCGCGCCACCTTGCGCCCCTACCAGAAGGTCGCGGTCAACTGGCTGGCCTTTCTGCGCAGCGTGGGGCTGGGCGGCATCCTCGCCGACGACATGGGTCTGGGAAAGACCATCGAGGCCATGTGCCTGTTTGAAAAGAAGTGCCTGGTCGTGGCGCCAACGAGCGTACTTCCCAACTGGCAGGCCGAGCTGGTACGCTTTCGCCCCTCGTTGCGAGTCAGCGTGTACCACGGCCCGGCCCGCAAGCTCGACGACGCCGACGTCACCCTCACGACCTACGCAATCTTGCGCCTCGACAGCGCTGAACTCGCCGCCCGGCATTTCGACATGGTGGTGCTCGACGAGGCTCAGGCCATCAAGAACCCCGACAGCCAGGTGGCCCGCGCCGCCTACGCGCTGTCCGGCGAGTTCCGCCTGGCCATGACCGGCACGCCAGTGGAAAACCGGCTCGACGAGCTGTGGAGCCTCATGCACTTTGCCAACCGCGGCCTGCTGGGCGGCCGGCGCGAATTCGACGCTGAGTTTGCCCAGCCAGTGGCCGATGGTATGGCCGGCGCAGCCGCAAATCTGCGCCAGCGCATTCGCCCCTTTGTCATGCGCCGGCGCAAGGCCGAGGTGGCGCCTGAGTTGCCTCCGCGCACCGAGGCCACGCTCAAGGTCGTGCTCGACGAGCGCGAGCGCGCAGTCTATGACGCCGTCCGCGCCGCCACCCAGGCTGAGCTGGTCGCCTCGATGAGTGGGGCTGACGAGAAGGGGTTCAGCGTAATGAAGGCCCTGGAGGCTCTGCTGCGCTTGCGCCAAGCCGCCTGTCACCGCGGGCTGCTGCCCGGACAGAAGGCCGACACCTCGGGCAAAGTCGAGGCCCTGCTCGAATCCCTGGAAACTGCAGCCGCCGATGGCCACAAGGCCCTAGTTTTCTCACAGTGGACCTCATTGCTCGACCTCATTGAACCCGCGCTGAACAATGCCGGCATTCCCTACACTCGATTGGACGGCTCCACTCGCGACCGCGGCGCAGTGGTGGAACGCTTCCAGTCCGAGGACGGCCCACCAGTCATGTTGATTTCACTGAAGGCCGGCGGCACCGGTCTGAACCTCACTGCTGCCGACTACGTTTTTCTGTGCGACCCCTGGTGGAATCCCGCGGTGGAAGACCAAGCCGCCGACCGCGCCCATCGCATTGGCCAGGACCGCCCAGTGACCATCTACCGACTGATCGCCGTGGACACTGTCGAGGAGCGCATTCTCGACCTGCAAGAGAAGAAACGCGCGCTCGGAGAGGCGGCGTTGGGCGACGGTGGCGCGGCCGCGTCGCTCACCCGCGAAGATCTGCTGGCGTTGTTGGCGTAGGGGCGGAGCTGTCGATCAGACGTCGACCAGATGCAGACCCGCGCCGCTGCAGGCGATCAGCTGGAAGTCCCGGTCGACCGTCAGGATGGGGACTGCGTGGATCAAGGCATACGCCGCGATCAAGAGGTCGAGGGACTTGACCGTGAGGCCCTTGCGTGATCCCGCACGAGAACCGTCGGTCACGGCGCTACGGTCGCGGCATACTTGCTTTGTATGTAATTGAAAATCGTAGTGCCATCCGGGTTCGTGATTTCGGCAGTTGTCCAGGGCCCGTTACTATTTGCGCTAGTCGTGAAGACAGCGGAGGTTTCGCCATTGGTTTCGACCGACCAATTCGTGCAACCGATGTTGTTCTGATCCAGGTAGTTCCAATAGAGCTGCAATTCCGAGGCATTGAAGGTGCCTCCCCCATTCGATGAGCATCCGCCGTATTCAGTCACAAAGACGGCAACGCCAGCGGCCAGCGCTTTGGTCACATTCGGGCTGTAGCTGGCGAAAGGATGGCTATTCGCGTAGAAGTGGAACGTGTAGGCCAAATTCGTCGAAGTGGTGACGGGATCGGCGGCGGCCAGATTGGGTTGCTGGTCCCAATTCGGAGTGCCAAGCAGGATGATGTTGTCGGGGTCGACGGCACGGATCGCCGCTACCACCGTCTCATGATAGGTCTTGATGGTGGGCCAGGTTGTGCCCGACGGTTCGTTCCAGGTCTCGTACATCACGTTGGGAGTGTTGCCGTAGGCCTGAGCCATGCTGGTAAAGAACGTCGATGCCGCACTCGCGACAGCGCCGGCGCCCGAATGCCAGTCGATGATTGCGTAGATGCCATTGGCGATGCAGGCATCAACTACTGTCTTGACCAGGGGAGTCTGCGTGGTCAGGCTGTTGGGCAAAATCGGAATTCGAAGAATGGCGCAGTCCAGGTCCTTGGCAAGGTGGCCGACCGCGGACGCATTGTAGAATTTTGTTCCCAGCGTATTCCAGGCGTACATCGACATTCCGTGCAGCGTGATGACCTTGCCGTTCTGATCGACGATCTGGTTCCCCACGACTTTGAGCTGGCCGTGCACGCTCACGGGTGTCCCTGATGGCGCCGACCCCGTGTTTCCGGTTCCTGTCGTGCCGCCGGCGGAGGTCGTACCGCCGGTTGGCGTGGTACCGCCCGCGCTTGTCGCGCCGCCTGAGCCGGTCTTGCCGCCCGCGGCTGTCCCTCCTGTGTTCTTGCCACCCGCGCCGCCAGAACCCGTGACTCCACCGTTGGTCGTCGCGCCACCCGAGCTGCCTGTCGCGCCGCCGGTGCCCGTCTTGCCGCCCGCACTTGTTCCTCCCGTACTCTTGCCGCCAGATTCCGTGACGCCACCGGAGTCAATCGCGCCACCCTCGGTCGTCACACCACCAGAATCAATCGCACCACCTGAGCCGATCCCGCCCTCTGAACGGGCACCAGCAGCGGCGCCCGCCGCCCCTGTGTTGCCGGCAATTCCCGTCGCTCCGCCAGTTGCGGGATTCGCACCGCCGGTTTGCACGGGTGAACCACCCGTGTTGCCTGCCCCTCCCGGCGCGCCGCTGGTCGCGGGATTCCCGCCGCTGGCTCCGCCCGAGTGCCCGGCTGATGGTGCCGTAGACGAATCGCATCCTCCGGCGGCAAGCAGCGGCAGCATCGCAAATAGACCCACGAGTATCTTGGCAACGCAATTGTTCATGGAACCTCTTGCTTCAAGTGTTGGCACGGCAGTCAGCTTGCTGTTCGTAGGATAGTGTCGGCGAGAGGCCCGAGGCTTCAAATGAGAGACCCGCGCCCAGGGAATAGTTTATTGCGTCAAAAAAAACCCCGCCTCGGCGCAAGCGCAATGGGCTCCCTAGTCAAACAAGTACGCCGCGGCTTCTGGGAACGAGAATGTTCGCAGCGAAAGAACAACACTTGGCGGTTCGTGTAAAGTTCCTGCGCCATGACTTCGTCGAACCCACTTTCCGGTCCGCTTCCCTGGAACCTCGTCGCATCCGAGTACGCTGCCGAGGTCGCTCCCATATTTGCCTGGTTTTCCCAGAAGGCGATCGATCTCGCACTTCTGGCCCCTGCTGCGCGTGTGCTCGATGTGGCTGCCGGACCCGGGACGCTGTCATTCTTGGCGGCGCGGACCGGCGCACGCGTGACCGCGATCGATTTTTCGCCCGCGATGATTGAGAGGCTGCGGGAGCGCGCGTCCGCCGAGTCGGTGGCGGTCGAATCGCACGTAGCCGACGGGCAGGCGTTGCCCTTTGTGGATGCGTCGTTCGATGGGGGGTTCTCGATGTTCGGCTTGATGTTCTTCCCCGATCGAATCCTTGGGTTTCGTGAGCTGCTACGCGTGCTCGTGCCGGGCGGTGTGGCGGTCGTGTCGAGTTGGGCGTCCGAGGACGGCGACACCTGGCGCAACCTGATCTGGGACGCGGTTCGCGAGCACTTGCCGAACTTGCCGCTCGGCGGTTCAGCACCTCCGCTGGGCAACCTCGATGACTGCCGGCGCGAGATGACGGCAGCGGGATTCGAGAACGTCGAGATACATGAGGTCGCGCATACGCTGCCGGCGATGACGACCCGTGAAGCCTGGGCCTGGATGGTGCGCGCAACCGCCCCGGTTGCCTTGCTACGCCAGAGCCTGGGGCCGACGAAATGGGCCTCGTTCGAGACGCGTGTCCTGGCCAGGCTGATCGAGGCATTCGGCGAGGAGGGACAGCGCATGCAGCGCAAGGCGAACCTGTCGGTCGGACGCAAACCAAAGCCGCTGCGACTCGTGCCGGTTGCTTGCGGGGGTGAAGGGCGCGACAATCGTTGCCTATGACGGACGAGAACCAATTCATCCTGCCGCCTTTCGAGCCACGTAATCCCTTGCGCACTCCGTTGGCGGTCGTCGCCGTGTTGCTCGGGATGGCGCTGGCAGGCGGATTCTGGATGTTCCTGGCGCGCGGGAAAGCCAACTCCGTGGCCAGGATCGCCACCCAGGATCTCAAGGCCAGCCAGGCCAAGACCGCAGCGCTCGAGGCCGAGAGAGCGCAACTCGAAACCGAGAAGGCACAACTGGAGGCGGAAAAGGCACAGCTTGACACAGTGGAGAGCGAGCTGGACTCGGTGAAGCGCGAATTGTCGAAGAGCGCCCAGGCGAAGGAAGACGAGATCGCCGAGCTCAAGGGAATCTCCGACAAGATCCAAGACAAGATGAAGGATGAGATCGCCCACGGCGACATCCATCTCGAACAAGCCGGCAGCAGGCTGCGCGTGGTCTTGGCGGACAAGGTGCTGTTTGATCCCGGCGAGGTGCAGGTTTGCAAGCGCGGCGAAGGCGTGCTCACCCGCGTGGCCGAGGTTCTTGCCGGCACCCCTGACCAACAGATCCAGGTCTCGGGCCACACCGACCGGGCGCCCATCAATGGCAAGCTTGCGGCCCAATACCCAACCAACTGGGAGCTGTCCGTCGCGCGCGCGACCAACGTGGTCCGCTTCCTGGCAGAGAAGGCCAAGCTACCAGCGCAAAAGCTGGTTGCCAGCGGGCAGGGCGAATACCAACCCATCGCGAGCAACAAGTCCTCAGCCGGCCGCGCGCGCAACCGCCGCATCGAAATCCTCCTGACGCCAGCGCCGACGCCAGCCACGAAATCCAGGCTCAGGGCCGCGGTTGCGGTCAAGACCGGCGGAAAGGCGGCAACAAAGCAGGCTGACAAAAAAACCGCCAAAACCAAGAAGTCAGGCAAGAAGTCCCAATCGGGCAAGACGCACGTGTCCAGGTAGCCGGTGCTCTTGGGGCCGCAAGGCTGCCCCGTGCCGAAGGTGTTGCAGGGCGTGACCGCCATTGAGTCTTTGGTACACTTGGCGTCCCCAGCAACGTAGCGCGGCGCTTAACGACGAAACGTCTATTGGAGGAGGCTTTCATGTTTGACATCAGTGAAGTCGGGCCGGAGTTCAAAGACGGCAAGGTGCGTTTTCGCATCTACCTACCGAACGTCGACGCGAATCGCGGATTCAAGGTCAGGGTCTTCCACATCCGAAAGCAGGATCAGTTCGACCCGGCGGTGTCCGCCAAGGTGGTCGACCTCGGGCAGTCGCCCATCCGGCCGGGTGATCCCAATCCCACTTGGGGCGACCTGGCCAAGAACCTCTGGGTCAGCAGCTTCATCGATCTCGCGCCGGACGTGTACCTGTACCGATTCGAAATAGTTGGCCCGGCGACGAACGGCGGCCAGACCAGGAGTTTGTACTTCGGCGATCCGTGCGCGCACGAGACCGACGCCGGCGTTTTCTCGGTCTTGCGCGTGGGCCCCAACCCCGCTCAGGACAAGCTGGCGGACGGCAGCTTCCAGGTCCCCGCTCTCGCCGACCTGGTGCTCTACGAGATCAACGTTCCCGAGTTTGCCGGAACCTTCGACGGCATCGCCGACCGCATCTCCTATCTCAAGAGCCTGGGGGTGAACGCGATTGAACTCATGCCTATCAGCAGTGTGGCGGAGCCTAGCCAGTGGGGCTACATGGACATCTTCTACTTCGCCCCGGAAGAGCGTTTCGGGGGCGCGACGGGGCTCAAGCGAATGGTGGGTGCCTGTCACCAAGCGGGCATCGCGGTAGTCCTCGACGTCGTGTTTGCCCATGCCGATCGAATGTTTCCCTATCAGATTGGCTACGATCGGTTCTTTGACCTGTGGTGGGACCCAGACTACACCGACGCTACCGGGCTTCATCGAGCACCGAACCCGATGGTATCCAGATACGAGAACTTCGGGAAGAAGAACGACTGGCGCATGAAATCGACCAAGGAGTTCTTCGAAGCAGTCACCCGATTCTGGCTGGAAGAATACCGGGTCGACGGGTTCCGTTTCGATCACGTGAACGGCTATCTCGACCGAATTCCGACCTGGCGGGATGGGAAGGTCGACTGGTACAGCCAAGAGAATAGGCCGACCTTCGTGTCGCTCCAGGATCTGTCGAAGAGCATCTACGCCGTCTCGAAGACCATGCCTCGCTTCGGCGGCAATGGCGAGCCTTCACGCATCATCCAGATCGCTGAGGATCTCAGCGAAAGTGCCTACCAGCTTTCACCGAATGCCAACAGTGCCATCAACGGCTGCTGGGAGAAGCGGCTGCGCGACATCGTCAAGGAGATGGCGAAGAACGGAAGCCTCGACGGCAATCTGGGGACCGAGCTGCTTCTGGCAGACAGCCGTTTCGACAAGCAGGGCTACACCGGGCTGAAGGCCGTGGGCGCGGACACGATTGCTGCGCGCCCTGTGCTCTACCTCGATTCACACGACGACTGCCGGCTCTTCTACTTGATGCAGAATGGACAAGACTGCAGCGACCCCGGCTACGAGTACCGCAACGGCCTGGACGGGCAGCCTTGGTGGAAGCTCCAGCCATTTGCCATTGCATTGATGACCTCTGTGGGAATCCCCATGCTCTGGCAAGGTCAGGAATTCGCCGAGAACACAGGGCTTGCAACCGACGGCAACGTCCGGGTACGTGCCTACCGGCCGATCCACTGGGACTATTTCTACATGCCCGAAGAGGACAGCAAGGGACTGACGGTGCTCCCCCTCGTGACCCTCTACCGTCATCTCGGTTACTTACGGCACGCTCTCTCTGCGTTGCGCGGCGGGCGCACCGAATGCAAACAGGAGTATTGTAACTCGATCGACAAGGTCCTTGTCTATCGCCGCTGGTCGTCCGGGGAGGTGGTCATCGTCGGTCTGAACTTCTCTGACACCGAGCAATCCGTGGACATCCCTTTCGGCGAGCTCGGCACTTGGAGGGACGAACTCGACGCGAAGTACGAGAAACCTGGCGAAGCCTACTCCGTGACGGTAACCGATCGGACGGCGAAGATGTCGCTGGGTCTACCCAGCCATTTCGGTCGCATCCTGAGATTGTTGCCTCCATCGTAAAGGCGAAGCCCCTAGAAAGGCGTGGGCGGAAGCGGGGGTGGCGGCGGAGGGAGACAGGGCGCGGGAGGAGGCGGGGGCGGCGGGGGAAGAGGCGGAGTCGCCGCTGGCGGCGGGTCCGGCAGGGCCGAATCCCCGCACAGGTTGGGGCGACTCTGGCCGCAGGCCGAGCCGACAGGGCAATCCATCCCACAATCCTGTATGCCGCCGCAGCCATCGCCGATCGTGCCGCAGTAGCGGCCGCTGCCCGGGGTGGAGCAATAGACCTTGGGGCACTTGCCAGAGAGGTCAATACAGAGGCCGGTATGGCATGTCCAGCCGGCCGGGCAGTCGCAGGCAAGAGTGCCGCCGCAGCCGTCCCCAATCGTTCCACAGTACTGCCCACCAGACGGTGGATGGCAGGAGGCCGGCGAGCAAACATCCGGACCACCTACGCACAGGGAATCCACGCATTGCCAGCCTGACTTCGGGCAGGTGCCGCAATCGCGACCATCGCCACACCCGTCTCCGATGATACCGCAGTAGTCGTAGCTGGGGCCGTTGCAGCCAATTGACATGCAAAAGACCGGTGGATGTCGGCAAAGGCCTTGTTCGCAGGTCCAGGCGGTTGGGCAATCATCTCCACAGTCAAGCATCCCGCCGCATCCATCCCCGATCTTCCCACAATACCGAGAATCGCAGGTTGGATCATGGCAGACCAATGGGACACAGGCGTCCGCGGCCGCAGCGCTGTCGCTGCCACCGGGGACATCCACTCCCGGATGCGCCTCGCTAGCCGCCAAGTCCTGGGCCGTATCGGGGACCTGGGCATCATGGGTTTGGGGCGGGACGTCGCTGCCTGTGGCTGCATCGTAGGCAGTCGGGCCGCGCGGTTGGCCAGCGTCGCGGGTGATGACCACCAACCGGTCTCTCCCACAGCCGATACCAATGGGCAGGATGGCAAGCGAACAGAGGATCGCTCTCATCGAGTTGCGCCGCCTACAACTGCCCATGACACGGCCATTGTACACCGCCAGCACGCGACAATCGCGCGCGAATCGGCAACCTGCTACGCTGGTTGTCCGATCGATGGAGGATTCATGAAACGCCGTCGCGCCGCTCTGCCGTTCGCGTGTGCCACGCTGGCGCTGGCCGTAGGCGCCGCGGGCCGCAGCGCTCATGCCACCGAGCGCCCTGCCGCGGCTGGCGCGCCCGAATGCGACGCCGCGAATCTGCTCGCCGGTCAGATGCCGTCCGCCCAGGCCGAAGTCCGCGGCAACCCCGCCCTGGTCACTGACGGCGCGGTTGCGCCTGAAGGGACATCCTGGGACGCGCCCGCCGCCGTCACTCTGGCAAGCCATGCCGCCTCGCTAACCTATGACTTGGGCGAGCCACGCAAGGTGGGCGCTTTCTATCTGCAGGCCGACGCAAACGATACCTACAAGATCACCGGCTCGCGCGACGGGCAGCCGGGCAGCTTCCGGGTATTGGCCGAGATCGCGAACGTGGTCGATCATGGGCCCGGTCTGCGCGCGCGCGCGGTCCAGATCGAACCGGTGACAGTGCGCTACCTGCGCATCGGCGACCCGGACGGAGACGGATTCTATTCGGTATCCGAACTCGCCGCGTATTGCCTGGCCCCGACCCCTTTTCCACCGGCCATGCGCACCCTCGAAGCACCAAGGACGGCTGCAGCGCAACCCCCGGTCGCGCCGGTAGTGGCAGAGCCCGCCATGCCCGCAAGTCACCGGTTTGGCTGGCTTGAGATCCTGCTGGGTGTGGCCATCGTGTTGCTCGCCGGAGCAGAGATCGCCCGCCGCCGCAAGGGCGCGCCGCCGACTGCGAGCCGCGCGGACGAACGATCCTTTGCGCTTCTCCTGGCGCTGTTCGTGGCCAGCGGATGCGCGGCGCTGATCTACGAAATCGTCTGGTTTCAGATGTTGCAGCTCGTGCTCGGATCTTCGGCAGTCTCAATCGCGGTGCTGTTGGGAACCTTCATGGGCGGGATGTGCCTGGGCAGCCTGGGGCTTTCGCGCTTCGTCTCGCGCCAGCGCCATCCCTTGCGGGTCTACGCCGTTCTCGAAATCGCGATTGGGGTTTCCGGGATCCTGATGCTGGGAGCGATGCCTCTGGTCCAGTTTGTCTACACGACGGTGGTCGGGCACGGCATCCCAGGCCTGCTCCTGCGCGGGTTGTTTGCGGCGATCTGTCTTCTGCCACCAACCATGATGATGGGGGCCACCCTGCCCGCGGTTTCTCGCTGGGTGGAAATGAGCCCGCGCGGCGTCTCGTGGCTGGGGACCTTTTATGGCGGCAACACCCTCGGGGCGGTGTTCGGCTGTCTGCTTGCCGGTTTCTACCTGCTCCGGGTTCACGACATGCACACCGCAACCTTTGTCGCGGTCGCCTTGAACGCGACCGTCGCCCTGGGCGCATTCGCGCTCGCACGCTCCCGTCCCGAGGCTGCGCCACGCGACCCGAGCCGCAGCCTCGCCAACGCCGCGATCTCTGTCCCGACGACACCCGCCTGGATCATCTATCTCGCGATCGGGCTTTCAGGGATGAGCGCGCTCGGCGCGGAGGTAATCTGGACGCGACTCTTCGGGCTGCTTTTGAGCCACACCACGTATACCTTCTCGATCATCCTGGCAGTGTTCCTCATCGGGATCGGGCTCGGCAGCGGGGTGGGCTCGTTCATGGCGCGGCGGACGTCCAATCCGCGCCGCGCGCTCGGCTTCGCGCAGCTCGCCCTGATCGCGGCCATCGCTTGGGCGTCGTGGAATATCACCAGCGCCCTGCCCTACTGGCCGGTCAATCCGCGCCTGGCGCTCAGCCCGTGGAACCAGTTCCAGATCGATTTTGTCCGCTGCCTGTGGGCGATCCTGCCTGCCGCCTGTCTGTGGGGCGCCAGCTTTCCCCTGGCGCTCGCCGCAGTCGCCTCCCGGGGAGCCGATGGCGGCAAGGTGGTGGGCCGCATCTACGCGGCGAACACGGTGGGCGCTATTGTCGGGGCGCTGGGCACCAGCCTGGTGCTGATCGTCGCGGTCGGGACGCAGAACAGCGAGCGGATCCTGATCGCGATCTCGGCGGTTGCCGCCACCCTTACCCTCATACCAGCGCTGCTGCCCAATCGGGCAGCGCACCGCTTTGCCATGCGCGATGCCATTTGGACCTTGGCCATCGTCGAGCTGGCTGTGGTTCTCGGGCGCAACGTGGTCGTGGTTCCCCCGCTGCTGGTCGGACACGGCCGCTTTTCCGCGGTCGAGCGGAACACGAAAGAGACATTTCTCTACGTTGGCGAAGGAATGAATTCGTCCCCGGCGGTTTCGCGGGACTTGAATGGAACCCTGAGCTACTACAACGCGGGAAAGATCCAGGCATCCACCCTTCCGCAGGACATGCGACTGCAGCGCATGCTCGGGCATTTGACCACATTGATCCCGGTAAACCCGCGTGAGGTCCTGGTGATCGCCTGCGGAGCTGGGGTAACCGCCGGCGCGGCCAGCATCGATCCCCGCGTCGAACGATTGACCATCGCGGAAATCGAGCCGCTCGTCCCCAGCGTAGTCGCCCCATACTTCGGCGACTTCAACGACCACGTCGTCCGCAATCCCAAGGTGCACATCGAAGTGGACGATGCCCGGCATTTTCTCACGACCACCAAACAGAGGTTCGACGCCATCACTTCGGATCCGTTCGATCCCTGGGTGAAAGGCGCTGCCAATCTCTACACGCGCGAGTTCTGGGAGCTGGCCAAGCGGCACCTCAATCCCGGCGGGGCGGTGACGGTCTTCGTGCAGCTCTACGACAGCGGCATGGCGGCGGTGAAAAGCGAGGTCGCGACCTTCTTTGAAGCGTTCCCCAACGGGACGATTTGGGGCAACACCGTGCAAGGACAGGGCTACGACGTGGTGCTGCTCGGCCAGGTGGAGCCGACCCGGATCGACGTCGACGCGCTGGAGGCCCACTTGCAGAGCCCGGAGTTTGCTCCGGTTGCGCATTCGCTGCGCCAGATCGGCTTTGACTCAGCCGTGGCCCTGCTCTCCACCTACGGCGGTCGGGGCCCCGAGCTTGCGCCTTGGCTCAAGGACGCCGAGATCAACCGCGACGACAACCTGCGCCTGCAATTCTTGGCGGGATTCGGCATGAACGTCGATCAGCGCGCAGAGATCTATCGGGGTATGCTCGCGTTCCGGCACTACCCCGACGAATTGTTCGTTGGCTCGCCCGGCAATCTAGGCGCGCTGCATGCGGCAATCGCCGAGCGCGCACAATGATAGCCAGCCCAGACCGACGGGGGGCCTTGTAAGAACCCGGGACGCGTGCGAGAGTTGGGAAGCTGAGCCCGGAATGCAGCTCTCCATCGTCATACCCTGCTACAACGAAGCCGAGACCATCGACCGGCTGGTCAGCGTGTTGGACAAGTCGGTGGCCGACTTGGCGACGCGCGGGCACCCCACCGAGGTGATTGTGGTCGACGATGGCTCGCACGACGCGAGTTTCGCAAAGCTCGAGCAGGCCGCCCGGGGGCGCGCGTGGCTGCGCATCATCCGATTCCGGCGCAACTATGGCCAGACTGCGGCGCTGGCCGCCGGGTTTCGGGCAGCGACAGGCCAGATTCTGATCCCCATGGACGCCGATCTGCAGAACGATCCCTCCGATATCCCGCTCCTGCTGGCCAAGCTCGACGAAGGCTACGACGTGGTGTCGGGATGGCGGCGCAATCGCAAGGACAAGATGATCACGCGCAAGATCCCTTCGTGGATTGCCAACTGGATCATCGGCCGTTTCCTGGGATTGCGCTTGCACGACTACGGCTGCACGCTCAAGGCCTACCGGCGCGAGTTCTTGGAGTCGGTGAGTCTGTACGGCGAAATGCACCGGTTCATCCCGGTGTATGCGAAGTGGGCGGGCGCGCGCGTGACTGAGCTGGTGGTCACCCACCACCCCCGCCGCGAAGGCCGATCGAAATACGGCATCTTGCGGACGTTCAAGGTTCTCCTCGACCTGGCGACCATGAAGTTTCTGGGAGACTACTCCACCAAGCCGCTCTATCTCTTCGGAGGACTGGGCTTCGTGCTGTGCACCGCGGGCGTGGTGGTCGCGGCCTACACCCTGTTCCAGAAATACTTCGAACATATCTGGGTGCACCGCAATCCGCTGCTGGTCATCGCGGTCTTCCTGTTCATGCTCGGCGTGCAACTCGTCATGCTGGGGCTTCTGGCAGAGATCCAGATCCGCACCTACCACGAAGCGTCGGCCAAACCGACCTACCTGGTAAAGCAAACCGTGAACCTGGAAGCCACCGCCCTTCCCGCAGGCCAGGGGCGGGGCCCGTCGCGAGCCGGCTGATGTGCGGAATCGCTGGATTGCTGGATCCCTCGGGGGCTCCGGTAGACAAGGATCTCCTGCTCAAGATGGTGGCCACGCTCGCCCCGCGCGGCCCGGACGGAGAAGGGATATGGCTGGCGCCAGGCGTGGGCCTGGGCCACCGCCGGCTATCGGTGATCGATCTCAGTGAGGCCGCTTCGCAGCCCATGGGCAGCGAGGACGGGCTGGTGCAGGTGGTGTTCAATGGCGAGATCTACAACTTCCAGGAGCTTCGCAACGAGCTCAGTGCGGCCGGGTATCGCTTTCGCTCGCACTCAGACACCGAAGTGCTGGTGCACGGCTACCGGCACTGGGGTGAAGGCTTACTCGACCACATCGACGGCATGTTCGCTTTCGCCATCTGGGATGCCCGCCAGCGACGGTTGCTCGCTGCCCGCGATCGCATGGGCAAGAAGCCCCTGTACTACGCCTCGATCCCGCGCGATCGTGGTCGGCCGAACCTGCTGGCCTTTGGCTCCGAGCTCAAGGCGCTGCTGGCCATCCCGGCGGTGGATCGCACGGTGGATCCGGTGGCGCTCGGCCGCTACCTGACCTTCGAATATGTGCCGGCGCCCCACTCCATCATTCGCGGCGCGCGCAAACTCGACGCCGCCGAGGTACTCGTGTTCGATGCCAGTGCGGCCGATCCATCTCCGCGTGTCGCGCGCTATTGGACCCTGCCTTTTCCTGCCGAGCACCGTCCGCGGCGCGAAGAAGACGCGGCGGAGGAGCTGCGCGGCCTGCTCGCCCGGGCGGTGCGGCGGCGTCTCATTTCCGACGTGCCCCTCGGCGTCTTTCTCTCCGGGGGCATCGATTCCTCGACTATCGCGGCGTGTATGGCCGCGGAGGGTGGGCAAGGGCGAATCAAGAGCTTCTCCATTGCTTTTGAAGATCCGAGCTTCGACGAATCTGCGCATGCAGCCCGGGTCGCCGCCCACCTGGGGACCGACCACCGCGAGGAGCGCCTAGAGCCGCGGACTCTCATCGACGTTCTGCCCGAGGTGATGGCGTTTCTCGACGAGCCACTCGGGGACGCGTCGATCATCCCGACCTACCTGCTTTCGCGCTTCACCCGCCGACACGTGACTGTCGCCCTGGGCGGGGATGGCGGAGATGAGCTGTTTGCCGGGTATCCCACTTTCAAGGCTGAAGCGATGGCGCGACAGACGACAGACCGCCTACCGCGCAAGGTTGCGGCGCTGCTGTCTGCCATCGGCCGGCGCGTGGCCGCGGCGCTGCCTGCCGGGGGTGGCTATTTCAGCCACGGGTTCAAGCTCAACCAGACGATGCGCGGCCTGGATGAGCGCGGGCCCCGCCGCCATCAGCAATGGA
Source organism: Myxococcales bacterium (assembly GCA_003153015.1). Classification (GTDB taxonomy): domain Bacteria; phylum Myxococcota_A; class Polyangia; order Fen-1088; family Fen-1088; genus Fen-1137. The sequence continues at coordinate 19,975 of PMBS01000259.1, forward strand.
TGGCGAGCTTTCTGCCCGAGGAGCTCCGCCTGCTGCTTTCGCCTTCCCTGCGCGCGCAGGCTGAGCCGGACACGCTTGCCGTCCTCGAACATGCGACGGCCGAAAGCCAGGCGCGCGACCCCAACGACATCCTCATGGCGTTCTACTGTCGGTTCTACCTGGCCGGCGACATCAACGTGAAAGTGGATCGCGCCGCCGGAGCGGTGGGCCTGGAGGCGCGCGCGCCGTTTCTCGACACCGAAGTGGTGAAGTTCGCGTGCGGCCTGCCCCCGAAATTGCGTATCAAGCGCCTGGTCACCAAGCACATTCTCAAGCGGGCGATGCGCGGCCGTCTGCCCGACGAGATCATCGATCGCCCGAAGCACGGCTTCGCCATCCCAGTGGCGCATTGGCTGCGAGCTGAGCTGAACCCAATGCTGCGCGAGGAGTTGCACCCCGATCGTTTACGGCGGGAAGGCTTCTTCGACCCGGGCTATGTGCAAACCATCATCGACGAGCACCAAACCGGCCGGCGCGACCACCGCAAACAGCTCTGGACGCTGCTGGTATTCCAGCACTGGCTCCATCAATACCGGGCGGGGATCTGATATGGGAACCCTGTATCAGACCATATTGTTTTCTGTCCTTCTGGTCGCAGGACTCTCGATGTTCTTCGACGGTTTTGAGAAACGGCGGCGCAAGCGTCTGATCGAGAACATCCCCACTTCCTGGGTCGGGTCGGTCGCCGCCGGGCTGTGCGAGATACGCGGCGAGGCAAAGCCCCGCGCCAAGCCCCTAAGAAGTCCGTTGAGCAACACGCCTTGCGTCTATTACAAATACCTGATTGAGCGCGATGAAGGACGCAACGGCTGGGCCACTGTGGCCGAAGACGATTCCTCTCATATCTTCTTTCTCGTTGATGACAGTACCGGCCAGGCGCTGATAGATCCCGCCGGCGCCCAGTTCTATTTTGAGGCTCCCGATTTTCAGTTCAGAGGCGGCGGCCCATTTGAACGCCGCCTGCCGGACAGCCTGGCTGCTTTCTTGGACAGCCGGGGCGTCCAATATCATAAATGGTCCGGAGGATATAGCATGCGGTTCCGGGAGTGGGCTATCGACGAGCAAGACGAGCTCTATGTCCTGGGCACAGCACGCAAAGACGCGAGCCTGACTTCCGACTACTGTGAACGTCTTCAGGCAGCGGTAGATAAACTGAAAGCCGATCCCCAGAGTCTGGAAAAGGTAGACACCGACAACGACGGCCAGATAAGCGCCGGCGAATGGGATGCGGCAGTCAACGCCATACGCCAGTCTCTGTTGGAAGAGGAATTGAAGAATCCGCTGGCTGAGGGTTCTTTCGACACGGTAATCGGCCAGGGCGAGAAAGAAAAGATGTTTATTATTTCCGAGCGCAGCGAAAAGGAGCTTTGCTCCAGGTTGGGCATCTTTTCTTTCTTGGAGATATTCGGCGGCGCAGCTCTTTGCATTATGGCTGCAGTTCTTCTGTTTGTCGGACGGCAGCATGGCTGGTTTGGGAAAAAATAGGGAGTAGCGCCGCACCGTTGAAGGCCCAGGCGGGCGTGGTTCTGTTCCGGCCGGGCCGACGCCGACGCCCCGAAACTGAGCTCACCGACGACTACTGCGCTGGTGAGAATTCTCGCCCCTGACGCCTGCGCGTCGTTCAAACGGCCGCGCACTCTCCCGGTGTCGTTCAGGGAACACACCAGCACGTTGGCATCGAGCAAGAACTTCACAGGTCTTTCGGGGGCTCCTTAGACCCACCCATACGCCGTCCCTCTCGAAGCAGTTCCAGCAATTCCTCGGTGCTCTCACCTTCCCAGGGGCCCAGCGAGGCCAGGTAGTCCCCGAGCGGAATCTCCGGTGCCGGAGTTCGAACCGCCCTCATTTCGACATCCATGTCCTCCACATGAACGCGCACGGGGTGCATCGGGTCGCGCCGGAGCGCGGCCAGAGCATCCTCGAAAGCAGACTTCGCGGCAGGCTGGGCCATAACTGAAGTGTGCCACCGCCCGCGCTGGAATGGCGATGGGAGCTTCGCCGCGCTAGCACTTCCTTCACCAGGGACACGTCGCCGCCCGCTCAGGGGACGCGCTCTTGCGCTTCGTCAGCGACACCCCCGCCGAGCAAAGGTGATGCCTGACAAGCCCAAGCGAGCCTCGGAGTACAAGAGCGAGCAACTCGAACCGGTGCCCGGCGTGAAGCGCTGGTGCCGGGACTGAGCGTGGTTGCGGCTACTGCTTGATGGCCTTGAACGCATCCGCGAGATCGTGCCAGGCGATCTCAACGCCACCCTTGAAATTGTCCCATTTTTGGCCGTTGGCGGCCTTGTACGCATCGAGCTTGCTCTGCACCACGGCGTGCTTGTCCTTGATGCGATCGATGCTTGTGCGATAGTCAATCTTGACCTCGGTGCCCGCTTCGTCGGCCTTGGCCACCAGCCTATCGAGCTTGGCTCCTAACTGTCGGAGTCGTGTTTCGATCTTCCCCACCTCTTGTCCTACTGTTTCCATGGAATTCTCCCTTTCGTCGTTGCCTTTGGGCAGCGCTGTCGGCTGACTAGTCGCGGTCTTCCTGCACCTTGACACGCGGGTGTTGCAGTATTCGGGCCACCTGCCACACACATGACTTCAACCCCTTGCATCTATGATTGTCCTGGAAGACCGATTTCTTCAATCAGGATGAAGTGCCTTCTCATTCAAATCGATGGGAGGCGCCTGTGTTCGACCAGCCCAGCATCGATGGCCGCGGCTGGCAGCACGCCGGCCTTGGCCAACTTCAAGCTATTCGCCATGGACGAAGATGCTACGGCTCACAGCTGGAGCCACTACTGAGGCATCGAAGCCCAGACGCGGCCCGCTCTCTCCGCCCCGAGACTGAGATCGAGACAGCTCAGGCGACGTCTGGCGACGACTACGCGCAGGAGCAGCGCCACGAGGCCCGGGTTCGCCATCACGTCATCGCCGGGGACGTCCGGGAAAGCTCGCACGGCATCGTCGAGATCATCGCATGCATCATCGAGCGACTTGCGCGCGACCGCCACCGTCTCCGCGACGCTGCCGTTTGTCGCCATCGTCATCGAGAGGCTCCGCACTTCTGCGCAATGAGACTCTGGTCGAACCATCTCCACCGAAGGGCCGAGCACACCCCAACGAACAGCACCAAGCCAACGACCACGCTCATCATTTCCCCTCATTCCGCGCCTAGTAAGGTGGAGACGCGCCACTTAGCCATCACGCCCGGCGGCGATACTGAGATCCCGATTCCGCCCGGCCACTGCATATCTCTTGTTCCGAATATGGCGCTATCGCAAGGATTAGTTTCAGCGGCCGCTCGGCAATCACGCCCGTGGTGTCTGGTGCCAAGAAGGGGATCGGAGAGAAGCGGAGGGAATCCGGGCAGTTGGAGAAGGTGCCATCGATAAAGCGGCCCGCC
>PMBS01000017.1 GCA_003153015.1 Myxococcales bacterium
AGTGGCTGATGTCCGAGCCGAGCATCGGCTTGAACTGCGCACCGAAGGCGTTGGACGGCGAGTACGCGTATGCCGTGGAGCGGTCGTCGGCTTCGCAACCGAAGTAGAAGTTGTGGACGAAGAGCTCGGCCAGGTCGGCCTTGCTGCGAATCTGCATCGCCGCGAACTCGTCGTGCTCTTCTGGTGGTTGGCCGCGCAACGTGCAGGCGACGAGCAACTCTTCGAGATCGCCTTCGACGCCTTCGGTGAGCTCTGGTGCGTACTGGCGGATGAGCGCCGTNNTGCTCGGTGGTGTCGGCGAGCAGCGTGGGCGCCCAACCGACACCGCATTCTTGGAACGCGAAAACGAGGTTGGGAAATCGACGGGTGACGCCGCCCAAGTAGAGCGACTTGCACGTGGGATAGGTCATGCCCGCGAACGAACCGATGTGGTTGGCCATCCAGCTGGTGATGGAGGTATAGAGCCACGTCGGCGGGGCGCCGATGCCTCCGTGGACAGTGACCGCGTAGTTCAACTCTTCGAACTTGGCCCATACCGGGTCGTAGTCGTGCTCGCTGTCGAGACCGAAGAAGTCCCACCAATGTGTCTGCCCCGGCAACAGCCACGGCGAGGCCTGCGGTGCCTTGATCGGGCGCAGCACACCGTTGGCGATGCTGACGACCTTGAGCCCGATCTCTTTGCAGTGTTCGAGCTCGGCGACGGCCTCTTCGACCGTGTTCATGGGGATGATGCCGGCGACCGTCACCCGATCCTGAAACGGGCCGTAGACGCTCGCGAAGAAGTCATTGAATCCGCGGCACAGCCCGACGCGCACTTCGTCGTCCTGCACGCCGGCCGAACCCATGCCGCTGGTCGGATACAGGATCGCGTACGAGAAGCCGAGGTCGCCGAGGCGCTCGTGGAGAAGTCGAGGCGCCATCGACGTCGCGAGGTCGATGGCATGGCGCGCCGGTGAGCCCCACCATCCGGCTTGCGGCACTCGGCTCATACGCCGTTCCTCGAGTGTCGGGCTCGCCATCGCGGAACGCAGCGGCGACATCCGCGCGCGGTAGCGCTCGAACACCTCCGGCCCCATCGCCTCGCGGAGATACGGCAACGCCGCCGGCGTGAACTCGAGTATGTGCCCGTCGGCGTCGATGATCGGGTGCCCGACCTGTTGGGCGATGTCAGCTGCTCGAGTAGTCATGACGTACCTTCCTGATCGTTCATTCGGGCGCAGCCGAGCGACGGAGTTGAATTGCTTGCGTCGGACAATCACGCACGGCGGTATCGAGCAACGCCGGCGACACGTCGCCGTGCGGGATCGTCACAGCCAAGCCTTCGTCGTCGATCTGAAACATCGACGGTAGATGGTGGACGCAGTTCTGCGAGCCGATGCAGCGCTCGCGATCGATGACGACTTCGACGTCCAACGAATCACCGCTGATCAGGCGTCGGCGCGCACGACGACGTCGAGGCGCTCGGGGCCGTACTCGAGAAAATGTGGCATCAAGTGGTACTTGTAACTCGGCTCGAGTTGAACCTGGCCCGGTGCGAATTGGCGGAAGAACTCTTCGACCGCCACGCGGCCTTCCATGCGCGCCATGTGGTTGCCGAGGCACAGGTGGGGCCCCGCACCGAACGCGAGATGCTCGGGATCGGCGGCGTTGAGGCGGAACTCGTTCGCCCGCTCGAACACCGACTCGTCTCGGTTGGCCGATGCGATGCCCGTGACGAGACGGTCGCCGGGCTTGATGGCCGTGTCGGCGATCTCGGCGTCATGCATCGCGGTGCGGAAGAGGAACAACACCGGCGGTTCGAAGCGCAGCGACTCGTCGACCGCGACCGGGATGAGATCGGGATCGTCGCGCAGCGTGCGAGCGAAATCGTCGGACTCGATCATGCGGTAGTAGAGGTTGCTGATGAGGTTGGTCGTCGACAGACCCGCCGACAAGAAGTTGATGGCGAGCGAACGGATGCGCTCGGTCGAAAGCTGGTCGCCCTCGATGTCGGCTTGCACCATCTGGCTCACGAGATCGTCGTTCTGGACCTTGCCGCTACGACGGGCGTCGATCATGCGGTCGAAGTACTCGGCGAGTTCGGGTGCCGAACCGGCGATATCGCGGCCCACGTCGGGGTGCTCTCTGTCCTTCACTCCGTAGGCGGGCCAGTCGGTATGCAGCAGCGCGAAGAACTGCGCGGAGAGCTCGGCGATATCCGACAGCGGGATGCCGAGCACGTGCCCGGTGACCGCCAGCGGCACCCGCGCCGAGACCTCGCCCACGATGTCGCCGCCGCCCTTGCTCTTCAACGCGCTGAGCAACTGCTCGATGTAGGACTGCGTGAACGACTCGGCCCCCTTGGCCATGCCGGGGTTGAACGACTTGAGCAGCAGCTTGCGCAGGCGGGGATGCAGTGGCGCATCCATCTCGGCAAGGAAGAGTTCGTCGTCGGGGATCACCACGCCCGCGGCGCGAAAGCCGCCTTCGCAGCTGAACGTGCGCGAGTCACGAAAGACCCGCTGCGTGTCCTGGTAGCGCGACGTGTAGAAGAAACCTTCGGCCGGCTGCGCCACCGGGCACTCCTGGCGCATCCGCTGCATCTTGTCCCACATGTTTTGGGTCTGCTGCGGATCGAACAGGTCGAATTCGAACTCACTCTTGTCCATCAGACGTTGGCCATCTCGAAGCTGATCGGCGCGTGTGCGACGCCGCGCGTCGGCACCAGCTGATTGCGTTCGAGCTTCGACTCGTCGAGTTCCCAGTCGCCGATGGTGTCGAGCAGCGCTTGGATCGCGACGCGGGTTTCGAGACGGGCGACGGCGTTGCCGAGGCAGTAGTGGATGCCGTGACCGAACGTCCAGTTGGTCTTCACTGAGCGCTCGAGGTCGAGCACGTCGGGATTGTCGAAGACGGTCTCGTCGTGGTTCGCGGACCCGTAGAGCAGCAGTACCTGGTCGCCGGCTTTCATCGTGACGTCGTGCAACTCGACATCGCGCGTCGTCACGCGCGCCAGACCCTGAACCGGTGACACGAAGCGCAGCAACTCTTCCAATGCAGTGGACCACAGCCCGGGATTCGCCTTGAGCTTGCGCCGCTGATCGGGATGGCGACTCAGCACGATGATCGCGTTGGTGATCATGTTCATGGTCGTGTTCTGCGACGCGTCGTGCAGGAGTGAGCAAAAGCCGGAGACCTCTTCGTCGGCGAGGTTCTCGCCTTCGAGTTGGGCGTCGAGGATCTGCGAGATGAGGTCTTTGGTGCCGCGGTTGCGACGGTCCTTGACGATGTTGCGCCAGTAGGCGTCCATCTCGCCCCACGCCTTGAGGGCGTTCGGGCTGGTGAAGTCGGCGGCGCCGAGCGTGTCGAGATTCCACTGGAGGAACTTCTCGCGCTCGGTCCGCGGCAGATCCATCAGGGTGCACATCGTGACCGTGGGAATCAGTTGCGCGAAGTCGGTGGACGCATCGAACGTGCCCGCGGCGAGGCGCTCCTCGATCAGACTCGTCGCATAGGCCCGCACTTGCGGCTCGAGGTCCGCGATGCGTTTGGGCGTGAGCACGCGCGACAGGATGGAGCGCAGTTCGTCGTGATGCGGCGGGTCCATGTGGAACATGTTGGGCGGCAACAGCGACACATCGGTGTCGACGAGCGTGCCACCGGCGGACGAGTACGTCTTCCAGTCGCTCAGCGCGTTGTTGACGTCGGAAGCACGGGAGATCATCCAGTAGTGCGGCCAGACGCGGTGGTTCTCGACCTCCTTCTTGTAGACCGGGTGCTCGTGGCGCATCGTCGTGTACGACGGATACGGATCTTCGAAGAACTTCGGATCGAACGGATCGAATGCGAAGTTGTCGGCCATGAACGTTCCCCCATTGCAGCCAGTGAGTGCGGCCCACGATAATCGCGGCGAGCGGTCAATGCCGATGCGACAGTCGGGCCGCCGCGCCGATTCACGGGCGCCGCTGCACCACCGCGACGGTGATCGGCTCGTCCGAGAAGAAGGCGATGTGCTCGATGCGCACCGTGTCGTAGCCGGGGCCAGGATCGACGGCGTCGTTGCCCACCGACAGCACTGCGATCGTGTCGATGCCTTCGGCCTGCGCGATCTCGAAGGCGCGATCCAATTGCTCGCGCGTCTCGGCCGTGAGCCAGCGCCGGTCAGGGTCGTAGTACGCGCCACCCTCGCGGAACAGGTGCGACCACGTCGAGATCACCATCGGCTCGGGCAGAGCGGCGACCTGACCCATCGCCCGGTCGATCGTGTGCGTTCGGACGGACATCCAACTGACGCCGAAAGCCGTCATGCCCAGCGCGAGCGTCACCGCCCACACCTGGACCCACCTGGGCTGCGCCGCCAGCGCCGCGATTCCGACCACCGACAGCAAGAAGCCCGAGAGCAGCTCGTAGCGCCCTCCCCATTGCGGCCCGGCACCACCGGTGAACTGCACCGCCCAGACGAGCGGCAGCGGTCCCAGTGCGACGAGCGCAAGCTCGCGGGCGGGGTTGCGGCCGCGGAGGAGCGAGAGGCCGGCCGCGGCCAGGGGTGATGCGACCAGCACGCCCGGAACGAATCCCCAGCCCAGCGTGCACATGAGCACGAAGACCGCCACGGCCAGCACCGCCGATTTGGGTGCGAACGAGCGGCGCGTCGTCGATGTGGCGCACCAGAGCGTGCACACGATCGACGCGACGAAGAGAACGCCGAGGAATGCGTCCTCGCGGAGATCGCTCAGGCCCCGCGCGCCGAACGTCGTGGTGACGGCTTCACGCAGCCGCAGCGTGAGGTTCGCCCCCGACCCCTGTGCCGTCCCGATGGCGCGGGTTGCCCGCAGCGACGCACCGATGACCGCGTGCTCGAGCGCCAGGTTGGCGAACAGTGGCAGCGCGACCCCGGCCAGCGCGGTGGCCCCGAAGACGGCGGACGGTTGCCACTTGCGCCGCGAGCGCCACAGCAGGAGGCCGAACACGGCCACGCACCACGCGCCGTACAGCAACGCTTCGGTGCGCATCGTCGCCGCCACGCCGAAGAGGGCGCCGACCGCGAGTCCCCACGCGGGACGGACCCGTGCCGTGCGCACGTCGAAGGCGAGGACGACCGCCCAGGCCATGAAGCCCAACCCGAGCGCGTGCTCCCAGAGGTCGAGCGCGTAGATGAGCACGGGCGACGCGCCACCGATGACGGCGAACGCCAACCATCCCGACGCACCGAGCCGGCGCGCCAACGCCCTCGCGGCGAACGCCGCCGCGATCGCGCCGAGCATCGGTACGAGCAACGCGCCCCGGTAGCCGAACCGCGCGTAGAGCGGACGTACCACCAGTGGCATCGGCAACGTGGTGAGGTTCACGTAACGAGCGCCCACGTGGCTCGTGTAGTAGAGCGGGTGCAGTACCGCCTCGGGGTCGTACTTGGCCGCCCAGTACCCGACGTCGGGGTCCGCGGTCCCGTGCTTGTCCATCACGACGAGCGTGGCGACCTTGCCGCCCGTATCGGTGCCGAGGAACCCGCGCGGCGAATTGAGAAACGACAGCGCCACGTAGAACGCGAGGAGGCCGAGCCCCGCCGCGACCGCAACGGGCACGTTCGGTCGGGCACGCGCCGCGAAGCGCGTGCCGAGCGGCGGCGAATCGGCCCGGCTGTGGCGCGTCGGCGTGGTCAGCACGCCCTTCTTATCGGCCGGGGGCCGGTTGGGCTGAGGGGCCCGCCGAGATCAGGCCCGCACGTCGCGCAGCTCGCGTTTGAGGTCGTTGATCTCGTCGCGCAACCTGGCCGCGTATTCGAAGCGCAAATCGGTCGCGGCGTCGTGCATCTCTTCTTCGAGCGTGCGGATGAGGCGTTCGAGCTCGTCGTGGGGCAACTCGCGCAGCTCGGCCTCGACCGTGCTGGCCGACCGGCGGGCGTTGTCGCGCCACCGCTTGCGCCGGTCGCTGCCAGGCACCGGGGCCCCTTCGTCGGGCCGGATCAACGCCAGGATGTCGGTGACCGCCTTGCGGATGGTCTGCGGATCGATGCCGTGCGCCAAGTTGTAGGCAATCTGCACTTGCCGCCGGCGCTGGGTCTCGTTGATGGCACGGCGCATCGAATCGGTCACCGTGTCGGCGTACATCACGACCTTGCCGTTGACGTTGCGGGCGGCTCGACCCATCGTCTGGATCAGCGATGTGCCGCTGCGGAGGAATCCTTCTTTGTCGGCGTCGAGGATGGCCACCAACGACACCTCGGGCAAATCCAGCCCCTCGCGCAGAAGATTGATCCCCACCAACACGTCGAAAGTGCCGAGACGGAGATCGCGCAGGATCTCGATGCGTTCCAGCGTGTCGATGTCCGAGTGCAAGTAGCGCACGCGCACGCCCAAGTCGGCGTAGTACTCGGTCAGATCCTCGGCCAGGCGCTTGGTCAGCGTGGTGACCAACACGCGATCGCCCGCTGCAACCCGGGCGCGGATCTCGCCCAGCAGGTCGTCGACCTGCGAGGCCACCGGCCGGACCTCGAGCTCGGGATCGAGCAGCCCGGTCGGCCGAATGACCTGCTCGACCAGTACCCCTCCTGCGCGCTCGATCTCGTAGTCCGCGGGGGTGGCCGACACAAAGACGACCTGGCGGATGCGCGCCTCCCATTCCTCGAAGCGCAGCGGCCGGTTGTCGAGCGCCGAGGGCAAGCGGAAACCGAAGTCCACCAGCGTCTCTTTGCGCGAACGGTCGCCCTTGTGCATGGAGCCGATCTGCGGCACGCTTTGGTGAGATTCATCCACAAAGGTCAGGCAGTCTTCGGGGAAGTAGTCGAGCAGGGTCGGCGGTGGTTCGCCCGGTTTGCGGCCCGAAAGGTGGCGTGAGTAGTTCTCGATGCCCTTGCAGCGGCCCATCTGCTCCAGCATTTCGAGGTCATAGAGAGTGCGCTGCTGCAGCCGCTGCTCCTCCACCAGTCGGCTGGTGGCGTGCAATTCGACCAGGCGCTCGCGCAGCTCCTCTTTGATGCTGCTCATGGCTCGCACCAATTGCTCGCTCGGGGTCACGTAGTGCGAGCCGGGGAAAATCGAGACCTCCTCCAACTTGCGCAGTACCTTGCCGCGCAAGGGGTCTACCTCGGAAATGGCTTCGATCTCGTCGCCGAACCACTCCACGCGCAGGGCCTTTTCCCTTTCGTAGGCCGGGAAGATCTCCACCACATCACCGCGCACGCGGAAGGTGCCGCGCGAGAAGTCCACATCGTTGCGCTCGTACTGGATCTCGACCAGGCGACGCAAGACCGCATCACGCCGCACTTCCACGCCGGCGGCCAGATCGACCTTCATGTCGAGATAGGCCTCGGGCGCACCGATACCGTAGATGCACGACACCGACGCGACGATGATCACATCACGCCGGGTGAGCAGGGCGTAGGTGGCGGCNNATCTCTTCGTTGATGAGCGAATCCTTTTCGATATAGGTGTCCGTCGAAGGGACGTAGGCCTCGGGTTGGTAGTAGTCGTAGTAGCTGACGAAGAAATGGACCGCGTTGTCTGGGAAAAGGGTCTTGAACTCGCCGTAGAGTTGGTGGGCCAGGGTCTTGTTGTGAGCCATGACCAGGGTGGGGCGCCGGGCCTGGGCAATCACATGCGCCATAGTGAAGGTCTTGCCGCTTCCCGTGATGCCGAGCAGAACCTGCGCCGGATCGCCGCGCTTGACGCCGGCGACTAGCTCTGCGATGGCGCGCGGCTGATCCCCGGTGGGCACAAGATCGCTCTTCAGCTTGAACGGCGTCGGCATTTCCGTGTCTCGACAGATCGGGCGCGCGCGACATAGTCTAGCGGTCAAATGGTGCTCGCGCTGCGCGGATACTACGCGGTCCTCAATCTGCAGGACGGGGTGCCCGAGGGGCCGCGCTAGATCGAGGAAGCTGGTGAATTGGCTGAACACCAGGGCGGTGCCGGTCGCCAATGTCTTCGCTACACACGCACCGCCAGCACGAACTTGAGGTAGTTGCCCTCGGGGAAGCCAGGATGCACGGGGAAGTCAGGGGGAAGGCCCTGGCGCTCGATGACCCGCAGCTCAAAGCCCCGCAGGGCGGCGCCCTCGGCCAGGGCCTTGTCCACCTCAGCGGCTGACAGTTTGGCCGCGTTGCTGGCAAACGCGAGCAGTCCACCTGGCTCAAGCACGGCCGTCGCAGCTCCGGCCAGCTCAGCCAGGTCCGATGCCGCCGAGAAGGTCCGGCCAGGGCCCTGGCCATGGGCAAAGGTCGGCGGATCGCAGATCACGATGTCAAAACGCCGGTTGCGTGACAAGAAACGCTCGAGCATCTTGCTCGCCTCGCCCGTTACTTGCTCCATGCGAGCCGGGTCGAGACCAGAGAGCTCGTAGTTGCGCCGGGCGCGTGCGTGCGCCTTGGCCGAGGTGTCTACCGCAACGACTTCGGCGGCGCCGGCCCGGGCCGCGCGCACGGAAAAGGCCCCAGTGTAGGAAAAGAGATTGAGCACGCGGCGCTCAGCCGCCCGTCCGGCCACGCTGTCGCGCCCGAGTCGCAGATCAGGGAAGAAGCCGACACCAAGGGGCGCTGTCACATCGACGGCGAAACGACAGCCCGCCTCCTCGACCACAACTTCGAGAGGGGCCTCTTCACCCCGCGCCCGGGTTGCGGGCTCCGCCGGAGCCTGGCCGCCCAGGGGTCGCAGCCGCTTCTGTTCGTAGATGGCGCGTGGATGAAGCGCCTCCGCGATCGCGTCTAGCAGTTCTTCGCGCCAGGGCAGGGCGCCTGCTGAGTACCACTGCACAACCACGAAGTCGGCGTAGCGATCGACCGTGACACCCGGCAACCCCTCGCTCTCGCCTGCGAACAGGCGCAAGGCGGTGGGCCTCCCAGATCCGAGCAGCAGCCAGCGCAATTGCACGGCGCGCTGGAAGCGTTTGGCAACGGTCCCGGCTCCTGGGTGCACCGGTTCCGCGGGATCGTGCGAGAGCACGCGGACGGCCACCGAATGGTCCCGGTCCACGTATCCGCGCGCGACAAAGGCGCCATTTCCCGCCATGAGGTCAATCAAAGCGCCGGTCGGCTCGCTGAGGGCCCGCCCGGCCAACGCTTCACGAAAGACCCACGGGTGGCCGCTGCGCAAGCGCCGCACTACGTCGTCAGGAAGCCGATAGGCCCCCTCGCGGACGAACATCCCTGCCACAGGGTCACGGGGAACTCTGGACGCATTGCGTTTTGGGCGGTTCATGTTGACACCCCGAGACGGCAACGAGCGGGCAGGGACAGGACGATGCGAAGTAGAATGGCCACAGCGGGGTGGTGAACCATAGGGAGCTGCTCTCACCCTGTCAAACGTGTTCACCGCCATACAGGGGATTGACTTTGAGCGGGCTCGCCGGGAAACTGCGTGTGCATACACCTACGCCTAGCGCGGTGAATTGCTTGTCATCCGAAAGAAAGGAAACTCCCCATGACGAGTGGGCCCGGGACGACGGGGAACGCCGATGTTCCCCCAGACGAAGCTATTGAAGAGATCTCCGGCCTGCTCGAGATGGACGAACTGAACGCCGGCGAGCCGAAGACTGCCGGCAGTTCCGAAGAGCCGGAGGCTGACGCCGCGCAGGCTGCCAGCGCGGGCGATGAACACGATGTCTCCATGGAGACTCCCGGCCCTGCGGGGCTGGATTCGTATCTCGTTCCTCCTGCGGTCGCCGACGAGCCTCCCCCTGGACAGACACCTGAAGTCGAGTCGCCCTCGGCGACCAACCTGGCTTACGAGGATCTGCTTGAGAAGCTGGTCTTGCCCGCAACGCCAGCCGCTCCCGACGAGGCGGAGGCAGCCGAAGAGCCTCCGCCGTTCGCCTCGGACCAGCCCAGCTCACCCCATCTTTCGTCCTCTTCTTTGGGCAACCTCTACCAGCCCAGCGCGGCCACCTCGGAGGAGCGCACCGTCGTCACAGCCAACCCGCTTCTGGCCGAGGAACAGGAGGCTGCCGCCCGCGAGGCCGAGAGCTACATTCTCCCGCCGGCTTCGGTGCCAACACCCGCGTTTGCCCAGCCAGCGATCGTCGCGAAGCCCGTCCGCGCAACCGTCGAGAGACCCGGCCTGGACCTAAACAAGGTCGTCCAGATCTCCTACCGGCAGCTCGGGATCATGCTGGTTGTCGCGGTGCTGGTGGGTGGCGGGCTTACACGGCTAATGACTCCGACACGCGTGGTCGTGAGCGCGCCACCTGTCCAGGCCCCAACCCTCGCGGCCAGGCCCGTGGTCCCGGTGCAGCCGACGCCACCGGCGAATCCCGCGCCGCAGGTGCAGCCGTTGCCCAATCCCGCCGAGGCACCTGCACCTGCCCCGCCGCCGGTCGCACGGCGCGCTGCCACTGCCGAGGCCAGGCCGTCCGCTGAGATACCGGCGGCCCAGCCCGCGCCGCGGGAGTACGAAGCGGGCGGACCCAGGCCAGCAGCAAGGGCCAAAGTGCATCACGCTGCCAAGACCCCGCGGCCACCCAAGAGCGTTGCGCCAAAGGCGGCCCCGGCCAAGCCTGCAGCGCCGAAGAAACCGGCCAAGGGCGGCTGGGTTGATCCGTTCGCCCAGTAGGGCTCCGGGCCTGTTCCCAGTCAGCGGGCTGACCGAACCGCCGGCCCGCGGCTGGCGTGGCGTGAGCGAGGCGCGGCTAGCGCAGGATTGCGGTCCCTCTTGCCTCGCTGCTAACCCCCTGTTACTGTTTTACAATTGCTAAAGGAGCCGCTCGGATCTGTCGACGGCTCATGGGGGTAACATGAGTCGACTGGGAGAGCTCTTACTGCGAGATCAAATCATCTCGCCGGAGCAGCTCCAACGCGCGCAAGAAGAGAGCAGGAAGTCGGGCGACCGACTGGGGAATGCTCTCATCAAGACCGGGGCAATTCCGGAGGAGGATCTGACCCAGTTTCTGTCCAAGCAATACGGCGTGCCCGCGGTCAACCTTGCGGAGTTCGACATTGACTCCGAGGTCATTGCTCTCGTACCCAAGGATGTGGCTATCCGGCATCGAGTGGTGCCGGTCAACCGGGCCGGTTCTTCCCTCATCGTAGCCATCGCGGATCCTTCCAACATCCTCGCTATCGACGATCTCAAGTTCGTCACCGGCTACAACATCGAGGCTGTGGTGGCCTCTGACGTCGGCATCTCCGACGCCATCGAAAGGTACTACAACCGGAAGGAGGAGCTCGACCTCAACAAGGTGATGAACGAGATCCAGGAATCGGTGGAGGTGGGCTCCACCTCCGAAGAGGTCAACCTGATGGATCTCGAGCGGGCCGCCGACGACGCTCCGGTGGTCAAGTTGTGCAATCACCTCTTGCTCGCGGCCATCCAGAAGGGCGCTTCCGACATCCACGTCGAGCCCTACGAAAAGAGCTACCGGGTTCGCTTCCGCATCGATGGCGTTCTCCACGAGGAGATGTCGCCCCCGGTTAAGCTCAAGGCCGCGCTCTCCAGCCGCCTCAAGATCATGGCCCACCTGGACATCGCCGAACGCCGGTTGCCCCAGGATGGCCGCATCAAGCTCAAGGTGGGCGAAGACAGGGAGATGGACTTCCGCGTCTCGGTTCTACCCACCTTGTTCGGGGAGAAGATCGTCCTCCGGCTCCTCGACAAGGGCAGTCTGCAGCTCGACATGACCAAGCTCGGCTTCGAATCGGACCAACTGGCCGATTTCAAGCTTGCCATCGAAAGCCCGTACGGGATGGTGCTGGTCACCGGCCCGACCGGCTCGGGCAAGACCACCACCCTGTACTCGGCTCTCTCCGAGCTCAACACCCTAAGCGACAACATCTGCACGGCCGAGGATCCGGTCGAGTACAACCTCCCTGGCATCAACCAGGTTCAGATGCATGAAGATATCGGGCTGAACTTTGCCGCGGCTTTGCGCTCGTTTCTGCGGCAAGATCCCGACATCATCATGATCGGCGAGATCCGTGACTTCGAGACGGCCGAGATCGCGATCAAGGCAGCTCTCACCGGTCACCTGGTGTTGTCCACCCTGCACACCAACGACGCGCCTTCCACCATCACCCGTCTGCTCAACATGGGGGTCGAGCCTTTCCTGGTCACCGCTTCGGTGCAACTGGTGCAGGCGCAGCGTCTGGTTCGCAAGATCTGTTCGAACTGCAAGCAACCTACGGAAACGTCCAGGGACGAGCTCAAGGTCCTGGGCGCGACCGACGAAGAGATCGCAACCGCAACTTGCCAGCGCGGCGTCGGCTGCCAGATCTGCGGCGGCTCGGGCTACAAGGGTCGCGTGGCGCTCTACGAGGTCATGCCCTTCAAGGATACCCTGAAGGAACTCGTGTTGCAGGGGGCGGCTGCCGTCGAGATCAAGGCAGAAGCCATTCGCGCGGGCATGCGAACCCTGCGCATGTCAGGCGTGCGCAAGATCTGCCAAGGCGTGACCTCGGTGGACGAGGTCGCCCGCATCACCGCTGGCGACTAGGGGATGGCTCTTGGAGACTAACCCCAATCAAACGCCGCCCCCTCAGGCTGGTGGGCTTACCGTCAACCTGCAGCAGCTGCTCAAGGCCATGGTGGAGCAGGGCGCCTCCGACCTGCACATCACCACCGGCTCGCCGCCGCAACTTCGCATCGACGGCGTGCTGGTTCCCTTGCGGGTCAATCCGCTCTCTCCGGTGGATACCAAACAGCTCTGCTATTCGGTCTTGACCGACACACAGAAACTGCATTTCGAGGAGGATCGCGAGCTGGACTTTTCGTTCGGCGTGCGCGGGCTGGCGCGCTTTCGCGCCAATCTCTTCATGCAGCGCGGGGCGGTGGGCGGCGCCTTTCGAACCGTCCCGTTCAAGATTTCGTCGTTCGCGGAACTGGGGCTGCCACCGGTCATCGAGGAGTTGTGCAACAAGCCGCGAGGACTGGTGTTGGTCACGGGACCGACAGGCTCGGGCAAGACGACCAGCCTGGCGGCCATGATCGACAAGATCAATTCCGAGCGGCACGAACACATCATCACTGTCGAAGACCCCATCGAGTACCTTCACCCGCACAAGAAGTGCCTCATCAACCAACGCGAGGTGGGCGCCGACACGGAATCCTTCAAGAAGGCGCTCAAGTACATCCTGCGGCAAGACCCCGACGTGGTGCTCATCGGCGAGATGCGGGATCTGGAAACCATTGAGGCCGCGTTGGTGACAGCAGAAACCGGCCATCTTTGCTTCGCTACACTGCACACCAATTCGGCGGTGCAGACCATCAACCGCATCATCGACGTGTTTCCCCCGAATCAGCAGTCGCAGATACGGGCACAGCTCTCCTTCGTGCTGGAGGGTGTAATCAGTCAGGCGCTACTTCCGCGGGCGACGGGGCAGGGACGTGTCCCGGCCCTGGAAGTGATGGTTCCCAATGCCGCCATCCGCAACCTCATCCGCGAGGACAAGATTCACCAAATCTACTCCATCATGCAGATTGGTCAGGGCAAGTCGGGCATGCAGACCCTGAACCAGAGCCTGGCCAGCCTGTACCTGCGGCGCCTCGTCACCCTGGAGGAAGTCGTCAGTCACACCTCCGACCCGGAAGAGTTGGAGCAGATCATCTCGGCAGGAGGGACCGCACCCGGCGGCCGCCCGCCGCTTGGCGGGCGACCGTCTTTGGGAAGGGGGTAAACACAGATGGCCGCACAGCTCACTGCATTCGTTTGGGAGGCTCGCACCCGAACCGGCGACGTGAAGAAGGGCGTGATGGAGGCCGAGAACGAACAGGCCGTCCACAGCAAACTCAAGCTTCAGCAACTTCAGCCGGTGGCGGTCAAGAAGCAGCCCCGCCAGATCACCCTCACTATCGGCACCGGTGTCAGCGTCAACGACATCGTCATCTTCACCCGCCTGTTCGCCACCATGATCGACGCCGGTCTCCCCATCGTGCAGTGCCTGGAAATCCTGTCCACGCAAGCGGAGAACAAACGTTTCGGCAAGATCCTGGCGCAGGTGCGGGCCAACGTGGAAGGGGGTCTTACCCTCTCAGATTCCCTACGTCGCTTCCCCAAGATTTTCGACAACCTCTTTGTCAACCTGGTCGCCGCCGGCGAGGCAGGCGGCATCTTGGACACCATCCTGCAACGCCTCTCGGTGTATCTGGAAAAGGCGCAGAAGCTCCGGCG
>PMBS01000307.1 GCA_003153015.1 Myxococcales bacterium
GTGTGGGGCGTGTTCTGGCCCTTCGGCGCTCTCAACCGTCCCGGTGAGATCTTCAACGCCGGCGGCGCCGGAACCGCCACCGCGGCCCAGATCCTACGCGCCTTCGTCGGGATCAAGTTTTAGCTACTTCTTCTTGACCGCGCCTTCTAGCGACTTGATTCGCTCCTCGGCATCGCGCCGCGATCCGGGGTCCAAGTGCTCGCTGGACGCCAGAAACTTCTTGAAGGCAATCATGGCGTCGTCATAGCGCCGGTCCTGCGAATAGAGCAGCCCGAGATCGTAGTAGCCGCCCGCAAGCCCCGGATCAAGCGAAACCGCCGTCTCGTACTCCTCGATGGCGTTGTCGGTCTTCTTTTGCCGGCGGTACGCCACCGCGAGATTGAGATGGGTCTGTCCATTCTTCGGGTCCAGTTCGATCGCCTTCTTCAGCGCCACCACGGCCCCTTCCCGATCGTTGGTCTTGGCCAGAGCCACGCCCAGGTTGGACCAGCCCAGCGGATCGTCCGGCTTGAGTTCGGTCGCCTTGCGCAGGTGGGGAACGGCTTTGGGATAGTCGCCAATCTGCCGCAAGGCTGCGCCCAGGGTGGTCTGGGCTTCGTAGTCGTTGGGGAGCAGGATCACCGCGTGCTGCAGCTCCGTGATGGCCTCGCTCCATTTCTTCTGCCTGGCATAGATCGCACCCAGGTTGGCGTACGAATTCCCGTCGGTGGGCTCAAGCTTGATCGCCTTCTGCAGCGCCTGCGCCGCATTGTCGAGGTCTCCCTCGGTGCGATACAAGGACCCCAGAGTGAAATAGGCCGCCGCATACTTCGGCCGCAACTGGATGGCATTCTTGATCTCAGCTATGGCCTCCGCGGTCTTGCCCTGTCGCTTGAGCTGCAACCCCATGTTGTAATGCACAGCCGCATCGTCCGCGCGCGCCGCTCCCCCTGCCAGCAGCACGGCCAGCAAAGCACCAAGACTCAAAGTCACTCTCATGCACGTCATGGACGCAAGAATACACCCACTTACCACTCTATGTGCACGCCGATCGACGGCAATACCAGACGGTAGCCCCGTTGGACCACGGCGCCGTTTTGCAGCTTCTCTTCGAACACCTCGCGGGTCGCGGTGGTATTGACTAATTCCACGTAGAGATCCATGAGGAAACGGTCGAAGATGAAACGTTTGTCGCCACGCAGATCAAGCTGGGCAAAGGCGGGGAGGCGCTGGTAGTTAACCCACTTTAGGTAGTTGTCCCAGAGCGGATAGGGGCGGCCGGAGTTGTAGTGGAATCGCCCAGAAACGGCAAAGCCGCGGGGTAGGCGGTACCCGGTCACCAGGTTCAGCACATGGCGCTGGTCCCAGTCCGACGGCGCGATCACACCGTCCACCACACGCAGCGAGCGCGAGAGCGTGTAGGACAGCCATCCATACAAACGGTGACGCATGGGCCGACGAAGCATGATCTCGAAACCGTAGCTCTCACCCTCGCGCGGCTCGAGGAAGTCGAACGCCTGCGGATCGCGGCTGATTGAGCTGCGCATGTCAGTCACATGCAGGCGCTGGTAGAAGACGGAGGTGTCGAGGGAAAGGTCTAGGCCGTCGCGCGCGCCAATGCCAGTCTCCACGCCCAGGCTGCCCTGACGCGATATCTGCAAGCCGTAGCTTTTCAGACCGAAGCCTTCGAATCCCGGAACCCCTACCGGCAGGGAAGGCATTTGGGAAAACTGACCCACATGCCCTTTCAGCCAGGTCTCGCGAGCCACGCGATAGCGAAGCGAGAGGCGCGGGCTCCACGAACCGGCCTGGGTGTTGTCCTCGAAATAGCCTTCATAGCGCAGGCCGGGCGTCACCTGCAGTCGGTCGCCCGCCCTGATGGTCAGCCCCACATAGACGCCGGCCTCCAAGGCGCTTCTGTCGCGGAATAGATCGGTCCGATAGTAGTTGCCAAGCCCCCCGCCGAGTGACGCCAAGGCAGACCGCGGCCAGAAGCGCTGGGCCTCTGCGTCGCCCCCGACCTGCACATCCACCCAGCGCCCAAGACGCCAACTCAGCCCCAGGCGCGGTGCCGCCATCAGCATCCGGCTGCTAACCGGCAGGTCGAACATTTGCGTATTGCTGACCGTGGAATCGTCATAGCCGACCAGCGCACTGGCCACCAGGCGTCCGCCCAGCACGCCGCCGTCCCAGCGCAACTGCATGCGATGAAACATGAGCTGGGCCAAACCAGCCTGGATATTCGAGGGCAGCGAAACCGCATCAGGGTGTTTCTGCTGCAGGGTATCGCCGGAGCCGAAGGCAAACAGGGTCAGCCGCCCTGGCCCCAGCCGGTGCTCGATGCGAAGCTGGTAGTCCCAGTAGTCCAGGCTGTAGTCGCTGGAAAATGCCGAAAGCACCAACCCGGTGTAGGAATAGCGACCCGCCATGGCCACTGTCCCGCGTCCCCCGTCAAATGGCGCGGCCACAATCCCGCCCGCGTCGAAAAGGCGCACGTCGGCCGAGACATGCAGGCGATCGGTGGCGGGCGCGGTCGTGCGTGCGGTGACGATGCCCGAGACGTAGCGGCCGTATTCCATAGGATAGCCGCCGGGATAGAACTGCATCTCTTCGAGAAAGAAGGGGTGAATGACTGAAGGCCCCAGCGCGAAATGGAACAGCGCCGGCGCCCGTACGCCGTCAATGAAGAAGCCGGTATTGCCGGGATTGGCGCCGCGAATCGCGTACATGGGCATGGGCCACACTACCTGCACCACGCCCGGCAACGATTCGACCACACGGAAGGGGTCGCCGAACGCGCCCGGGGTGTGGGTCAGTTCCTCGCGTTGCACGGGAACCGCGGGCGCGCGCTCGGGCGTGGCCGTCACTACGGTTTCATAGCGGTCGCCGATTAACCGCGGTTGCAAACGCAGCACCAAGTCGTGGAGGCCGCGCTCTCCCACGTCGAAGTTTCGGGAGAAAGGCTCGAAGCCGGGATACCGGACACGCACCTCACACCGACCGGATCCCGCAGGCAGGGAAAAGCCCCCGCTCTCATCGGTTTCCGTGTCGCGAGTCGCGCCGTTGCCCAGGATCACGCGCACCTGCGCACCCAGCAAAGGCTCGCGCGTGCCGCGCGCCAGGACCCGGCCGCTCAGCACTGGCGCCGACGCAAGTGGCTCGGCATCGGCGAACACGCCCGCCTCCGCGCCGGCGTCGGCGGGGAGGCCGGCGTCGGTCGCGCCGGTTTCGCTCATCGCGCGGGCGTCCTCTGCCCCGGCATCGGGGCTGGCATCCATGGCGGCCGCCACCAGCAAGGCGGCCAGGATCGATCCGCTCACCCTACTGGCCCCCGTCCTGGCCGGGTGGATCCCGTCTGGTGATCCACAGACCGTCATGGTCGGACGGCGAGCGACCCCGTACCACGTACGCGACTCGCACGAATTGCCCGAGCGGGTTCGGATCGTACCACTGCATGGCCTCGCTCACCGCGTGTGCCAGAATGCGAGCCTTGCCGCTCAGTACATCCTGCACGACCAGATCGCCGGTTGCGTCTTGCGCCGATTCATTGACCGTGCCGAAGATCCGCTGGGAGTCTACCTGCACGTTGCCAATCGAATTGGCCACCACCTTCAACTCGCCGGTCTCGTGGTTGGCGAAGTAGAGGTCAGCCGAGCCGCTGACAATGCTGGCCCAGAAGACCAAGATGTGACTGACGCCGCCATCGGTGCTGGGGCCGTCGATGAAGAAAAAGTCGGCCGCCTCGACCGACATGCCCGGGGTCGAAAGTTGACGGGGTTGGTTTACCAGATCGGAGTCCAGAGCCATCAGCACCCCGTGCGGACGCGGCTGGGCCTGGGTCGCAGGCTGCTGGTCGATGTAGATGAGATACTGGCCGTCGGGCGAGAACTGGGGGGTCAGCATGACCACCGGCACAGCTCGCCGCTCCTGCTGGTCACTCTGGCCGAAGAACACGCCATGGCCATTGCTGTCGAGATACAGGACCTCGTCGCTCTGCGGTCGCGGCGTGACTCCCGCCAGGTTGACCAGCGGGGGCGGCAGGGCCACGAAGGTGTCCGTGCCGGTCGTCAGATCCAGGGTGTGATACTCGGCGGGCGCAGTGCCGATGGCAGATTGCGAGTAGGTAACCAGGTCTGGGTCTGCGAACCCGAGGGCAAAGGGATTGGAACTCGCCACGGGTATCTCCCTGCCCGACTCCAGTTCGAGCACCACGATCTTGCCGGTAGAGAGAGAAAGTGCGGCGTACTTCTCGTCGCCGCGGAGATTGAAACTGTTGACGTTGGCGTGCAGGTCCTGTTTGGTGTCGGTCAATTTGCCGAGCCGGCTCCAGACCTTGTCGCTGCCCAGGACAAAGTAGGCCATGCCGCTGCCCGCGATCTGCGCGTAGAAGTCGTAGACGTTCGCCGCGTCCCCCAGGCGGAGTTGGTCCTGGCCGTCCCACAGAAACAGCCCCGGGGTTTCGTTGTCTGCGGGAACCTGGCGGTAGAGCAAACGGTTGTCGTATTGGCCGAGCGCGAAGGTGGACACATTCTCGAAGCTCACCCTAGGCTGAAACTTCAAGTCCGCGCGAACCAGGGTGCCAACGTTTTCGGTGTTCCCTCCACCCGCGCCCCCGCTAGTGACCTGCCGCTCGTCGACCATGATGAACAGAAAGTCGCCGGCCCCAGCCGGGGACCATCGATCCGACCAGTCCGCGATGATCTGCCGCTGCTGCGTCCCATCGCAGGACGCGATCCACAGATCCCTCACTGCGCCCTTGGTCAGGGTGGCTGAGGCCCTGCGCCGATTGAAGGAAACCCAGGCGGCCCCATCCAGCGAGAAAAACCCGATATCGCCGATATCACTGCCGGAAACCAGCTTGCTTCCCTCGGGCGAGACCCCGGACTGTAGGCACCCGGCAGCGACCAAGAGAGTAAGAAGCGATGCGCAACGTGCGGACAACATGGGACGGCCGATGGACGTGCAGTCTAGCGGAAGAACCGTCGAGCGGCGATAGCAACGCGATCCGAGTGTGGGCTGGGTCACAGGACAGCCTGGCGGCCGCAATCGGAGGGATCACTCCGGCCACGGCCACGGCCACGGCCACGACCTTCTGCGGTTATGGCGGCGCTGTCGGGAAGCTTCGCGGCTCGCGAAGAAACAGAATCCCAATAGTACAGAGCCTGACTACGAGGTTTCTTCGGTGAACTCGATGGGGAAGCGCTCCTTCATCACGCGACTGACCGCCTCCTCCACCTCGTCCTCGGTGCGCAGGCGCAGGATTTCCTCGGTCAGCTTCTCGGCGGAGGCGATGCGCGAGGCGCGCACAATGGACTTGACTATGGGTATCTGGCGCGGCGCCATCGAAAGTGAGCGCAGCCCCAGCCCGAGCAGCACCCAGCAGAAGCGCGGGTCGCCAGCCATGTCCCCGCACATGGACACGGGCTTGCCGGCGCGTTTGGCCGCCACTGTCACCTGCTTGACCAAGCGCAAGATCGCCGGGTGCAGCGGGTGGTAGAGGTAGCCGACGTGCTCGTCTTGGCGGTCAGCTGCCAGCGCATACTGGATCAAGTCGTTGGTTCCAATGGAAAGGAAATCGCACTCCTCGACCAACAGGTCAGCGATAACCGCCGCGCTGGGTGTCTCGATCATCACGCCGAGAGGGACCTCGGGATTGTGCTCCAGCCCGTCGCGCTGCAGTTCCGCACAAACATCGGAGCACAACTCACGTACTGTGCGCAGCTCGGCCACGCCGGAAATCAACGGGAACATTATGCGCAGCGGGCCGACCGAGGCAGCCCGATAGAAGGCGCGCAACTGCAACTTGAATACGTCACGCCGCCACAAGGAATAGCGGATCGAGCGCAGGCCAAGCGCGGGATTGTTCCCCGCCGGAATGCGCACTGAGGTGGGCAGCTTGTCCCCTCCCAAGTCCAAGCTGCGGAAGCAGACGTCGCGGCCATCCATGGCCCGCAAGGCGGCCAGCGCGTGTTGGTACTGCTCTTCCTCGGTGGGCAGGGTGCTGCGTTCCAGATACAGGAATTCGGTGCGAAACAGACCTATTCCGTCGGCGCCCAGTTCGACCGAGATGGGAATTTCTTCCAACAACTCCACGTTGGCATAGAGGTGCACCCGCTCCCCATCGAGCGAGATGGCGGGCGCCTCGCGCGCCTTGGCCAGGCGTTCGGTCTGCACCAGATCGCGCGCGGCCCGGTCGGCGTAGCGACCCTGCACCTCGAAGTCGGGCTCCAGGATGACCTCGCCGCGAGCGCCATCCACGATCACGGTCATCCCGGTGCGGATATGCTTGATGAACCCCTGCACCCCGGCCACCAGAGGCAGGCCCAGCGCGCGCGCCACCAGGGCCGCGTGCGAGGTCTTGCCCCCGCCCTCGGTGAAAAAGCCGCTGACCCCCGCGCGGCCGAGCTGGGTCACGTCGGCAGGCGAGAGATCGTGGGCAAACACCACCGCGCCCTTGGGCACGCCCTCATGCCCGGGCGGCGTCATGCCCAGCAGATTGCGCAAGATGCGCTCGCCGATCATGTCGATGTCGCTGCGCCGCTCGCGGAAATAGGCATCTTCGATGCGCGCAAACACCGCCTGGATTTGGTCGAGCGCCCGCCGCAACGCCCACTCGGCCGAAACCTGGTCGGAGCTGATGATCCGCCGCGTCTCCTCTACCAGGTGTACGTCGGCCAACATCATCCGGTGCGCTTCGAGGATGCGGTACTCCTGGCCGTCGCCCTCCTGCTCGGCAATCTGCTGCTGGATGCGCCGCAACTGCGCATCACTGCGGCCGATGGCGTCCTCGAAGCGACGCAGTTCATTGGCCACCTCGTCGGTGAAGATGCGGCGTTCCTGCACCTCCACCCGGCCACCCAGAAAATGCGCCACCCCCATGGCAATGCCCGGGGAGGCGCCCACGCCTGCCAGCCTAAGCACTGAACACCCCTTCGCCGAAGCCGTCGCTCACCAGCGCCACCAACGCATCCACCGCCTGATCCGCGTCGACTCCACTGGCCGCGACGGTCACTTCGCTGCCCCAGGCCGCCACCAGGGTAAGCAGACCCATGATGCTCTTCCCGTTGACCTCCGCGCCATCCTTGAGCACGTTGATCTCGGAATCGAAGTGGTTGGCGAGCTGCACGAACTTGACCGCGGCGCGCGCGTGCATGCCCAGGCGGTTGCGTATTTTGACCGAGCGTTGCGCCTGGCTACCATCCCCCACGTCAGCGTATCCCTCCCACGACGATCTTGCCGGTCAGCTCCGAGCCAATCCGAATCGCGCGACGGCCAGCCTCGCACAACTCCTGAGCCATCTCCGCCGGAGAAATCCGCGTGCGATCAATCGTGGCAAGTTTGAGCAGCATGGGCAGGTTCACGCCGCACAACACCTCGGCGGCCCCTGTCCCGTCGAGCATCGACATGGCCACGTGAAACGGCGTCGACCCATAGACATCCACCATGATGAGCACGCCGGCGCCGTCATCGACCTCGCTGCAAGCCCGCGCGACCCGCTGGGTAATTGCCGCGCTGTCGTCAGCGGCTGAGGCGCAAGCCACCGTGACCCCGGGCAAGGTACCGACCACCCGGCGGGCCGCCTCCAGCATAGAGAAGGCCACCTGCTCGTGGGAGACTACCACCACTCCCACCAATGGCTTGAGCGTCCTAGTCGGCTGGGTGGACATGCTGGCCCATTGATTGTACCCGGTTTGGGCACGAACGCGATGTTGTTGTGGCTCTATCTGAAATGGGAACCCTGGGAGGGTTCCCATGCCCTCCCGCGATGGTACGCCGCCGGCAGAGCCGGCGGGCTCCCCACGCGACTATGTTCGTGCCTCGGGCAACGCTGGACGCCCACGCCCAATGTCCCGGTGCCGGACCTCGACGTGAAAGGCCTGCAGGCGACGCGCCAACTCGACCGCAATGACGACCGAGCGATGGCGGCCGCCGGTGCACCCAATCGCCACGGTCGCGTAGGTCTTGCCTTCGCGTTCGAACGCAGCGATGCAAAGCGCGAGCAGCTCCTCGGCTTTGGTCAGGAAGATCTGTGTCTCCGGGTTGTCGAGGACGAACCTGCGCACGCTCTCGTCCTCGCCGGAGAGTGGGGCAAGCGCGGCGACAAAGAACGGATTGGGCAGAAAGCGAACATCGAGCACGATGTCGGCCTCGCTGGGCAACCCGTACTTGAAACCGAAAGATTCCATGGTGACCGAGAGGTTGCCCTCAGCCCGGCCGTAGCGGCCCAGCACCATCGCGCGCAGCCCGTGCACGGTAAGCTCAGCCGTGTCGATGACCGTGGTGGCTTCTTGGCGAAGCGCGGCCAGGTGCATGCGCTCGGCGTGAATCCCCGCGCGGATGTCGGTTCCCGACAGGGGATGGCGGCGGCGCGTTTCGGAGAAACGACGCAGTAACACTTCGTCAGGCGCGTCCAGAAAAAGCACCTCGATGGAGTGCCCGGCGGCCCGCAGATCGGACAGCACGCGCGCGGAGTCGGTGAGAAACTCCCCGCTGCGCGCATCCACCACCAACCCTGCGCGTGTCACCTCTTCCCGCCCGGCCAAGAGCTCAATGAAGCGCGGCATGAGGGTCATGGGCAGGTTGTCGACGCAGTAGAAACCCAGGTCTTCCAGCGCGCTCTTGGCCGTGCTCTTGCCCGCACCCGAGACGCCGGTGATGACGACCAGCTTCATCACTCACTCCACGTCGTCGCGGAAGCGTCGTTGCTGCGCATCGGCCAGGGCCTGGTCCAATCTCTCCTGAAATTCGCGCGCCGAATGGTGGCCGCGCATCTGTAGCAAGCGATTGCGCGCCGCCACCTCCACCAGTGAGCTCACGTTGCGCCCCGGGCTCACCGGGATACGCAAAAGTGGCACCGACACGTCGAGAATGAGGTGCGTCTGATCGTCGAGCCCGATCCGGTCGGCGGACTCCGACTCCTCCCAGCGCACCAACTCCATCACCAACTCGATCTTCTTCTCGTCGCGCACCGCCGCCACGCCGAACATGTCCTTGATGTTGATGATGCCGACCCCGCGCACCTCCATGTGGTGCTTGATCAGCTCGGCCGCCCAGCCCACCAGGATGTTGTGCGACGTGCGGCGCACCTCGACCAGATCGTCCGCCACCAGTCGGTGTCCGCGCATGACCAATTCCAGCGCTGCCTCGGACTTGCCCACGCCGCTCTTGCCCATGAGCAGGATGCCGATGCCGAGGACATCCATGAGCACGCCGTGGATGCTAGCCGAGGGCGCCAGCTCGCGCTCGATGAAGGATTGAATGGCCTCGATCGCGGCCGACGAGCGCAGCGGTGTGCGCAGCAGCGGCACACCCAGGCGGTTGGCGGCGTCGAACAGCTCGGCCGGAACATCGAGCCCCTTGGTGATGACGATGCAAGCGGGTTCGATGGCCATGAAGGTCTCGATGCCGTGGCGGGCCTCCTGGGGTGGCAAGCTGGCCAGGTACGATAGTTCGGTGGCGCCCAGGATCTGAACCCGCTCGGGCTGCACTTGGCGCACGAAGCCCGCCAACGCGAGCCCCGGTTTCTGCACGCGGTTGACGGCGATGCGACGCCCCAGCCCTGCCTCACCCGCCAGCAGAACCAGTCTAAGCCCTGCACTCTCGCTCAGCAGAGAGCGCACCGTCAGACTGGATGACAGCGCCGTGGTGCCGTTCAATACTTGGCGTCCTCTTCTTCGATGGTCTTGAACATGGTATCCCCGTCGGGCGCATCAATCAGGCGCTGGCGAAAGCCAGCGTCGCGAAACAGCCGCGACAGGCGCGCCAGCGCTTTCAGGTGAGCCCCGGTGGAGGCCGTGGGCGCCACCAGCATGAACACCAGATGGGTGGGTTTGCCGTCGATGGAATCAAAATCCAGCCCGGGAACCGAGCGTCCCAGCACGCCCATCAGAACGTCCACCGTGTCCAACTTGCCATGCGGAATGGCGATGCCATCCCCGATGGCGGTCGAGGCAAGCAGCTCGCGCTCCTCCAGCGCACGTCCCAGCGCCACGGCATCGATCCGGGGCTGCACCTGGGCCAGGTGTTGCGCCATCTCGGTGAGAACTTCACTCTTGCTGGTGCCCCGCAACGTCGGGATGACGCAGTTCGAGTGAAGAAAATCCACGACCTTCATCTGCGCTCCGGCTGTCCGGGGGCTATTTCCAATCTTACGTTCCGGGAGCAGAGGCTCCGGTCTCGATAAGACCGTAGTTGCCATCCTTACGGCGATATATGACCGAAATGGTGTTGGTGTCCACATCCGTGAACACCAGGAACTCTTTTTCCATGAGGTTAAGCTGCATGGCGGCATCCTCGACCGCCAGGTTGCGCACCTCCAGGGTCCGCTCGCGCACCACGTGCACCTTGCCCAACGTCGCTTTCCCCTTGTCGGCCTCGCTGTCGTCACCGGGCTGGGGTTCGAACGACTCGGGCGAGATCACGGCCTGACGGATGGAGAAGCTGGGTCCACCGTGCGGCTTGTGGGTGCGAATCTTCTCCTTCCACTTGCGCACCTGGCGCTCGATGCGCGCTGCCGCCAGGTCCACCGATGAGTACATGTCCTCGGTCGTCTCACGCGCCTGCAAGACGATACCGTTGGGCAGGGTCAAGGAAAACTCGGCGGTGTGGTTGTGGTTGCGTTCCACGGAGAAGGTCGCGTGGGCAGCCAGAAGTTCACGTTGGAAGTACTTGCGGATCTTGTCCAATCGTTCTTCCGCATACTCTCTCACCGCGGGGGAAGCCTCCATGTGGCGGAACGTCGTCGAAATCTGCATACAGTGTGCCTCCATCCAAGGGGGTTCGGGTTTGGCCGTTGTTGCGAGGTCAAAAGACCTGCCGGCGCTTGCTGCTGGAAAGAATCCTCAACTGCTCGCGGTACTTGGCGACCGTGCGACGAGCGATCTCGATGTTCTGGTTGCCAAGAAGCTCCACGATCCGCTGGTCCGAGTGCGGGTGCTTGACGTCCTCGCTTTCAATGATCTGCTTGATCTTGAGTTTGACCGCCTCAGATGCCAGGTCATCACCGTCGCTGCGGGTGATCCCCGAGTTGAAAAAGTACTTCAGCTCGAAGATGCCCTGCGGGGTGTGCACGTACTTGTTGGTGGTGACCCGAGACACGGTCGATTCGTGCATGCCGATGTCCTCGGCCACGTCGCGCAAGATGAGCGGCTTGAGAAAGGCCGCGCCCTTCTCAAAGAAGTCACGCTGGAACTTCAAGATGGACTCGGTGACACGCACGATGGTGCGCTGGCGTTGCTGGATGGAGCGGATCAGCCACTGGGCGCTGCGCAGACGTTCCTGGATGTACTCGCGCGCCTTGGGCCCTTTGGAGAGCGCCATGCGGTAGAAATCGGAGATTTTCAGCTTGGGAAGACCGTCGTCGTTGGCCACCACGAAGTACTTTTCCCCGACCTTCTGGATGTAGACGTCGGGCGTGATATAGGTCGGCTCCTCGTCGGAATACGCGCTGCCCGGCTTGGGATCGAGGCCCATCACCACCTTGGCCGCTTCGTAGATCTCGTCCAGCGGTTGATCCAAGTCCTTGGCGATCACCGCATAGTTCTTCTTTTCGAGGTTCCCCAGGTGCTTGGTAATCATGCCCACCAGCACATCGTCATCAGCGCCAATGTAGCGGGCCTGGATGAGTAGGCCCTCCTGCAGATTGCGCGCGGCCACGCCTGGTGGATCGAATTCCTGAACCCGCTTCAGAATCTCCTCCGCGTGTTCCACCGTGACGCCCGCCTCCTCGGCGATCTCGTCTAGCGGCGCGTCCAGATATCCATCGGGCGTCAGGTTGCCGATGATGAGCAGCGCCACCCCTTCCTCTTCGTCGGAAAAATCACGCGACAGTTTGAGCTGCCACTCGAGATGGTCGAAAAGTGACGTGCCCCGGGTAAGCGTGGCCTCCAAGGAGGGAAGATCCTCGGTGTTCGGCCGGTAGGTCGGCATGGGCGGGGCATTCGACTGGGACTCCAGATAGGTGTCCCAATCGAAATCTGCAACCGCGTCCCCAGACCGAGTGTCGGGCTTGACCTCGGTCGTGGTGTCGATCTTGTCCTCGGACATTCTCGCCACCAGAATCTCGGTCTCGCCGGCGCGTTCGGCTTCGGCCTCCGACGCCGCGGCTGCGGACGGTGCCTCGCTGGTCGACGTGGGAGGCTTCTGTTGTTCCGCAGCAATCTCGACCGAGTCCTCCAGCACCGGATTCTCGAGCAGCTCCTCGCGAACCACGTCGACCAGCTCGACCCGGGAAAGCTGCAGCAGCTTGATGGCCTGCTGTAGCTGGGGCGTCATCACGAGCTGTTGCGACAACTTCAGCTGCTGCCTTATCTCCATGGACATTGCGTCACTGCCCTGCTGTCTGGTGGCGTGCTCTTTGCCTCAACGATCGGTGGCTCGGCCCTCTTCTTGATAGCATCGGGAGGCGCGCCGGGGAAGGCAAAAGCCTCATGTGGTACATGTATTGCTTACATGGGCTTGACAAGTTGGATTCTCGATGTTCCACACATGCTTCATGGTTGATTCGCCAATTGGCACATTGCGACTTGAAGCCTGCGTAGATGGGCTCGTGGCTCTGAGCTGGACAAACCTACCTCTACCTACATCGCTCGTCCGTGGCCCGGAGATCAGTCGGGCACGCCGGTCTCTGCGCAAGGGCATGGCCTGGCTGCGTGCCTATTTCGCCGGTCGCGTGGGGAGCCCGCCGGCTTCGCCGGCGGCGCACCATCGCGGGAGGGTTTGGGAACCCTCCCAGGGTTCCCATCTCAAAATTCCACTGCCGCCCCTGCCGCCGCTGGCGGCGCGCGGAACTGCTTTTCAGAAGGCGGTGTGGCGCCAAGTCGCCCGCATCCGGCCGGGCACCACGACGACCTACGGTCAAATCGCGCGCAGGCTACACATGCCAAGCGCCAGCCGAGCAGTAGGTCAGGCGATCGGCGCGAATCCACTCCCCATCATGATTCCCTGCCATCGCGTGCTTGCGGCGGGCGGCAAGCTGGGCGGCTACTCTTCCGGTTTACGCCGCAAGCGCTGGCTGCTGGCTCACGAGGGATACCGATCAGGAATTCAACACAGAGGACACATCGCAGCCTGACGGCCGCAACCAAAGGGATCACTCCGGCCACGGCCACGGCCACGACCACGGCCACGACCTCATGCGGCTGTCGCGGGATTGTGGGCTGCGCTCTGGCCCGGGCGGGGAATGTGGCCTTTCCACCCGTACCAAACGATGTACAGGTAGCAGAGCGCGGGAATGATGAAGCAGTGGTGAATGCCGATCCGATCGGCAATCGCTCCCTGGATCACGGGGACAAGGGCGCCGCCCACGATGGCCATGCAGAGGATGCCGGATCCCTGGCTGGTGTGTTTGCCTAGGCCGGCAATGGCCAGGGTGAAGATGGTCGGGAACATGATCGAATTAAACAGCCCCACGGCCAGCACGGACCACATGGCCACAGATCCCGAGGTGGTCATGGTGGTCACCACCAACAGGGCTGCGACACAGGCGAATAGCGCAAGGATGCGCCCCGGCTTGAAGTATCGCAGAAGCGGCGTGCCCAGGAACCGGCCCACCATGGCGCCTCCCCAGTAGTAGGGCAGGTAGGTGGCGCCGACCTTCTCCGGCAGACCCGCGATGGCGGGCTCTTTCAAATAGTTGACCAGGAAGCTGCCGATCGCCACCTCGCCCCCCACATAGACAAAGATGGCGACTGCGCCCAGCATGAGGTGACGATAGCCGAAGGCGCTCTTGGGGCCTGCGGATCCGCCACCCTGGGCCGCGGCTGCTTCAGCATCGCCGATTTTCGGGAGTTTCGACAGTGCAATGGCAACCGCCAGGATGAAGAGCGTGATGGCAAGTCCCACGTAGGGCTTCTGCACCGAAGCTGCCTCGGCCAGCCGGTAGGCCTCGCGCGCGGCAGGGGCCATGGCTTTCAGCTCGTCGGCCGACTTGGCCACGGTTGCCAGGATGAGCGCAGAGCCAAAGAACGGCGCCACAGTAGTGCCCAGCGAATTCAAGGCCTGGGTCAACGTCAGACGCGCGGAAGCGGTCTCGGGTTTGCCAAGAATGGCAACAAACGGGTTGGCCGCCACCTGGAGCAGAGTGATTCCGGCAGCCAGGATGAACAGGGCGAGCAAGAAGATCGCGTAGGAGCGGATTCCGGCGGCCGGATAGAAGGCCAGGCAACCGAGCCCCACCACCACCAGGCCGATGATGATGCCGTTCTTGTAGCCGACCCGGCGGACGATCTGGGCCGAGGGCAGCGACACAATGAAGTAGGCGGTGAAGAACGCGAACTGGATCATCATCGCCTGCGCGTAGTTGAGGTCGAAGACCACCTTCAGGTGGGGAATGATGATGTCGTTCAAGCAGGTGATGAACCCCCACATGAAGAACAGGGTGGAGAGAACCGCAAGGGGGCCGAGATAGCTCCTGGGCTTGTCGCTCGCGGGAGATGCTTGCAGAGAGGCTGAGGGAGGGGTTGGTCCGGCCATATGAGTTCCTTTTGTGCTGGCTGCCAGGAGCTTGGACAGCGCGAGTACCATCTTGGGCCCGCGCTCGACTGCGCATGATACACGTGACCGCGGAAATTCTGACGACTTCTTGAGCAGGTGGGCGCTAGCCGGCATCGCGTGTTCCGGGGATTGAAGTTAGCTATTTCTCACAGAGGGCACAGAGGCCGCAGAGCCGGAGGAGAAACGGAAGGGTTAGATCCAGCGCAGTCCGAACCCTTTCTTCTCATCCGATCTCTGTGTTCCCTGTGCCCTCTGTGTGGAATAGGTAACCAGCACCGTATTGGATCGCGCTCCGCGAAATCCTGGTTAGACATCCGACGCGCCACCCGCAAGCCTTGCACTCGAAACCAGAGAATTCAGTTCCGCGCGGTCCCGAAAGACGGGCATAATCGACCCCATGGTTCGCACTTCGTTCAGACTTTCGGCCTGCCTGGCAGCGGGCTGGTTAGCGGTCCTTGTTGCCGGGTGCGGCAGCGAGTCTGTCAGCCCCGCAACCCGCGACGCGGACTGGCCAGGGGAAGGCGAGGCTGACGCGAGTTCCGTTTTGCCCGAGGCCGAGGTCGACGCTGGTCTTTCGCCCGATGTGTACGTCGCGGCTGACACTGACGGCGACACGGTTACTCCAGCCGACACGTCCGTCGCGGCTGACACTGATCGCGACACAGCTCCTCCAGCCGACACGTTTGCCGCTACCGATGCCGGCACAGTCTCCAGCGACGCCTACGCTGCTGACCTGAGGATCCCACCAGCCCCGGTCACGGTTGTGGTGTTGCCCGACACGCAATACTACTCGTCCAGCCACCCCGACATTTTTGCTGCCCAGACCCGCTGGATCGTCGAGCAGAAGCCTGCTCGCAACGTCGCGGCGGTGCTGCACGTGGGCGATTTGGTCGACGGGCCGGGCGACCCGGCGCAGTGGACGGTCGCCAACTCGTCCATGCGACTTCTGGACAAGGCCCTGGTTCCCTATGTCATTGTCCCGGGCAACCACGACACCGACAACAATCGTGGGGGGCCGATCGACAACTACTTTGCCCCCACGACCATGCCGTGGATCACCGGAACCATGACTGCGGGCCAGATCGAAAACAACTATGCCCTGGTCGACATCGGGCCGCAGAAATGGCTGGTCTTGGGCCTGGAATTCGGCCCGCGCGACGCCGTTCTCACCTGGGCCGATGGGGTATTGAAGGCCTATCCGGCGCTTCCCACGATCATTGTGACCCACGCGTACCTGTACGGAGACGGAACGCGCTACAACTACGCTCTCTATGGGTCGGCGCAAGCCTGGTACCCACGGTACTACCTCTTTACGCCCAACGAGGGCATCAATGACGGAGAGGATATCTGGCAGAAACTCATCGTGCCCAACCCGAATGTACGCCTCGTCTTCTGTGGCCACGACAACGGGGCTGCCCGGCTGACCAGCCTTCGGGCCGACGGCTCACCCGTTCACCAGATGCTCTCCGACTATCAGTGGGCTGACAGTCTCGGTGGCAGTGGCTATCTGCGGGTGCTGGAATTCGACTATGGCAAGAAAGAGATTCGCGTCCAGACCTACTCGCCCTACCTCGACCTGTTCATGACCGACGACGCGAACCAGTTCACGCTTAGTTTGGAACGCTAAGCAGCATCGCATGGTCCGGGGATTCAAGTTAGCTATTTCTCACAGAGGGCACAGAGTCCGCAGAGCCGGAGGAGAAACGGAAGGGTTAGATCCAGCGCAGTCCGAACCCTTTCTTCTCCTCCGATCTCTGCGTTCTCTGTGCCTCTGTGTGGAATAGGTAACCAGCACGACATTGGGTCGCGCCCCGCGAGATCCTGGCTAGAACTCTTGCGGCAGTTGCTGTAGCTGCGCCACCGAGAAAACCGGCCCGTCTTTGCACACGTAGAAGGGGCCGATGTTGCAGCGGCCACACTGGCCCAGACCGCACTTCATCTTCATTTCCAGGGTGGTGAAGATGCGCTCGGCGACAAAGCCCAGATCCTTGAACACCGGCAGGGTCAGCTTGATCATGATGGGCGGGCCGCAGGTGATGGCCACCGCGTTCTCAGCTTTGGGCGCGGTCGCGCGTAGCACGCTGGGCACGAAGCCCTCGCGCCCCTTCCAGTTGGCGTCGCCCTTGTCCAC
Organism: Myxococcales bacterium; assembly: GCA_003153015.1. Taxonomy (GTDB): domain Bacteria; phylum Myxococcota_A; class Polyangia; order Fen-1088; family Fen-1088; genus Fen-1137. The sequence goes on from PMBS01000307.1 coordinate 16,604, forward strand.
CGTGACCACCAACTCGGTGTTGGGCGCCTTGGCCCAGATCTCGCGATCCGCCGCGTACATCAGATCGCCCGGACTGCGCGCGCCGTAGACGATGGTCAGCTTGCCGTAGTCGGCCCGTTGATTGAGCACATGACAGATGATGGGCTTGAGCGGCGCCAGGCCGATGCCACCGCCCGCAATGACGATGTTCTTGCCCTTCCATTCGGCAACCGGGAACGCCTTGCCGTAGGGGCCCCGGAACCCGATGATGGCACCCGCGTAGAGGTGGTGCAGGGCCTCGGTGTGGGCGCCCACCCGCTTGGTAGTGACGGTCAGCCGCTCGGGCTTGGCCGGATCGCCGGCGATGACAAAGGTGGATTCGCCCTCGCCAAAGGCCGAGATCTCGGCAAACTGGCCGGGCAGATAGCGAAAAGCCTTGCGCTCGGTCTCGTCGAGCAGCTCGAAGTGGAAGGTGACCGTGTCCGCGGTCTCGTCGACGCGCTCGCTGATTCGCGCAGGCAGCGGCAGCAAGGGATCACGCAACACGTTCGGCCTCCTGGTTGATACGCTTCATGATCTCGTACACGTCGGCGAACAGGTGCCGGTCGAGCGGGCACAGCTCCACGCAACGGCCGCAACCGGTGCAGCCGACCAGGCCCGGGTTCTGCGTCGGCATATAGGAGAACTTGTGCAGCATGCGCTGGCGCAGGCGACTGGCCGCAACCTGGCGCGGGTTGTG
>PMBS01000077.1 GCA_003153015.1 Myxococcales bacterium
TGAGTGGGCCGATATTACCATTGGTAATTACCACTGGTAACACGGGCGCGGGCCAAGATCAAGGCGCTGCCGGGGTAGGTGCCAGAGTTTTCATGAGCTGCGGCAAGTGGTGGAGACTCCGGCGACGATCTGAGGGCGGGGCGCCGCCAGAGGGCGGCGAAGACTGGGTGAACTGACTGGCGCCTCGGCGGGGTGCAGATGCAGTAGACTGTGCCGCATGCTCGGGACGCACCTCTCAGGACGCTCTGCCCGCGGTCAGATCCGCCTCGCGGAACCCGCCTCACGGAACCCGGGGTTGCAAGGAAGGTTCCCCGACGCAGAAAGACCCCATTCGAAAGGGCTAGGCTCCCGCAGAGTGGTCATCTGTCCTATCTGAGGGCCGGGCATGGATTCGGCAGAAGCGGTTCCCATGGCGCATCTGAAGAGACGATTTGCTTCATTGTTCGCGGGGTCCCTGCGAGCGCGGTTGCTTGGTATTGCAGCCTTGGCGTCCGCTACGGTCACGGCGTGCTCCCTGCCCGCGTTTCCGCCGGGCGGCGGAACCGGCACTGGTACCGGAACCAATGTCGCGACGGACAGCTTGCACTTCGGGACAGCCATCGGGGCCAATGGTGTCGAACTCGTGGGCGAGTCCAGCGCATTCTCGATCACCGCCCTGGGCACGACGGGCCAGATCTACTTTCGTCTCGAAAGCGCACAGGACATGGGCGGCCGTGCGGCGCGGCTCTACATCAACTACGCCGCGGGTGATGCGCCCTACTGGCAGAAGGACTATCCGAATCCGCAGTCCTACGGGCACATCCTCCTGTCATCGTTTCGTGTCACCGACGTGGGTAGCTACACCGTGCATGCCTATCTCGTCGGGCAGGTCGGTCCTGACATCGGCATGGAGACCCACGTCATCGACGCACCTCTGACCATCACGCAATAGACGTGACCTCCCGCAACTCCGGAAGGTGGGCCAGTGCAGTGGGCGACTTTCCGCAACCCGGCAGCGCCTGCCGCATCGTCTTGGCACGCAAGAATTGGACCGGATGCAAGCCAACCCTTTCCCCTTCTCTTCCGGCTCTGCAGCCTCCGCGCCTCTGTGAGAACCAGCTCGCTTCTGGATGGGGGGACTTCACGCGAACACCCATGGAGAAGAATTCGCGTATCTACGTCGCCGGCAACCGCGGGCTGGTCGGCTCGGCCATCGAGCGCCGCCTGCGCCGCGAGCACGATTCCCTCATCACCAGCGACATCGGGGACTTCGACCTCACCGATGCCCGCGCCACCGATGCTTTCTTCGCAGGCACCCAGCCCGAGTACGTTTTTCTCGCGGCGGCCAAGGTCGGCGGGATCAAGGCCAACGACACCTACCCGGCTGATTTCATCCGCATCAACCTGCAGATCCAGACCAACCTGATCGACGCTGCCTTTCGCCACAAGGTGCGCAAGCTGCTGTTCCTGGGTAGTTCCTGCATCTACCCCAAACTGGCGCCGCAGCCCCTGAAAGAGGAGTACCTGCTGACTGGCAAGCTGGAGCCCACCAACGATGCCTACGCCATCGCCAAAATCGCCGGCATCCTGATGTGCAAGAGCTACAACCGCCAGCACGGCACCAATTTCATCGCCGCCATGCCCACCAACCTGTATGGCCCGGGCGACAACTTCGACCTGCAGACCAGCCACGTCCTGCCCGCCTGGATTCGCAAGTTCCACGAGGCCAAGGTGGCGGGCCAGGCCAGCGTGGAGTTGTGGGGCTCGGGCGGCGTGCGACGCGAGTTGCTCTACGTGGAAGACTTGGCCGACGCGCTGGTGTTTCTGATGAACCACTTCGACGCTGGACGCGAGCGCGAAGACGAGAAGATGTTCGTCAACATTGGCCTGGGCGAAGATATCGTACTGCGCGACTTGGCCGAACTGGTGCGCGGGATTGTGGGCTATTCAGGCAGCATCGTGTGGAATACAGCCATGCCTGACGGAACGCCTCGCAAGCTACTCGACGTGAGCCGGCTGCATGCCCTCGGGTGGAAGGCGCAACACACCTTGGAGGCGGGAATCCGCAAGACCTACGCCTGGTACCAGGACAAAGTCGCGACGAAGACCTGAGACCACCGAAGGGAGTGGCCGACGGTGATCACTCCGGCCACGACCACGGCCACGTCTACGGCCACGACCTCCTGCGGCTGTCGCGGGATTGCCTTCAGACTCGTTGACTGTGTGCCGAGCGTACCGTAGGTATTCAGATGAAAGCATCCCCGACGAGACACAGATGTTCAAGATCGTCAAACGCGAGCAATTCTCTCCTGTCACCTATCTTTGGAAACTGGAAGCGCCCGACATCGCCAAGGCGGCGCGGCCCGGCCACTTCGTGATCGTCCGTCACGGGGATGGCGGCGAGCGCGTTCCTTTGACCATCGCCGATTTTGATCGCGCGGCCGGCACCATCACCTTGGTCATCCAGGCGGTGGGCAAGACGACCACGGCGCTCATGGGTCTGCAGGAAGGCGAATACCTCGACGATCTCGCCGGCCCGCTCGGGCATGCGCGCCACTTCGACCAGGTGAAGAAGGTCGTGTGCGTGGGCGGCGGCCTGGGTGTGGCGCCGACTTATCCTCAGTTGCGCCAATACAAGCAAAACGGCGCCTACACCATTTCCATCGTCGGCTTCCGCTCCAAGGATCTCATGTTTTGGATCGACCGTTTCCAGACGGAAAGCGATGAATTGATCATCGCCACCGACGACGGTTCAACCGGCGTGAAGGGCCTGGTAACCGGGCCGCTGCAAGAAGTCCTGGACAGAAACCCAGACATCGACGAGGTGCTGGCCATCGGCCCTGCCATCATGATGAAGGCCTGCGTGGCGGTGACCAAGCCACGCAACATCAAGACCATCGTCAGCCTGAACCCCATCATGGTGGACGGGACAGGAATGTGCGGGGGGTGCCGGGTGACCGTGGGTGGCAAGATGGCCTTTGCCTGCGTGGACGGCCCTGAGTTCGACGGCCTGCAGGTCGACTTCGACGAACTGCTGGCCCGGGCAAAGCGCTTTGATCCCGCCGAGCGTGAGTCGATGCGGCTTTTGCACGAACGGTGCCACTTACCCCGGCAGAGCTCGTAATGGAAGCCTCAACCAGACCCAAGAAGACCATCAAGACCATCGCCAAGAGCAAGACCGCGATGCCGGAACAGGATCCGGCGGTGCGCGCCCGCAACTGGAGTGAGGTCACCCTGGGCTACACCGAGGATCAGGCCCTGGCAGAAGCGGCCCGCTGTATTCAATGCAAGAAACCGGGCTGCATCGCGGGGTGCCCGGTGGCCATCAACATCCCGGGCTTCATTCGGGCGATCGAAGACCGCGACTTCCACAAGGCCTACGACATCGTGGCAGCCGACAACGTACTGCCCGCCATTTGTGGCCGCGTCTGCCCGCAAGAAACCCAATGCGAAGCCTTGTGCATCGTCGGCAACAAGCTAGACCCGGTGGGCATCGGCCGCCTGGAGCGCTTCGTCGGAGATCTGGCGCTCAGGAATGGATGGTCGCTGGCCGGCCCGGCCAGGCACAACGGCCACAAGGCAGCGATGATTGGCAGTGGTCCCGCGTCCATCACTTGCGCCGTCGACCTGGCACGCGCCGGGGTTGAGGTGACCATCTACGAGGCGCTGCACACGGCCGGCGGCGTGCTCAAGTACGGCATCCCCGAATTCCGGCTGCCCAAGAAGCTGATCGATCGAGAGCTGGAAGCGTTGAAAGGTCTAGGCGTCAGGGTGGTGACCAACGCAGTTATTGGACGCCTCTACACCATTCCGCAGCTCATGCAGGAAATGGGGTACGAAACCGCGTTCATTGGCGTCGGGGCCGGTTACCCCAATCTGATGGGCATCCCGGGCGAAGGGCTCAACGGCATCTTCTCGGCCAATGAGTACCTGACGCGCGTGAACCTGATGCGCGCCTACCAGCACCCGCAAACCGATACGCCGACCGGCATGGGCAAGAAGGTGGCGGTGATTGGCGCAGGCAACACCGCCATGGACGCCTGCCGCGTCTCCATCCGAATGGGCGCTGAGAATGTCTACTGCGTGTACCGTCGCACCAAGAAGGAAAGCCCGGCGCGCGCCGAAGAAGTCCAACATGCAGAAGAAGAGGGCGTGAAGTTCAACTGGCTCACCACTCCGGTGCGCATATTGGGCGACGAGCGCGGGTGGGTCCGAGCCATGGAATGCATTCGCATGGAGTTGGGCGAGCCGGATGCCTCGGGCCGCGCGCGACCAGTGCCGGTGCCGGGTTCGGAGTTCCTCTTCGAAGTCGACACCATAGTCTACGCCATCGGGACCTCGGCCAATCCCCTCCTGGCGCACACCACGCCGGGGCTGAAGCTGAACCAACGCGGCTACATCGATGTCAGTCCCGAAACGCAGATGACGAGCATCCCTGGCGTCTTTGCCGGCGGCGACATCGTGACCGGCGGTGCCACGGTCATTCTGGCCATGGGTGCAGGACGCAAGGCCGCACACGCCATGTTGCAGTACATGGGGATTGAAGCGACTGCCGAGCCCGCACACCACGCAAAAGGCTAGCCGCGTGGGGAGCCGGCGAGCTTCGCTCGCCGCGTACCATCGCGGGGGGGTTTGGGGACCCTTCGAGGGTCCCCATGTCAACGTTCGGCGTCTTTGCTGCCCACCACCGTCAGATTCATGCCGACCTGCACGCTGAGCGGCTTGCCATCAACGGCCACGCTGATCTTGCCGTTGAAGAACCAGCCGAACGAGCCGGTCGAGAACTCCTTCTTATCAGCTACCAGCTCCTGGCCATTGATGACCAGCTTGATGGGCTCGGCTTTTTCAATGAAGTGCGTCTTGGTTATCGGGCAGGGTGATTTTGCCATGGTGCCGACAGGGTAACACATCGCAGCCTGATGGACGCAATCAAGCGGGAGGGAAAGGCAGCAGGGCTTGCGCGGTGGTAAGTTTGAAGCGTAGACGAACCAAAGTGAGGAAGCGATGAACGCAACGATGATGAAGGTTTTCTTCGGAGCAGTTGCTCTTGCTACCGCGGGTTGCGCCACGGAAATGACCGCCTACGGGCCGGCGTCCGAGCCGCAATACGCCGAGCATCAGGCGCCTGCTGTGCCCTACCCGATTCCGGCCGCCGATCCCAAGGGCACAGCCTATGTCATGTCTTTCGGTGGGGAGTCCATGCCCGCACCGTCGGGGACGCCGGGCTTCTATCTTCACCTGCGCATCGCTGCCGAGAACCGCTCTGACGCCGCTGTCTGGACCATCGACACCCGTGATCAGGTGGTGAACCTGGGGGCTGCTCCGGTGAAGGCCACCTATGCTGAGAGCTCGGCTGGTGGTTCGGTGCTCACCCTGACCCAGGGACAACACGGCACCCTGGATGTCTTCTATCCCCTGCCACCCCAGGGCAGTCCGGGACAGGCAACCCTGTCATGGCAAGTTCGCCGTGGCAGCGAACCCGTGACCGGGACCACGCCATTCGAGCTGGTGCCAGATCAGTCATCCGAGTACGTCGACTACCGGCCGGCTGGTGTCGCAGTTGAGTGGTGGCCGTGGTGGTGGTGGGGCGTGGGGTTCTATCCCTGGATGTGGGGCCCGGGCTGGGGATACTATCCCGCCTGGGGGCGGGGACATTATCGCGGGGGATGGGGCCATGCGCATCCTGGTCCGGGGGGGTGGCACGGAGCCCCGTCTCCAGCCCGAGGATTCAGCGGCGGCTTCAGGGGCGGCGGCGGCTTCAGGGGCGGCGGGCGCGGCTTTCACCGCTGATCGCGGCCACGACTTCATGCGGCTATCGCGGAATTGTGAGGCCAAGGGCTCGTCTTGCGCAGGAGATAGGGGATAATCCCCGCCATGGCGCAGCACCGGGACAGCCGGCGGGCGATCCGCGCGACTTCCTCCAAACCTCGGGCACAGCGTGCATTCAAGATCCGGCCAGAACCTGGCCGGCCGTGGCCCACCGAGATCGCAGAACTCGAGACGCAAGCCCTGCTCGCCGCTGCTTCCGAGGGCATGATTGTGCTCGCTGCCGACGGGGTAGTGACCAGCGCCAACCAGAAAGCCAAGTCTTTGCTGGGCTTGGTCGACGGGGACATCGGGCAGTCGGTGGGCAAGGTCCTGGCGCGCGCCCTGATCGCCGGAACCGACGGTGAGCCGTTGCCAGCGGAGTGCTGGCCAGGGTTTCGCGCCCTGCGCGGCGAAACGGTGCACGACCTAAACGTCGGCGTTCACCGGGACGGCCGCACAAGCTGGTTGTCCACCTGCGCGGTGCCCATCGTGCTGGCCGGGGGCGCCTGCGGCGGCGCCGTGGTGACATTGTCTGACGTCACCATGTTGCGCACCCTGGAACAACACCACGAGCAGTTGATCCGCCTGGTGTCACACGACATTCGCAACCCTCTGACTTCGGTCCATCTAAACGCGCAACTCTTGCACAAAGCGCTGGTCGAGAGGGGCCTGGAGAAGGAGCAGCGCCTTGCTTCGGTGGTGATCGCGGCAGCCCGGCGTCTGGATGCGATGATCGAAGAATTGGTCGATTCGTCGCGCGTGCGCTCGGGCCAACTCAGGCTTGAACTGCGCCCGGTGGCCATCGAGCGCTTGGTGCCCGAAATCCTCGCGCGCAACTCCTGCACCCTAGATACAAGCCGGGTCAGGCTCGCCCTGCCCAGCGGTCCGGTCCGGGTCACTGCCGACATCGCTCGGCTGGAACGTGTACTCACCAGCCTGCTCCTGATCGCGCTGCGCAACTGCGCAGATGGCGCTGAGGTTGCGTTGCGCGTGGCCGTGGCTGACGACGAAGTGCGCTTCGCCGTGGTGGTTCCTGGCCGGGCCCAGGCGAGCGACGAAGCGCCCAGTCCGCCCAGCAGCCAGTTTGCCCAGTCCAGGACCGACCACGGCTATGGGCTCGGGCTGTTCATTGCACGCATGCTGGTCGAGCGACATGGCGGCCGCCTCTGGGTCGAGGGTGCCCCTGACCGCGGAGCCACGCTGCATTTCGCGCTCCCGGTCGGAGGCCCCGAGGGCGAGCCCCCCCGTCCCGCGTCAGTGGCGTAGGCGCACTGGCCACAACGACGACGAGTCAAACTCTCGCTGCAAGGCGCCGAAACACGGATCACGATGTCCCTTTGCATCCGGCCGACAAGCCGGGCTGCTNNCCCGGATCGTCGGCCGTCGTCGCCTCTGTGAGTTGAGGGAGCTCGGTTAGTGCAGGCCGTACTTGACCATCTTCTCCCACAAATTCTTGCGGGAGATCCCCAGCATCTCGGCAGCGCGGCGGCGCTCGCCTTCAGCCATCTTCAAAATGCGCTCGATGTAGTCCTTCTCGAACTGGGCCATCACGAAGGCGAGCGGCTCGATGCGATCGCCTGACACGGGACGCCCGCTGCCATGGAACTCGGCCGGTAGATGGTGGACCTGGATCTCCTGGCCGCGCGCCAGAATGCTGGCGTGCTGGACTGCGTGCTTCAGCTCGCGCACGTTGCCTGGGTAGCTATAGCCTTGCAGCGCAGCCCAGGCCGTCGGCGCGATAGGCGACGGCGTCGTGCCCGGGGCGGTGAACTCGCGCATGAATTGCTCGACCAGAATGGGCAGGTCAGTGAGCCGTTCGCGCAAAGGCGGCAGGCGCAGCTCGAACACCTTGATCCGGTAGTAGAGATCCTGGCGAAAGCTGCCATCCGTTGCACTGCCCTTGAGATCGCGGTTGCTGGCCGAAACCAGGCGGACGTCGACCTTCACCGAGGTGTTGGTTCCGATAGGCTCGAATGAGCCTTCCTGGAGCACGCGCAGCAGCTTGGCCTGCACGTCCGCCGGCATCTCGCCAATCTCGTCGAGAAACAGGGTGCCGCCGTCAGCCGCTTTGAAGCGACCGTCGCGGCGCTTGACTGCGCCGGTGAACGCGCCCCGTTCATGTCCGAACAGCTCGGCTTCGATTAGGGTGGCGGGCACGGCCGCGCAGTTCACCGCCACAAAGGGAGCATCACGCCGCTCGCTGGCCGTGTGGATCATGCGTGCCGCCAACTCCTTGCCGGTGCCACTCTCTCCGGTCAAGAGCACGGCCGCCGAGCTGGTGGCGATGGCATTGATCTGATTGCGCAGGTGCACGATGGCGGGCGAGCGGCCCTCGATCATCTCGCCGACCTTGCGCGTGGCCAACTCGGCACGTGCTGCGGCCAGATCGCGCATGAGCGTCCAGCGCTCGTCGACGCGCTTGACGATGCCCAACACCTCGGTCAGCTCAAACGGCTTGGTGACGTACTCGATCGCCGTCTCCTTGACTGCCAGGACCGCCTCCCGAATCGTGCCAAAGGCGGTCATCAACACGACGTGGGTATCAGGTTGCTCGTCGCGCAGGCGGCGCAGAATGGTGAAACCGTCTACTTTGGGCAAGCGGATGTCGCTCAGCACCAGATTGAAGATCTGGCGATCCAGGCACTGCATGGCCTCATCGCCGTCAGCAGCTAGCGACACGCGGTGGCCGAGGTCTCTCAGCGCCTCGCCGAGTGGCAGCCGAATGTCTGCCTCGTCGTCCACCAAGAGTATGTCGAGCATGTTCTGGGTCCCGCCTGAGTATGCCTAGCGGAAAGGTATGGTCAATTCCCTGCGAGATGTCCAGAAGAGGTCGCGGGTTGCAATCAGCGCGTCACGATGTTCCCGTCCCGTGCCGCGCGCTGGGCGGAAATTACGAACCCGTAACGCCAGACCGCGCCTGCCTGACGAATCAAGCACCCTTCCCATCGTTTCTGGTGGCACGGACTTTGTATTGGCTGGGGGTGGGAGTGGGAGAAGCGGCTCGGTGCAGAGGGGGCCTGCGGGGGGACTGGTTGGAGGGTGGGCAGGCCAGGGTTCAGGATGGGCGGAGTGGGTGGCGTGACGGGGAGGCGCCGCGGGGGAATGAGGCGAAAGTCTCGGCGTGGTGGCGGAGTGGCTGCTTGGGCCGGTTTCGGGGGGCAAAGTATCGTGTGCGGCTCGGCCCCAAGCAGCACTCCGTCACCATGCAGGTGTGGTTCTTGGCGGCGACAGAGAGAGCCGGCAAGCCAGTACGATCGTGTTGCAGCACCAGAAGATAGCGGTGTCTCCTGGTGTTGACGTCTGTCCGCCCTGTGCCCTTCCCTCTTCTCCCTGTACTACTAGGATTCAGTTTATTCGCAAACCGCGAAGATTCTCTCTGAACGCCGAGCCGGCCTTGCCGCCGCTCTGAGGCCTCCGTCCCTCTGTACTACTAGGATGCGGGATCTTCGCGGACCGCGAAGATTCTCGACGGTGTCGCGAGAGTTGCAGGAGGTCGTGGCCGTGGTCGTGGCCGTGGCCGTGGCCGGAGCGATCCCTTTGGTTGCGGCCNNGCCGTCAGGCTGCGATGTGTTCTCAGCGGAACAGGGCTGCCCGGCTGAGCCCACTCGCCGGTGCCGCATCCCCGAGGCCGCCCTACGAGGCGAAGCACTCGCGTAGCTGAGCCCGGGCCCGGCACATCCGCGTGCGCACGGCCTGGCTCGTGATTCCCAGCGACCGAGCCGCGTCGGGAAGAGCCAGTTCTTCGAACACGCAAAGCTGTACTACGTCCCGATAGGGACGGGGCAACTGGGCGACGGCGGCGCGCAGCCGCCAGCGGTCTTCCATGTCCTCCAAACGCACGGCAGGTGTGGGACTCGAATCTCGCAGCAACCCGACAATATCCCCCTGCCCGGACTGGTCGTTGGCTGCCACACGCTCGGCGGTACGTCGCCGCCGGCGAGCCCGCATGAGTGCCGCATTCACCACCACCCTATGCAGCCACGTGCTCACCAGTGATTTTGCGCGAAACGATCCTGACCCGCGCAAGGCCTGCTCGACCGCGTCATGGGCAGCGTCCTCAGCGTCGATCCCGTCGCGCAGAATAGAGAGCGCCACATGTACCAGACGCTCGCGCGCCTGTGGGCTGGAGAGTTCGGCAGATACCGGGTTGCTCGTCTGGGTGTCATGGATGCTCATGGCAATCTCGCTTCCTGTCCTTCACGTTGGTGAGCGCCGTTGCAATCCTTGGTCCTTCATCGGTCAGCTCGCCCCTTCCCGTATGCCATCCGCGTGCCAAGTGCGCTGGATCGCCGACCCTGTGCGCTCAGAAACGGCGGCCAGCGGCTGCGCTGAGTTCCGCTCGATGGGTGCTAACCAGCCTAGGACTTAGCCAGGCGCGCCTGGCCGCCTGCTAGTCCTGCTTCCACTTGATGGAACAACCAAGAGACGGATGCTGCTCGGCCGACGGCCTCTTGCCCTTGAGAAGGGCGTCGAGCGCCTCCGCCAGATCGCGACGGGTCACCTTGGCTGGATCCCTCCACGAATCGTCGATGCGGCCGCGGTAGGCCAGGCGACGATCCCCGTCGTACACGAAAATGTCCGGCGTGCACATGGCATCGAAGGCATGCGCCACGGCCTGCGATTCGTCGTGCAGATAGGGGAAACCGTACTCCATTATGTCCCAGCGTTCCCTCAATCGGTCAAACGCATCTTCGGGATAGGTCACGGCGTCGTTGGAGCAAATGCCCACGAATTGAACGCCCCGGGGTGCGTACGTGCGCACCAGGGCGAGGAAACGATCCTCCACAGCCTTCACATAGGGGCAGTGGTTACAGATGAACATCACCACCAGCACGGGCGACGTGGCGAAATCATCCCTGCCATAGGTCTTGCCATCGGTCGCCGGAAGGCGAAAGTCCGGGCAAGCAAGCCCAAGGCTAGGAACGCTGCTTGAAACCGCCATTGCACCTTAAGAATACCACTCGGCGGAGGCTGGGCTAGGCACGTCGCTTCGCCTGGCCCGACGCGCTCGACTACTGGTCGATTTCGCTCCCCGCGGTGCTGTCGACCCTCTCGGCGGTGCAGAAATTCTGCTTCTTGATCATGGGCGGCGGACTGGCGCGTTCATGGCGGGCGCGGGCCAGACGATTGATGAACGCCTTGTGGAAGCGCTCGCCGCGTTTCTCCAGCGCCGCTAGCATCTGCTTCCAGGCGACGGCGTCGCTTGCGGAGGTGGAGTCCGCGGCCGCAGGCGCGGGCGGCTCGGGAACCAGCGCGACCATCGCCGCCAGGTCCTCCAGGAGACCTGCATCGAACTTGGGATCGGCGCAGGCCGCAGTCACGGTCGGGACCAGCACGCTGTCCCGAAATTCCGCTAGATCGTCAGCGTCGACCTGGCACCAAAGCAGACGCGCATGCAGCTGAGCCAGGGCGGTGCCCGCCTCTCCACGCGGCGCCGTCAACAGGCGCTTGAAGACATCGTTGTAGTCACCCTGGGCCTCGCCGTAGGAACTCAGCATGGCTTGCATCAGCTTGGCCCGACATTCGGAATCACAGGTGCGACCGAACATGTAGCTGGCCAGCCAGTGGCGCCGCTCGGCATGGAACTTCTTCAGCATGTCTTCCTCAGCCGAGGTGACCAATTCTCCGGTGCGTGCCGTGGCCAGCACCAGCGCCGCCACCAGGCGCGCGCCGGCGGAGAAGCCCTCGAAGCGCTCGATCTCGTTCCATTGGCGCCGCTCATAGAGATTCTGCAGGTAGTTCTCGAACAGCCACGCCATCTTGGTCGGATGCGCTTGCACCGCCCGCTCGTCGCGCAGCAGCCCCATCGGTCCCTTCTTGATCTCACCACTGGCGATGGAGGCGTCCAATTCGTCAGCTATGAGCTGCCCGATGGCCTCGGAACGGTCGGCCAGCTTGTCGTCCTTGCACACCTCCGCCCGCTTCTCCACCCCGAAACGCTGCATGCAGGTCAGGGCAAAGGCTTGTTCGAGCTGGGTGTAGTTCTTGTTGGCGGTGCCGGCCAACACCACGCGCATGTAGGTCGGATTGTCGCGACCCAGCTCCAGCGCATAGGAAGCCGCCAATTCCGGGTCGAGGATGTTCCCCCGGGTGAGCGAGAGCAGGACGCCGAAGCGCTGGTCCACGGTTTGCGGCCCCTGCAGCGACAGCACCGAGAGGTTCTTGCCGAGAATCTCGGCACGGGCAATACGCCAGTCGTTGTCGGCCTTGGTGCGCGCGATGGCTTGCTCGCTGGCTTGCTGGCGCTCGGCGTTCTGCGCCTGGCGGAACTGCCAAATGGAGGTGGCCACCAACCCGGCCACGCCGATGACAAAGCTGGAAAGGAACCCGGAGTAGTTCTGAATGAACCGCCCGAGGCGCGAAGGGTTGTCGTGTGCAGCAGGTGTCTCGGCCATCGCCCGAGCATACTCCGGGTTGGCCTTCGCGTATCCGCGTCGTCTGCGCCCCCCATTTGTGTTACGGTTTCGCCACTCGTTCGGACTTTTTCAACGCGCCAAGGAGTCGACCATGCCGGAAGCTGACGTCACCACCAAGAAGGACAAAGAGTTCTACACAGACGTCCCGCAAGTGAGCCGGAGCTTCTTTCTCAAGGGATCGAACGCTCACGACTGGGGCATGAACAATCGGCTGGCCCGCATCTTCAGTCCGCAGTCCGGCAAGACCGTGATGCTAGCCTTTGACCACGGCTACTTCCAAGGCCCCACTACCGGCCTCGAGCGGGTCGACGTCACTATCTTGCCTCTCTGCCCATACGCCGATGCCCTGATGCTGACCCGCGGAATCTTGCGCAGCGTGATTCCACCTGCTTTTACCAACGCCGTGGTCATGCGCGCCAGNNGTGCAGGTCTTCATCGGCGGCGAGTTCGAAACCCAGTCGGTCGCCAACATGACCCGCCTAGTGGACCAGGGCAATCGCCATGGCATCCCGGTGCTGGCCGTGACCGCGGTGGGCAAGGACATGGCGCGCGACGCGAAGTACATGCGTCTGGCCAGCCGAATCTGCGCCGAACTAGGCGCGGCGTTTGTGAAGACCTACTACGTGCCCGAGGGCTTCGAAACCGTGACCGCTTCGTGCCCGGTGCCCATCGTGATTGCAGGCGGCAAGAAGCTCCCGGAACTAGAGGCGCTGCGCATGGCCCGCGACTCCGTCGCGCAAGGCGCAGCCGGCGTGGACATGGGACGCAACATCTTCCAGGCCGAGGCGCCGGTCGCCATGATTCAGGCCGTGCGCAAAGTGGTTCATGAGAACATGAGCCCGGAGCACGCCTTCGACTTCTACCAGAGCGCCAAGAACAAGAAACGCTAGCGTCCAATTGCGCATGCAAAATCGTTGGTCCGAGTCAGATGCCGCAGCCGCCGCCCAGGCTGCGTCCTGTGAAAACAGCCCCGCCCTTTTGACCTACGCCACGCGCCTGCTTGGATCCGAGCCTGACCTGGCGCTCCACGGAGGCGGCAATACCTCCTGCAAGGGCACACTCCTGAACCTGCTCGGCGAAGAGCAATCCGCGCTCTTCATCAAAGCCTCTGGAGTCAGTCTTGCCACTATCCAGCCCAGCGATTTCGTCGCGCTGGACCTGGCCTATCTGACCCGGCTGCTCAACCTGGCCGCCTTGTCAGACGAAGCGATGGCCGGCGAGTTCGCCTGCCATTGCCTGCGTCCCTCTTCCCGCCGCGCCTCGGTGGAAACCCTGCTTCACGCCGTGCTTCCCCACGGCTTCGTGCTGCACACCCATCCCAGCGCAATCCTCGCCCTGACCAATCGCACAGGCGGAGCCGAGGCCGTGACAGCGGCACTCGGGCAGGAAATCGCCGTGGTTGCCTACGCCAGAGTCGGGCTGGATCTGGCGCATGCCGTGCGCGACGCCATGGCCCGCAGGCCGCGGGCTCACGCTCTGGTGCTCATGCACCACGGGCTGGTGACTTGGGGTGCGACTGTCCGTGCGGCGTACGACGCGACCATCGAACTGGTCAGCCGAGCAGAAACCTACCTGGAGAAGCGTCCGGTCCGCAGCTTGGGGACGCCGCCTGCGCCAACTTCCGATCGTGAAGAGAAGTACCTGAAGCTTGCGCCAATCATCCGCGGGGCCTTGGGTCCGAAGGCGCCAGACGCTCTCGGCGACCGGGTCATCTTGCAGGCTTTGCTCGATCCCGAGGTCATGCAATTGCTGGACGCCCCAGAGGGCAAGAAGCTGGCCCTTTCAGCGCCGCTCACGCCCGACTATCTGATTCGCACCCGCAGAGTTCCGCTCTGGCTTGACTATCCGATCCTCGACGATGCGAAGGCGTTCAAGCAGCAGCTCGCGCAGGCTGTCGCCGCCTTTGCGGCCGAGTATCAGGGGTATGTGCGAAGGCACGCGGGCGAAGCTCAGGTCACTTGCTCGCCGGCTCCCCACGCGACTAGTGAGCCGCGCGATTTTCTCCCTCGGGTGCTCATGATTCCCGGACTCGGCGTCGTGTGCATTGGGAAGAGCGCGGCTGACGCGGCCATGATTCGCGACATCACCCGGCAAGGGCTGGCGGCGAAGACGGCCATCTACCAAGCCGGCGCCGAGTATGTGCCGCTCGATGACCAACACCTGTTCGACATGGAATTCCGCGAGTACCAACAGGCAAAAGCGGGCGAGCGCGGTCTTGGCGATGCGGCCCACGACCTCCACGGCAGCGTCGCACTGGTGACCGGCGCCGCAGGGGCCATCGGCTCGGGCATCTGCGAAGCCCTGCTGGAGCAGGGTTGCCATGTCGCCGCCACCGATCTTTTCGGCCCCGCCCTCGACGGGCTGGTCGCAGAACTCGTGCAGCGCTACCCATCCCGGGTTGTGGCCGTGCCCATGGACGTGACCGACCCGGCCTCGGTGATCGCCGGCTTCGCCAAGATCATTCGCACTTGGGGGGGCCTCGACTGCGTGATCGTAAACGCAGGGATCGCCCACGTGGCTCCCCTCACCGAACTCGGCCTCGACGCCTTTCGCAGACTCGAAAGCGTCAACGTGGAGGGCACCCTGCTGGTGCTCGCCGAAGCGGGCCGCCACTTCGCGCTGCAAGGCACGGGCGGCGACGTGGTCCTGATTTCGACCAAGAATGTCTTTGCCCCGGGCGCGGGCTTCGGCGCCTACAGCGCCACCAAGGCTGCTGCCCATCAACTGGCGCGCGTTGCCAGCCTGGAATTGGCTCCTATCGGCGTACGGGTCAACATGGTCGCGCCTGATGCGGTCTTTTCCCACGGGCAGAAGCGCTCGGGTCTGTGGGCAGCCGTGGGGCCCAACCGCATGAAAGCGCGCGGCCTCGACGAGCGCGGGCTGGAGGAATACTACCGCTCGCGCAATCTGCTCAAAGCCCAAGTCACTGCCGAAGATGTGGCGCGCGCCGTGCTGTTCTTCATCACGCGCCAGACCCCCACCACTGGCGCGACCATTCCCGTCGACGGTGGCCTACCCGACGCAACCCCACGGTAGTTCGGTTCAGGTCTCGTAGACCATCCCCATCGCCCGGCGGACGGCGATGATCGTGGATTCGGCTTCGGCGTTGGCGCGTTCGATCCCACGGCGCAGCACGCCGGCCACGTAAGTCGGATCTTTGGCAAATTCAGCCCGTCGGGCCCGGATAGGCGCGAGGTAGTTGTTCAGTGCCTCGGTAAGAATGCGAGCTCCGCCTTCGGCTCCGCTCGACTCCCGTAAACGGCTATTTCTTACGTAAACTACATTCACCTACACGTCCAAACTCCTATACCCAGTGGACTGGCCGCTCGGTCTCACGTTCACAAGGCTATCAAGCCCCGCAACGCCCACGATATTCTCCACGTCCTGCTCAGCGGAAGTCTTCACCTTCAGATTTCCCACCGGAACATTCTCGGCGTCGGCAACATTGGTTCTGCGGTCGCCGCCGGGCGGCCGCCGGAGTCCGTACTGGGTGGCTCCTTGCCTCCCTCAAACTGAAGGACGTCGGCCATCATCTTGATTGGGCCAGACCTGTTCGGGCTGAGCGCCACGCGCCCTTCCGCAGTGGCACGCATCCTGCAACACCGACGGATTATCGATGGGAAAGAATCTCTGGCGAGAGGGACAGATCATGCCACCAAGATTGCTCAGAACATTCAAAGTCCTGGCTTCCGCGGTTATCATCACGCAATTAGCGACCTGCGCTACAACGTACATCGATTCCTTCTGGAGAGATCAAGCGTATCAAGCTAGGCCTCACAAGATCATGATAATCGGAATAGCAAAAAGTCCGGCCAACAAGAGAACGCTGGAAGATGACTTCGTAAAACAGATCAAGCTGCAAGGCACTGATGCCGTGTCAAGTTACGCGATATTGCCCGACGACAAGGACAGCAACAAAGACGTCATCGCGACCAAGATGAAGGAGCAAGGGGCCGATGCGGTACTTATCACCCGTATAGCCAGCAGAAAGGCGGTATTCACCAATGTGAATGGTGTGTACGCCCCGCCGCAATCTTATGGCAGCTGGCAGAACTATTACGAGTATGTCAACCTGTCTTCTGCCGGCTATGTTGAGGAGACCAAATATGCGGTCATGGAAACCAACATGTACGACGCTGGCAACGACAAACTCATCTGGTCGGCCTCGTCTGAAACCGAGATCAGCGGTACGGACCAGCAGTTCATAAAATCATACGTGAAGGTCATGGTGAAAAACATGATCAAACAGAAGTTGCTGATGCGCGAATGATGATGTACGTGCTCCACCAATAGAACGGACGATCGCGGTCCACCTGTACACGAAGGCATTCGGGGAACCCGTCACATGCGCGCAAATTCGGGCAATTGCGTTGCAAACGCAAAACATCGCCGCTCGCTGACACGTACGCGATGTCGGCGCCCGTGAGCCCCCTGGGCCGCACCGACCATCTCGGCGGCGAGTCGGTCATCTTCTCACAGGTTCACTGCGCAACTTTGGCTAGTTTGGCATCCAATCAGTAGCCCATGTGTACCTACGCGGATTTTCGGCGCCAACGGGACGCCACGGGCGGCTGACGGGAAGGAATGAACATGCAGAACGCGGCATATTGGAAGAGGTTGCGGCACGTCGTACTTGGGGTAGCGGCGCTGGCAGTTGGCGCGTGGTTCCTGGAGGCGGCCCGCGGTTTGGCCAGTGAGGCGGGCGCCGACGGCGGCGAGCCGCTGCCGAAGGAGCGTCAGAGCCAGACCGGCGACAATTCAAGGCGAGTGGACCGAGCGGAGGACATGATCGCCCTGCTTCACGAGGGCAACCGGATGGAGATCGAGGGCGCCAGGCTGGCACTGAAGAGGGGGAAGGCGGAGCGGGTGAAGAACTATGCTCGCCTGCTGACGATGGAACACCAGAGTTGCGACAAGCAGCTCATGGATTACGCGGACCAGAAGGGGTTCGACCGGCAGCGCTTCGAGGACGGGAAGCAAGAGGCGACCGACGGTCCGCTGGAGAGGCTGCGCGTGCGGCAGCCGCAGAACTTCGACCGCGCGTTCATCCTGGCGATGGTGCGGGAACACGGCAAGATGATCGACGCGCTCACGAGCACGATGCAGGAGAGCCGCGACACCGACCTCCGCCGCCTGCTGGCTGGGCAGCTGCCCGTGCTCGAGAAGCTGAAGACGGCGGGAGAGGCGATCCTCGCGCGACTACCCACCAACAGTGCAGACTGAGCGGTCGTCGTGAATCCATCTGACCCACCTGAATATGGGGACGTACATGCACGCGAGCGGGGCGAGCGCAAACACAAGCGGCTTCGCGGTCTTCTGCTGCGCGCCCGGCACGACAATCGCGGCTTCTGATAACCTACGCACCTGCTCGACACCAACGTGCTCGTGCGGCTGATGAGATCCCCTCGCCCGAGCACGCCCAAAGCATATTCGTGGAACCCGATTTGATTTCCTGAGAAAGGAACAGAAATGAGCAAAGTCCGTATCGGTTTGTTGGGTTGCGGCTCGATTGGCGGGTTCCTGGCACGGCATATACTCGCCGAGGGCGCCGCTGACTCCATCGAACTAGGCTATGGGTATGATGTGGATGAGAAGCATCTGCAGGATATTCCGGCCGCCTGCCGAATTACCAGGCAGTCCGACCTCTTTGCCCGACCGGCCGACCTTGTGGTCGAGGCCGCCCACGCCGATCTCCTCAAGCAGGTGGCTTTGCGCATTGTTGAGCGCTCCGACCTGCTGCTCTTCTCGATCACCGCGCTGGCCGACGAGGCCTTTCGGATCGCGTTGGAAGAGACGGCGGTCAAATGCGGACGGAAAGTCTTTCTCCCGCATGGAGCCATGATCGGCATCGATGGTTTGGCGGACGCCGGGCCGACTCTCAAATCGGTCACGGTGACCACGACCAAGAGTCCCGCCAGTTTGGGATTGCCGCCGGACAAATACACGGTGGTCTACGAGGGACCTGTCCGGCAAGCGTGCGTAAAGTTTCCCCGGAACGTGAACGTACACGCCGCCATTGCCCTGGCAGGACTGGGATTTGATCGCACCGTTTCACGTATCGTCGCCGATCCGGCAGTGTCGACCAATAGCCACCTGGTCGAAATCGAGGGAACCGGCTACCGATTCCGAATCGAAGTAAGCAGTGAGGCAGGCGGCAAAGTAACGGGCGCCTATACTCCACAAAGCGCACTTGGAACACTGAAACGCATCTGTCGCGACGGCGGCGGTTTGCGCTTTGCCTGAGAAGGCCCGGCCAACGGCACATTCCACCGCGAACTGGACCGAACCATCACAGCCGCGTAACGCGAAACCCGGAGTCGGCGTGATCACGGGTAACAGCTGGCAGCTATCCAGCGCATGGTGAACTCCTATCGGCCTCAAAAGAGTGAACCACTTATTCGGTCAGGGGAAAATGGCGAAAATGCTCCTCCACTGCCGTGGTCCCCAGCCCGGGCCTGCACGACGCCAGTCTGTGGTGGGAAACGATCGCGGTGGTCACCGCGACCGCCGTGGTGGGGTGGATGGCCGTGCGTCTGTTCTTCGTGCACCGGTCCAGCCGCCCACCCGCGGCTCTCACCCAGGCGGCCGCGACCGTGCCACCCCCGTCCACCTACGCCGCGAGCAGCGACGCGGGGAGCGTTCGGTAGCGCGACCGGTTGGGTGGGCGCGCGCGGGCCGAATGAGCCTGGCTTCATACGAGGGCGCGACTTCTGCGGGCGTGCCCGGGCGTGCTACCATCGGTGCCCTCTTCGGGAGGTTCCCATGGTCACTCGCATTTCTGTCTTGATCCTGCTGGCAACGCTCGGCTCGGCCTGCGCGCCGTCGCTCGCCCAGCGCGAGATCGCCGCCCAGCCTGCCATGAATGCGCTACGCTTTTCCAAGCTCGCCGATGCCCGCAAGGCGGCACAGGAAGCGATCGGGCACGACGGCGGCAACCCCTACGCCCGCGTGGTGGACGCCATCGCCCGCTACCGCGAAACCATGCACGCCCTGGTCACCGACCTTGGCACGCTGGCTATCGGCCTGTCCAAGGTCCACGACATCAACGACCGCATACTCCGCTTGTCCCTCGAGGGCGCGGACAAGGAGCTGGCGGCAGTCGACGACGACCTGGCCAAGGCCGCAGAGTTCCCGGAGCTGGCGTTCGACCTGTGCCTGGCCTGCTGGGAGGTCGACTGGAATCGCGACGGCCGCATCGACGATCGGGACCGCCACATTCTCGAAATCGAGAGGGACGCTCAAGAAGACGAGTTCTCCGAAGGCGATCCGCGCCGGCGCCCGACCTTCCGTTTCGACCACGGCGACATCCTGTGGGCGCGCGCCATGGTCGCGTTCCAGCGTGCGGCGATGAATGTCGTGCTGGCCTACGCCTGGAGCGACGCGGGCAAGGCTATGCCGGCGCTCATGCACAACCGCGGCTCGTTCACGATCAAGCTCGAACGACCGGAGCGCATGGCCGAAGCACGGCGCCTGCTCAAGCTCGGCCTCGACATGGCGGCCGCGTGTCGCAAGGCCTACCTCGCCGAGACCGACGACGAGCGCGAGTGGATCCCCAACCCACGCCAGAAAAACCACCCCATGCCGCTCCCGGTGGACGACGAGCTGTACCGAACCTGGGAACTCATCGTCGGCGATCTCAGCCGGCTGTTGAACAGCGAGGAAGGGCTCTCGGTGGCCGAGCTTGCGCAGCTCGGCGATCACAAGTGGGACAACCCTCCCCAGGGCTTCCTCGATCTCGGCGGGTTGCTCGCCAAGCCCAAGGACATCACTCTCGACATAGGCGCCATCAACAGCCGGAGTGACGACCTGGAAAAGCACCCCGAGCCGCTCCTGCGCGACATCCTCGGCTCCGCCTACCGCGAGAAGATGAAGCCGTCCCCGCTCATCGGCCGGCTCAGCCGCATGAAGAACGAGGTCGACCACGGGAAGGAGTCGGCGGAGCGAAAGCTGCGCTACCTGCTCTGGCTAAACTAACCAGGATCTCGTGGACTGTGGATCGAAATTAGCTGTTTGAACCACAGAGGCCACAGAGGTCACAGAGCCGGACCGGAAAGGAAAAGGGTGGGCTCCTGTCCGGTCCGAACCCTTCCTTCCCTCCGACCTCTGTGTCCTCTGTGCTCTCTGTGGTGAAAAAGCCAACCACATTTTCCTGTGTGCTGACGTGCCTTCCGTGATACTTGACCCATGGTTCAGATGAACTCACGAAACACGAAGAGGATTCACATGCGCAAGACCAAGTGGACACGCTGTTTGCTGCTGGCATCGTTGGTGACTGGCTGCAGCTCGGTGGGCGAGCAAGTCGAACTGTCAGAGAGCCAACAAGGCCTGACCATCAGCCCGACCGCTGTGTACCAAATCAAGAGCGCGGCGAGCGGCAAATGCGTCAACATCGCCGGCAACAGCACGGCCAACAGCGCCAAGGCCGAGATTCGGACCTGCAACGGCGCCGTCGGCCAGAACTTCACCATCGCGAGCGTGGCCACGGGCTACTACGCCATCAAGAACACCAACAGCCTCAAGTGCCTCGATGTCAACGGCAAGTCGACGGCGGACGGGGCCGCCATCATCCAGTACACATGCAATAGCAGCTCCACCAATCAGCAATGGGCCATCGCCGAGGTATCACCGGGCGTGGTCCGCTTGACTGCGCATCACAGCGGGAAGGTGGCGGAGGTGAATCTGGGCGGCACGGCCGATGGAACGGCCATTGTCCAGCGCGGGTGGAACGGCGCCACCTATCAGCAATTCCAGCTTTCGACGGGTGCGGGTGGAACTGGAGGAGCGGGTGGAACCACGGGCACGGGCGGGACCACAGGCACGGGCGGGACGAGTGGTGGCGCGACAGGCACGGGTGGAACGACAGGTACTGGCGGCACGACCACCCCTGTGGGCAATATTCCGACGGG
>PMBS01000221.1 GCA_003153015.1 Myxococcales bacterium
CTTGGCCTTGGCATCGGCCACCATCTGGTCGACGTCACCCTTCTTGAACCAAAGCGTTTCGCGAAAGGCAGCGCCAGCCTTGGGCGGCGGGGCCTTGCCAGCTTCCGCAGGCTTGATCACGCCTCCGCCCAGAGACGGTGCGGCCGGGCGTTGCGCGGCGGACGCTTGCTGCTGCTGCGCCGGGGCGGGCTTGGGGGCTGGAGCCGCCGCGCGAGCCGCGGCCGGCGGTGAAACCGGACGGGCGGCCGGCGCTGGGGCCACCGGCTTGGATGGAGCGGCCGGCGCGGGCTGGGCAGGGGCCGCGGGAGCCATTGAGTCGACTGCCATGGTGTCCATGACTGAGATAGTGGGCTCGTCGTCGGGAGGCGGAGGCGCCTTGGGCGAGGGCTTGGCCGCGACGCTCGCGCCGCGTGCCGGGGCTGCTGGCTCGCTGCGGGCGGGTGCAGCCGAGGCCGCAGCCTTGGCTGCCGTGGCCTCGGAGACCATGCGTGCAATGTCGGCCTGATTTCCGGCAAAGAGCATGGTCTTGGCCAGCCCCACGTCGCCGCCAGGTTTGCCAGCCCCGCTGGCCGCAGCGCCCGGGGCCGCTGCCTTGACACCCTCAAGCTCGGTTAGGAAAAGCCGCAGGGTCAGGTGGCGGCGGCTGGAACTCTTGTCCATCGCCTTGAGAACGAGGCGATCCATTTCGACCGAGATCCCTGCGTCAGGCCGCCGCTGGCTGGGCGGCAACAGCGGGCTTGACACGTGCATGTCAAGCACGGCCTGCGGGGTGGCGGCTTGGAACGGGGGCTCGCCAGTCAGCATGTGGTAGAGGATGGCCGCCAGGCTGTAGGTGTTCGAACGCTGGTCAGCCGGCTTGCCCTGAGCCTGCTCGGACGAGAGGTAGGCTGGGTCGCCGGCCACCTTGTCGGTTGCGGGCTTGGCTAGCGGGAAGTTGATAACCTTTACGTCACCGGAGGGGCCAACCAGCACGTTCTTGGGTGACACATCGCGATGAACCAACCCCGCCTTTTGTGCCTCAAGCAGTGCCTGGCCCACCTGGCCCACCATGGCCTTGGCGTTTTCGAGGTCGACGGGACCGGACCGCAACACGCTGGCCAGCGATTCGCCGGGGAAGAGCTCCATGGCGACGAAGAGACGCTGATCAGGCAGCCTGCCACAATCGATGATGGTGGCGACCCTTGGGCTGGAAACTCTCATCAATTGCTTGAACTCTCGTTCCGCCCGGGACTGGGCAGCGGGTGATCCCAGCACTTCCCGGTTCACCAGCTTGAGAGCGACCTCGGTGCCGGTCTGGCCGTCGCGTGCCCGCCA
The DNA here is from genome assembly GCA_003153015.1 of Myxococcales bacterium. Taxonomy (GTDB): domain Bacteria; phylum Myxococcota_A; class Polyangia; order Fen-1088; family Fen-1088; genus Fen-1137. The sequence continues at coordinate 1,315 of PMBS01000221.1, forward strand.
TACCTCTCCCGTGCTGCCGCCTCCAATGCGCTCGATCGGCTTGAAGCGCGGTTCTGGCGCCTCAGGCACCGGCTCGAGCCGTTGCGGGCCATCCGCCGTGGCACATGTTTCCAGCGGACAGAAGTTGGCGTCCTCGGGGTACTTCGACTTGCAGTTTGGACAGATTTTCATCCGGTACCTGAGGTGAAGTCGCTCCGCCTGCAAGGACAATTCCTCCACAGGAGCGAAGCGCATAAATCCTATGCCGAAGACACCGCCGAAAGCAACAAAGGGTTCCACGCATCCGGGTGGGACGCGTGGGCCAGGTGCTGCTGAGCGTTAGGAGCTACTTCGCTGCCACCTTGGGCGCGGGCTCGCCCGGAGCACCCATTCCGGCGAACAGGTCGGCCTCGGACTTCGTCGAACGAACGCTCTCCTTGGCCTTGCGCTTGTGTCCGGCATTCACGTGGTGCCGCTGCCGGCGCTTCCAGGTCTGACGACTGTTCGATGCCATGGCAGGCTTGACTTAGCAGGAGCGAAGCGCGAGGTCAAATGCAGAGACGTCTCTGGAACTAGAACCAGCGGGGTGCGACGTCGGCGACAGGGAAATCTCGCCAGCTACAGGTCAAATCCAATGCCGGCCGTCACGAACACGGTGACCTTGTTGAAGTAAGCCACGCGCGAGGAAAACGAGAGAACGGTCTGCTCTCGGTCGCCCAGCGCAAAGCCAATTTGCCCACCAAAGCCGACAATCGCTCCACTATCCAGCACCACATAGTCTGTGCCCGAGTGGAGCTCATTGGTCCCGAAGTCAAGGTATCCACCCCATAGGAGAGGTCCAAAGAAGAATCGCCCGAAGGGCCCAAAAAACGGCGCAACCTCCAGGATCCCGCCTAGCAGTCTCGTCGAGTCTGTTGTACTGCAGGACGAGGTGTAGGACGAGTCGCACGAACTGCTCGACGAGGAGAAGGTTGCGACGCCCAATAGCAACCCAGCTCGCAGACGCAGACCAAACCATGGAGCATAGTTCTGACGATAGCCCACCAATGCTAGCAACGAGGGAGCAACCGCGGATCCGTAGCTGCCACTCCCCATGATGCCTAGTGCACCTTCCAGATCGAGCGTGAGCTTTGGGCGCATCCGGTTCTTCACGCGAAGCTCGAAGCGGCGTTCTTCCTCAGGATCGGGGCCCACAATCGCTGGAGGATATTGGACATATCCTGCTGGAAGGCAGTTCCCCAGACCATCTAGGACCATTCCCACAGGACAGGATGGCGAGTAGTAGGCCAGAACGCAGTACCCGTTCTGACAGAAGGTGCCGGCTGGGCAGACTGGGCAAATTGGCGGTGGGGGATAGGGCTGGGGTGGGTAAGCTTGTGGTAGACTCGGCGGTGGTGAGTACGGCTGCGGCGGACCCGGCTGAGGTGGCGAATACGGCTGTACGCTGGGTTGTGCGGCTGTCGAGCGGTCTGATGAGGCGGGGACGCTGGTTGCCGCGGGTTGGGCACGCGCCGGGCGCCCGGCCACGATTGCCTCGATCGCAACAACGACCAGGCAACCGAACCTTTGGCAGGCCATGGTGTGGGGACTATCGCGGCGCATAGCGGCGGTGTCAAGCGGTGCGCGACTCCCTTCCCTGTCGGCGTCGCCGCCCCTGTCACCGCTATCGTCAACCCATGGCCCAGGGGGCGACCGCAGGTCGCCTACTGTCTCTCCGCCGAAGTCACACCCTCGATCCCTTGCAAGGCGCGCACGACCTTCTTAAGCTGATCCACGTGACTGACCGTGACTTGGAAGGTGTTGATGCCACGGCGGTCCTCGGTGGTCTTGCACTTGGCCTGGATGATGTTTACGCCAAACTCAGTGAAGCACTTGGAAATCGCGGCCAAGATGCCGGGCCGGTCGGTCGAGATGACCTCCACCGCCACCGGCCGTAGCATGCGGGTCTCTTCGTCCCAAGACACCTCCACCCGGCGCGCGGGATCCAGATTCAGCGCCTTTGGGCACTCCCGAGTGTGCACGATGACACCGCGCCCACGGCTGATGAAGGCCACGATATCGTCGCCGGGCACCGGGCTGCAGCATTTGGCAAAGCGGACCACGATATCGGCCTCGCCCTGCACGCGCACGCCGCCCACCGACCGCTTAGTCATGCGTCTGGCCTGCGCGCTCGCCTCGACGGCCGCGGCCGGCAGATTCTCGGCGGTCGCGTCCACGGACTGGGCCTGGGGATAGATCGCGGCATAGGCATGCTCGGCCGCGACCTTGCCGTAGCCCACGTGAACGATGAGATCGTCGGCGCTGCTTAGGCGCAGGGCCGCGGCGGCCTTGTCGAGCAGCCGCTCCTTCTCGGCGGTTGCCAGGGAGCGATGGTGATTGCGCAGCTCGCGGGCCAGGATGTCGCGTCCCAGCCGACGGCTGCGTTCGCGCTGCTCGTTGCGCAGATGGTGGCGGATCTTGGTCTGCGCGCTGCTGGTCACCACGAACTTCAGCCAGTCCTTGGACGGCTTCTGCGAAGTCGAGGTGATGATGTCGACCGTGTCGCCGTTGCGCAGGGGGTAGCGCAAGGGAACCATGACCCCATTGACCCGGGCCCCCGAGCAGTGGTCGCCGATCTTGGAGTGGACCGCGTAGGCGAAGTCAATGGGGGTGGCCCCCTTGGGCAAGGCCTTGACGTCACCCTTGGGGGTAAAGACGAAAACCTCCTCCTGGAACAGGTCAATCTTTACCGTCTGGATGAACTCCGTCGGATCCTTCAGGTCGCGTTGCCACTCCATCAACTGGTGCAGCCAGGCGAAGGCCTGGCGATCGCCGGTACCCAATACGGTGGGTTCCTTGTACTGCCAGTGGGCGGCGATGCCTTGCTCGGCGGTCCGGTGCATCTCGGGGGTTCGAATCTGCACCTCCATGCGGTCAGCCCCTGGCCCAATCACGGTGGTGTGCAGCGACTGGTACAGGTTGGGCTTGGGCAGCGCGATGTAGTCCTTGAAGCGGCCGGGGACCGGCATCCAACTGGAGTGCACGATGCCCAGAGCGGCATAGCAGTTTTGAACTGAATCGGTGATGATACGGAACGCCACGATGTCGTAGACCTGTTCCAATTCGCGGCCCGTGCGCTTCATCTTCTGGTTGATGGACCAGAACGACTTGGCCCGCCCGCTCACCTGAGCGGGAATCGAGGCGGCGGCCAGCACGCGTTGCAGTTCCTGGCAAACCTCGGCGATGTAGACATCGCGGCCGGCCTGGGTGCCCGCCATCTTGGTCGAAAGATCCTGGTAGTCATCGGGCTCGAGGTAGCGGAAGGCCAGATCTTCTAGCTCAACCTTCATCCACTGGATACCGAGCCGGTTGGCGATGGGCGAGTAGATCTCGCGCGTCTCGCGGGCAATACGTTCCTGCTTGTCGCGCGACACGTACTGCAGGGTGCGCATGTTGTCCACGCGGTCGGCCAGCTTGACCAGAATGACCCGGATGTCGCGGGCCATGGCCAGCAGCATCTTGCGGAAGTTCTCCGCTTGGCGCTCTTCGCGTGTGTTCCAGGCGATCTGACCCAGCTTGGTGACGCCGTCGACCAGCCGCTGGATCTCGGTGCCGAAGAGACGGCCGATATCCTCGGAGGTGGCGCTGGTGTCCTCCACGCAATCGTGCAGCAGCCCGGCGCAGATGGAGGCCACGTCCAGATTCAGCTCGGCGATGATCTTGGCCACCCCCAACGGGTGCACCAGGTACGGCTCACCCGACCGTCGCATCTGTCCTGCATGCCGTTGCTTGGCAAAGTCATGGCAGCGACGGATGAGCCCGACGTCGGCGGTGGGGGTGCTCTTCTGCGCGGCTTCGCAGATGACGTCGATGATCTCCATCAGGGCTTCGGGCAAGGGGTGCGCGTGGCCGCCTCGCGCAGCAGGGCCTGTGCCAGGGCGTCGTTGCGGACGCGCGTGCAGCCCGCCGCCACGTATATGGCGCGCAACTTGGCGTAGGCCTGATCGAGGTTGTCGTTGACCACCAGGTAGTCGTACTCACCGTAGTGGGCGAGCTCTTCGTGGGCCATGGCCAGCCGGCGCTCGATGGCGTCGCTGGTGTCGGTCGCACGTTGTCGCAGACGACGTTCCAGCTCCCCCATCGACGGGGGCAAGATGAAGCACAGCACACTTTCCGCTGGCCACAGGCGGCGGATCTGGCGGCCGCCCTGGTAGTCGACGTCGAACAGGCAATCTCCACCGTTGGCGAGCGAGGTGTTCACCGTCGCCATGCTGGTTCCATACTGGTTGCCATGCACCATCGCCCATTCGGCAAACTGGCGACCCTCGACCATCTGGGCGAAACGCTCAGGGCTGACGAAGTGGTAGTCTTCGCCTTGCACCTCGTCCTTGCGTGGCTCACGCGTCGTATACGAGACGGAAAAGTGGAGATCAAACTCCCCGGCCAGTCGCCGTGCCAGCGTGGTCTTGCCGGCGCCGGAAGGCGAGGAGATGACCAGCAAGAGGCCGGAACGTCCACTAGGTAGCGTCATTTTCTTTTCGATGTTCCTCGACTACTCGATATTCTGAGCTTGCTCGCGCAGTTTCTCCAGTTCCGCCTTGCCCTCGACCACCAGGGCCGCGATGGGGGCGTCCTGGACCTTGGATCCGATGGTGTTGATCTCCCGGCCAACCTCTTGCACGAGAAAGTCAATCCTGCGTCCCGCGGCCTCGGGTGCCGCATCGGAGAGAAGCTCACCCAGGTGATGGAGATGGGTGCGCAAGCGGACCAGTTCTTCCGATACGTCGAGCTTCTCCGCCAGCAGGGCCACCTCCTGTACTAGCCGTCCAGGATCGAGGGCGGCGGCACTGGTCGCCACGGTGGCCAGCCGCTCTTCCAGCTTGCGGGCCGCACGGGTGGGTAGGCCGGGGACGAGCTCGGCAATCCTTGCCGCCAGAGTGCGCAGGCGATCGAGTCGCTGGCGCAAATCAGTGGCCAGCGCCGCCCCCTCGCGGGCACGCATCACTTGCATCTCTTGCAGAGCCTGCTCGACCGCCGGCCGCACCCCCTCCCAGGTCATTTCGTCGCCCCGGACGTGTCGGGCCGCGGGGCCGGCCAGGAACGCAGCCACGGTGGACAGGTCCACGGGCCGGGGCAGACCCAGCTCGCGGCGCAGGGTCTCGAGAACGGCGTGGGCCTGGCGAACCACGGCCAGATCGATGATAGCTTCCGGCGCGTGCACGCCTTCCTCGCGGATGGTGACGGTAACCGTGCCGCGCACGACTTGCGCACGGACCGCGCGCACAATTTCGGTTTCCACGACCGCCGGGACGTCCAGATCACGACCGCGCAGCTTGACTTCGCTGCCGCGGCCGTTGAGCGAGCGGATTTCGACCATCAGGCGCCGCACACCGACCTCGGCAATGCCGCGCCCGAATCCGGTCATGCTGAGCAGGCAGGTGCTCATGGCGTCGACCTTTGCTGGCCGAACCACGCCAGGGTTTGCGCGAGCCCGGTGAGGAAGTTCACCGGAGCCGTGTAGCCGAGCGCCGCTTTGGCCTGCGAAATGTCCGCAAGTGAGTGGCGAACATCGCCAGGCCGGGCCGGCTCGTAACGGGCAGCCACGGGTCGGCCCAAGGCTTCGCCGAGCAAGGCGAGAATACGATTCAGGCTGGTGCCGGTTCCGCACGCGATGTTGAAAACCTTGCCTGATGCGCCATCGGCATCTGCGGCCCGTAGATTGGCCTCGACCACGTTGTCGATGAAACAGAAGTCGCGGGATTGTTCGCCGTCGCCGTAGACGGTGGGCGGGCGGCCCGCGAGCGCGGAGGTGATGAAGCGCGGGATCACCGCCGCATACTGCGAGTTGGGATCCTGGCGCGGACCAAATACGTTGAAGTAGCGCAGGATGACCGTCTGCACGCCAAACACCCGCGCGTACACCCGGCAGTAGTGCTCGCCCGCCAGCTTGGACACGGCATAGGGCGACAGGGGAGCAGGGGCCATGGTTTCGACTACCGGCAGGCTGGGTGGCTCGCCATAGGCCGAGGACGAGCCGGCATAGACCACGCGCCGAACTTGGCAGCGACGCGCGGCCTCAAGCACATTGAGCGTGCCAGTCGCGTTGGCATTGTGGCTGGCGAGGGGAGCGGCCAACGAACGCGGCACCGAGGGGATCGCGGCCTGGTGAAACACGACGTCCGCGCCGGCGAAGACCTGGTTCAGCAAGCTAGCGTCGAGGATATCGCCTTCGACGACGGCCAGTCGGCCGGCCAGGTCCTGCAGATTCTCGCGTTTGCCGGTGGAAAAATTGTCTAGCACCGAAACCTCATCACCCCGTGCGACCAAGGCGCGCGCGAGCGCGGATCCGATGAATCCGGCGCCTCCGGTGATGACAATCTTCCTGGACATGCGGCTCAAGCAGGCTGGAGAGAAGAGTCCTTTAGCGCGTTTTTCTCGCCGGGGACAGGGCTTTGCTTGGCGAGCCGGAAGGGCCCGGAAACGGCAGTCCAGCGAGGCCCGCGCCGTAGCGGGCGTCAAGCAGGAATCCTTTGCCTTTTCGCGCCGAGATCCGGATGCTCGGCAGACCCTGCGCATCGGTTTCGTCGTGCGCCGAAAAGCCGCATGCCGCGTCTGTGACCACGCGGGTGCCTGGCGCTACGCCCGTCGCGGTTAGGACTATTGGGTGACCAAAGCGTCCACGCACCTCCCCGGCAGGCTCCAGGGTTTGGCCGTCGAAGCGAAACTTGCCCGACGCGCCCTTTGGCCCGGCCACCTCCATTTCGACCGCGCCACCGCCGGAGAACCACATGGTGAACTGCCGCATATCCCCGGGCACATCGATGACCGGCCCCAAAGCCATGCTGGCCAGGTCGAGCTGTCGCACACTGAGCCCGCGCAAGAGGTCCGGCTGACCGGGCGTCCGCACCAGGCGACCTGCGCGCACGAACACGATTCGGCGACCATCTTGCGACTTCACGAATGCAAGCACCCGCCCATCCTCGGCGGTGATGGGAAGGTAACGTCCTGAGCGCGGCAACCAGGCGTAGATTTCCTGATTCATCCCCAGCACCAGGACCCCCTGCCCTTCCAACTTGACCGGAGGTTGGGTGCGCGCCACGAAGAAGAAGCCCGCTTGCGCGGCTCGGCCCCACTCGGTCGACGCCTCGGCCAGGACGGAGCGCAGCTTGGCCAGCAACGGCGGGCGGATCTGCAGCGCCCCGAGATCAGCCGCCTCCATGACCTCGCGTGCCCCGGGAACATAGGCGTGGCGGATCAAGGCCACGGCCTGCTCGGTCGCCTCGGCAAATCGATCTTCGCGTGCGTAGGCGCAAGCCAGGTTGAGCCACGGGCCGAGAAAGTCAGGGGCCACCTTCTTGGCCAGCTCGTACTTGGCGCGGGCCTCGGCGAAATGACCCTCGCGGTACAGGACTTTACCCTCTCGGTTGAGATCCATGGCCTCCTGCGGCGGCAAGTGCGCGACTTGGGCTTGCCCGGGGCCGTTTGCGTCCGGCGCGGCCGCTGGACAGGCCAGAAGGAGCAGGCAGGCGCCGGCAAGCCCGATCACGGATCAACCCACACTGACCGCAGATCCAAGCGATCCCCCACGCCTGCCAAACCATGTACCCGTCTTGCCACGAGCGCCGGGACGTCGTGACGGTAGAGGAAGATGACCGGCCGTTCGCTGGCTAGCCACTCACCGACCCGCTGCAAGGCGGGCGCGCGCGCCGCAGGTCCTGGCGCCAGACGCACTTGGTCAAGCAAGGACTGCAGATGCTCGGAGCGATAACCGATGAAATTGAGCTGGCCCTGGCTGCCGAAAAGCAGCCGCGGGTCCTCGTCCCGCCGGCCGTCCCAGGTCAGGGTCGCCAGGTCGAAGTCGCCGCCGTCCAAGCGCGTCTGCAGGGTGCTGGCGTCGACTGTGACCGTGTCAAGCAGGAGCCCGGCCCGACGGAGGTCAAGAGCGAATCCGCGTGTCTCGGCGGCCAGAGTGCGCGCGCCGGACGGCAGCAAGAAGGTCAGACGGATGGGCACACCGCCCACGTCGCGCACACCGTCTCCGTCGGTATCACGGAACCCGGCGGCCTCCAACAAGGAGATCGCCTGCTTGCGATCCAAGGGGTCCGGGGGAACGTCGGCAAAGGTCGGGGCGCCGATGGGACGCGCCAGGTCGTGGTGGATCTCATCTGCAAAACGCGCGCGATCCCACAGCAAGCTGAGCGCCTGGCGAAAGTGGGCATCGCCCAGTGGCCCCCGTCGGTGGTTGGGCACGATGAATGAGATGCGGTCCGGTGTCAGCCACCACAGCTCCAAGCTGTCCCGCAGGGTGGCCGGCATCACCTGTTCAGGGTAGAGGACGTCGAGCACACGCGGCAAGATGTCGATTTCGCCCCGTCGGGTGCGGACCAGCGCCCGCGACCCATCGCCATCGATCTCGAACACGATCTCGTCGAGAAACGGCGGTCGCGGCGGCTCGGCGGGCCGGCTGCGTACCAGCCGGATGCGCTTTCCGCGCTCCCAGGAAGCGAATCGGAACGGGCCCGTGCCGACCGGCTGGCGCCCTAACTGGGTGAGCGCCGACCCAGTCTTGCGCAGGATCTCGGCGGGCAAGACGGGGATTTCGCATAGGGCACGCAGAACCAGGTCAGAGGGCCGGCGCAAGCGGAAACGTGCTGCGCGCTCAGGCAGCACGTCCACGCCCTCCACATCTTCCAGCATGGCATGCAAGAGGGACTGGCGACTGCCCGCACGCAGGAGCGGCTCGAAGGTGGCCTGGACATCCACGCCCGAAACCACGCGGTCGTCATGCCAGCGTGCGCCGCTACGCAACTTGAGAGTGATGCGCTCACCGTCGGCCGAGACCTCCCAGCTTTCGGCCAGCCCAGGCCGATACTGGCCTCCCCGGCACTCGATCAGGGTCTCATAGACCAGGTTGCCCACCACGCGCTGGATGACTTGAAGTTGGTCCTGCAGCGGGTTGAGGTGCGGCGGCTCGGCTTCGAGGTGGACGTGGAGCGTCCCGCCATAAGGGTGCGGCCGCGAGGGTCTGGGGGCGATCTCGGGCAATTTGACGCCGGCTGACGGGCGGGTAGACCGATGCGGGCCCGGAGCACCCCCGTCATCGTGCTGTGGCGCTGGGGGAGCCGGCCGGCGCGGATTGCCGTGGTGCCGGGTGCAAGCGACGCAGGCCAGCGACGCCAGCAACATCACAAGGGTGGCTTTGGACCCTTGTGGCGCGCAAATGACCATGTTATGCAGGAACCTCACGTATAGGCCGCCGGGTCGGCGGCTATTGGCCTTCGAAGAGGGGAAACTCATGCTCCGAATCTCCATGGTATCGGTTTTCACGATGGCTTCCCTGGTATCGGGTGCGGCCCTGGCTCAGGGCCAGGCTCTCCCGCCGGTGAAGGTCAACCTGCCGCCCTCGCCCAGTTTCAATGTGTCGAGTGCGCCTGTCCAGTATCC
>PMBS01000035.1 GCA_003153015.1 Myxococcales bacterium
CCCTCACGGTCGACTCGAACTCGCGCGTGTGCGATATGGCACCGGTCGGGCATTGCTCGACGCACAGGCCGCAGAACATGCACTTGGACTCGTCGATGTCGAACTGGGTGATGACCCGCTGTTTGGGATTGGCCGGATCCTTGTCGACCGAGATCTTGATGACGTCGATGGGGCAGGCGCGCGCGCAGGCCAGACACCCCGTGCACACCGCCATGTCGACTTCCAGAAAGCCGCGGTAGCGCGCGGGCAGCATGTCAGCCACGCGCTTCTCCGTGCGATCCGGATACTGGATGGTGATGGGACGCCGGAGCATGTGCGACAGGGTGACGGACAGACCCTGCCAGAACGTCTGCACGACGTCCGTGATGGCACCGAAGTAATTGCGAACCGTTTCAGGCATCGATTGTTTGGGTCACCAGTTTGAAAGGTCCACGCTGGCGCCCTTGACCTGCGCGATGTTCTTGCGCGTGCGCAGGGCGAACTTCACCAACAGAAGCGCCACGCCTGCGCTGAGCACCACACCGGACACCAGGTGCACGGACGCGGGGACCATCACCCAGAAAAGGGTGAAAATGAAGCAGGCGAAAGCGCCGGGAACCAGGTACTTCCAGCACAGCGCCATCATCTGATCCACACGCACGCGCGGCAGGGTCCAGCGCAGCCAGATGAACAGGATGACCAGCAGCCAGGTCTTGACTGCGAACACCAGGAGCGAAACCAACTGCCAGCCGAACCAGAGCAGAGTGGGGAAAACCTCGGTGCCGCGCGTCTGATTGATCATCTCCACCGACACGAAGGGAATCTGCCAGCCGCCCAGGAACAGGGTGACCGCGAGCGCGCCCATGATCCACATGTTGGCCCACTCGACCATCAGGAAGAGCGCGATGCGAAAGCCGGAATACTCGGCGTGGTAGCCCGCGACCAACTCCGACTCGGCCTCGGGCAAGTCGAAGGGCGTACGGTTGCCTTCGGCCAGTGAGGCGGTCACGGAAATGAAGAACGCGACAAAAGCCGCTGGGTTCTGGCAGGCGAACCACTGCCAGGGCAAGCCGCCCTGGGCGCGGATGATTCCCTGCATGGACAGGGTGCCGGCCATCATCACTGGCACCATGATGGCGATGCCCGCCGGTATTTCGTACGAGACGACCTGGGCCGCGCCACGCACGGCACCGAAGAGAGCCCACTTGGAATTGGAGGCCCAGCCCGAAACCAGGATGCCCACCACGATGAAGGCGCTGGTCGCGGTCAGGTAGAACACGCCCACGTTGAGGTCGGCCACCACCACGCTTTCTCCAAAAGGCAAGACAACGAAGGGTAGGGTTAGTCCGACCATCGAAAAGTAGGGCGCGGCCCGGAAAAGCAAGCGGTCTGCCTCGGCCGGAATCAGATCCTCTTTGAAGAGCATCTTGAACGCGTCGGCCACCCAGGACATGAACCCGAAGACGCCGGGCCGGTTGGGACCAATCCGGCTCTGCATGCGACCGGCGATGCGACGCTCGACCCAAGTCGTCACGCCCGCAAAAACGGCAGCATAGAGCGCCACGACGGTCCCCTCGACCAGCAAGATGACACCGTACCAGGTATCGCGATACAGGCTGTGCCCCAAATCCCAGCCCAAACGTTGGGCCACGGCATTGAGCGCCTCGGGCCGGTTGAACGGCAGCATGAGCAGAAGCACCACGTAGAGCAGGAATGGCAGCGCCAGCATGAAGAACAGCGTGGTGGCAAGCGCGGTCTTGGGATAGCGCCTGGTCAGCGAGGTGGAATCGAGAGCGGTGGTGATCTTCACCGGTCAATCTCCGGGGCAACGATGTCGAACGAGGCGATAAGCGCTATCAAGTCGGCAATCATCAGTCCCTGCGACATCTCCTCGATGATTCCCATGGCCATGAAGCTGCCGGTGCGCACCCGCACCCGGTAGGCATTCTCCGACCCGTCGGACACGACGTAGTAGCACATCTCGCCGCGCGCGGATTCCACGCGTCCGATGGCCTCGCCTGCCTCGGGCTTTGGTTTGCGCGCGACCTTGGCCATGATCTCGCCCTCGGGAAGCTTGGCGAGTGCCTGGCGAATGATCTTGGATGATTCCAGCATCTCGAGAACCCGCACGGCGTAGCGATCCCAGCAGTCCCCCTTCACGCCCATTTTCCCCTCACCGACCGGCACGTCGAATTTGAACTCGGGGTAGGCGCCGTAGGCCAGGTCGCGCCGCGTGTCCCAGGAGATTCCCGAGGCGCGCAGGTTGGGGCCGCACAGGCCGTAGGCAATGGCCTTTTCACGACTGATGACCGCGACCTTGGCCAGCCGCTTGACGTAGATCTCGTTGAGCGAGATCAGGCGGTCCCATTCCTGGATGTAGCTGTCCAGGTGATCGAGGTAGCGTAGGACCTTCTCGCGCCAGCCTTCGGGCGCGTCGAACGAGACGCCGCCGATGCGCGCGTAGTTGAAGGTCAGGCGCGCCCCGCACAGCTCCTCCAGAAGGTCGTTGATGGCCTCGCGCTCGCGCAAGGCGTGGGTGAGCGGCGTGGACGCGCCGATATCGGCGGCCATAGAGCCGACCGCCACCCAGTGGCTGGAAATGCGGCACAGCTCGCCCGCGATGGCGCGCAAATACTTGGCGCGTGGGGGAACCTCGAGCTTGAGCAGCCTTTCCACCGCCATGGCGTAGCCCTCATTGGCCAACATGGCTGCCAGGTAGTCGATGCGATCGGTAAATGGCATGTAGCCCGGATAGCCCACTGCCTCGCCGATCTTTTCCAGTCCGCGGTGCAGATACCCGATGTCCGGGATCGATCGGCGAATGATCTCGCCGTTGGTTTGGGTGACGAAGTCGATGACCCCATGGGTTGATGGGTGCTGCGGCCCGAAGTTGATGACGATCTCTTCGTCCGACGGGGTCAGGCGCCGAAGGACCTGCCGTTCGACGGGCTCAGCCACGAGGCTCCTCCTTTTTTGCCGGAGCCGGAACCGGAGCCGGTGCCGGAACCGTGGCCGGAGCCGTAGCTGGAACCGTGGTCGTGGCCGTGGCCGTGGTCGTGGCCGTGGTCGGAGCAACCACCGGTGGTGGCGCCGCAGCCGCAATGGCCTTGCGCTCTTCCTCCACCTTCTGCGTGAGCCTCACCAGGGGATCAAACCGGGTATTCGTAACCCCGTGGTATCCCCCTGCTTCTTGATAGTCCTTGCGCAAGGGATGGCCGATCCAGTCGTCAGGCAAAAGGATCCGTCGCAGGTCTGGGTGGCCCACGAAATTCACCCCCAGCATGTCGTAGACCTCGCGTTCCAGCCAATTGGCCGCCTTCCACACCCCCTGCACCGATAGCACAGAAGGCTGGCTGCGCTCGGTCTCAACCTTGAGCACGAGCTGGTGCCGGTTCTGCAATGAGAACAGGTGATACACGATCTCGATGAGGTTGCGCGCCGGCCAGTCGATGCCAGTGACGTCCTCGCAGTAGTCGAAATCCAGCCCGGCCTCGCCCCTGGCAAATCGGCAAACCTCGACGATCTTGTCGGCCTTGACGGTCACGAAGGGATCGATCTTCGCCTCGGCCAGGTCGCCCACGGCATCGCCGAACTGGGCCTTGAGCTTGGCGTGGATCTCTTGCGCGTTCATCCTACTTGGCCCCGCTCTGCGGCCGGCGCTTCTCGCGCCACNNAGCGCTTCGGGCCGGGGCGGACAGCCCGGGACGTAGACATCGACCGGGATGATTTTGTCCACCCCCTTGACCACCGCGTAGCTGCACTGGAAGAGCCCGCCGCAGTTCGCGCAGGACCCCATGGCCAGAACGTACTTGGGCTCGGCCATCTGGTCGTAGAGCAATCTGGTTCGCTCGGCCATCTTGTAGCTGAGCGTGCCGGCGACAATCATCAGATCAGCCTGGCGCGGGCTGGCCCGGTACACGGCGGCGAAGCGGTCCAGATCCGCGCGCGGACCCCCGGTCTGCATCAATTCGATGCCACAGCAGGCGAGCCCGAAGAGCAAATAGTGGATGGAGTTCTTGCGTGCCAGGTTGACCAGATCGTCGAAGCGGTTGGTGTTGGTGAGCAGCACCCCGGCACCCGGGCCTTCCGCTATGATTCGTGTAATTGCCATGGCTGCTAGCCTCGGTCGCCTCTTGGCTCGCCGCCCGCCGGCTTCTCCGCCGCAGACAGCTTCTTCACCCATTCGAGATCGCCATGGGCCCAGGCCCATATGAGACCGATGAGCAGGATGACGGTGAACAGAACCAGCTCAGTCAGAGCAACCCAGCCGTTGCCCTTCTTGGTCCATTCCGCGTAGACCACGACAACCGGAAAGGTCAGCGCGATGTCGACTTCGAAGATGACGAAGGCCAACGCTATCAGATAGAAGCGCGGGTTGAAGTTGTACCAGGCCGCGCCGATGGGCCGCTCGCCACATTCATATATGGAGACCTTGTTCGCGTTGGGGAAGCGCGGCCGGATGATGGCGCCTATCAACAAGGCGACCAAGGCGAAGAGCACTGCGACTACCGCGAACGTGAGCACTGCGCCGAATTGGAAGCCCATGAATTCCTCTTGCGGTAGAACTTCGTGGCCCGGGTTCCCGGGTGCGACCTATTTATCGGTCTCGCACCCTGGGGTCAAGTGCGGCAGGAATGGCAGGGTAGTCTCAGCTTTTCGAGGGTCAGAGGTGACATCATCGTGGCACCGCCGAGGTTGCGAGTGGAGAGCCACGCCGCGCACAGCGGCACGCAAATTGCTCTTGGGGGTACTCATGAAACGACTCGGATATAGCATATCAATCGGGATTGCGGTCATTGCTTTGGCTGGCATGGTCGCGACCGGATGTGGTGACAGTGGGGGCCTCCAATCTGGCAAGACAGACGGTGGCGCGTCCGACGCTGCGGCCAGCCTGGGCGGTCAGGCTGGCTCGTCCGTCGGCGGCGGGGCCGGTTCGGCGGGCACAGGTGGCGTGGCTGGGAGCAAGGACACTGGAGGAGTGGCCGGCTCACAGGACACAGGCGGCGTGGCCGGGAGCAAGGGCACCGGAGGCGCAGCCGGGTCAGTGGATGCGGGCGGCGTGGCCGGGAGCAAAGGCACCGGAGGCATGGCGGGGTCAGGTGGAACGACCGGATCAGGTGGCACCGCGGGAGGCGGAAGTGGCGGTGTCGATGCTGCCGTTGATGTTTCGAAGCCAGACGGCGGCGGGATAGTCGACGTAGCCGCCGACGCCGGAGCCGGGGATGCACCAGCCCCCGACGCGCGCGTCGTCCCTGACTCGTCCGTCGCACCCGATGTGGAAGTGGTCTGCGGCCCGGTATGCCTCATGTACTGTACCTATGGGAACGTGCTGGACGAGAACGGCTGCGAGCTCTGTGCCTGCAACTCGCCGCCGCCGTGTCCCGCGGTGAAATGCCAGGCGTGTCTCTACGGCTATCTGCACGACGCAGACGGCTGTCCTACCTGCACCTGCCTGACTGACCCGAGGCTGCCGTGCAGTCAGCTCGACGCCACCCAGTGCGGCGCCAGCGCCAACTGCCGGTGGCTTGAGCCCGGCTGCAACTTCTTCGGAACCCTGCCACTGCCCGCGGCTATCTGCCACGACAGCGCTGGGGTCGGATGCACCCCCAGCAATCCTTGTCCGGACGGCCAGGCCTGCACCCAGCGGGTGATCAATCCGTGCTCCGGCGGGGATTGCCTGGCCTGCGGCAGCGTGGTGAGCATTTGTCTGTGAACCTCTGACCGGCCCGGCGCTCCGGGCAATTTGGACCGCGCTGAGCTATGCTGTCTTCGGATAGTGCGATGACTGAACCTGAGTCCCCCTCCGGGCCCCCGAGCGATCCGGCTGGTTCCGGCCCCGTGCCACGGCCGTCTCGCAGCGGTCCCCGCTACGGCAACGAAGCGATTGCCCCGTACTTCTTCCTGATCATTTTCGGCGCTGCCTTGATCGCGGTGGGGTACGTGCTGCTGCCCTTCCTGGGTGACATGGTGATCGCGCTAGTGGCCGTGCTGCTCTTGACCCGGCACTACGAGCGGCTGCTACGTGCGCTGGGAAATCGGCCGGTCCTGGCATCGGGCCTCACCGTGGTGGTTCTGCTGGTGGTGGTGGCCGTCCCGGTGGCCCTGGTGGGCTCAGCCCTGCTGGCTGACATCCGGCGCGCGGCTGTGACCTGGGGCGGGCCCGAGGCCTATGTCACGCTCAACGACTGGACCAGCGAAAATGGCCGGGTGGCGCACGCGCTCACCAATTTCGCCCAGCGCACGGGTCTGCCCATCTCGCCCGAAGCCATCGGGGATGCCGTGGTTGATGCCGCCCGCGCTCTCAGCCAGGGCCTGTACAAGCGCGCCAACTCGTTCGTGTCCGGTGTGTTGCAGTTCGCCCTTCACGGAGTCATTACCCTGTTCTCGATCTTCTACCTGCTCATGCAGGGAGAAAAACTACGCGCCTTCTTGTTTCGCCTGTCGCCCTTGACCGGGGACGAAGACCAGCTCTTTCTCAACAAGCTGGGCGAGGTGGGACGCGCCATCCTGATCGGCAACGGCATTGGCAGCTCTTTGCAGGGACTGGTGGCCGGCCTTGCCTGGGCCGTGGTCGGACTGTCATCGCCCGTGTTGTGGGGCCTGGTGATGGCGGTTGCGGCATTCCTCCCCTTGGTGGGAGTGGCAGCGGTGGTGGTGCCCGCGGCTTTCTATTTGTGGTTTGCTGGCCGGCATGTGGCTGCGGTGGGCTTCTTCATTTTCTGCATGGGGCAGTCGTTCTTGTTTGAATACGGCCTCAAACCGCGGCTGATGGGCTCGCACATGCGCATGAACAGCCTGCTGGTGTTCCTCAGCCTGTTGGGTGGGATTCTCGGCTTTGGCGCGCCGGGGATTCTCTACGGTCCCCTCATCATGACGCTCTTTCTGGCGCTGGCGCAGCTCTGGGTGACGCGCTACCAGCAGCGCATTGCCACGCGCCTGGCAGGCGGCGCGCCGAGTGAGGGCGGATTCGGCAAGCCGCCCGGATTTTGAGAAGAATCGAACTGCCCCGGGGCCGCGATCAGAACCCCGGCGTCTTCACCAGCTTCATCAGGGCAAAGTCGAGGTCGCCGCCGCCGGTGACCTCGACGAAGCCGCCCAGCACAACCGCGCCACTGTCGAGAATGGCGGCCGACTGCACGCGGCTGCCTTGCACAGTCGTGCCCAGGGTCCACTTCCAGGCAGGCCTGCCAAAGACATCGTCCACCTTGCCCGTGGCCGCCGCGTGGCGGGCAAGACCGAAGAAACCCGAAATGCTGGCGCCCGCGGCGGCATTGGCGCTCAGGGGCACCAGCAGGGTACCGTCCGCCGGATGCAGCAGCCCAGCGGGGATGTCCCAGCTTGGGAAAGCGTCGGCAACGACCTGTCCCGCGGTGCCGAAGGTCGTGTCAGCCGCGCCCGCCGCAGAATAGCGGGACAAGAACCAGCCCCAATAGTCATGACCCAGCATGAGCAGGCTGCCGTCCGCGTTCTTCTCGATACGCTGCAGGTGTTGATCGTTGTGCGCGCCTGGTTTGCTTTCCCACAGTGCGCCCGCGGTGGCGAAGGTGGTGTCGAGTATGCCCTTGGAGGTGAGCCGCGTGATGCCCATGTCATTGCGGCCAAAGGTGGAAATGGCGGTGAGGCCCGCCAGGATGCTGCCATCAGGCGAGAGCACCAGGGAGTTGACGTCGAACAGGCTTTGTCCGCCGGGTGCGGCAGCCGCGAAGTCGATGGCCGCGGTGCCCGAGACACCGAAGGTGGCGTCGAGGGCGCCGCTAGCTAGATAGCGAGCAAAGGATGCTCGGCCATTGGTGTAGGGGCCAGTGAGCATCATTTCGCCTGCAGCCACAATGGTGCCGTCATCGGCCGCGGCCAGGGCCAGCAGCGTGTCGTTCTGGCCGGGATCGTCTGCGGTCAACTGGAAATTGGTGATGGCGAACCCCGCGGTTCCAAAGGTCGTGTCGAGTGCGCCATTGGCGGCGAAGCGGGCCAGGAGGTAGTCCGTGCCGCCCGTGGTGCTCCATCCATGCCCGCCGACTAGGATCTTGCCGTCCTTCTGCATGGTAGCTGCGTTGCAGCTGATCAGGCCGCGCGTGGTGAGACCAACATGGGCCTTTCCCGCAGTGCCGAAGGTGGGATCGAACGTGCCGTCGGGGTTGAGCTGGGCCAGGGCAAACTCGTTCTGCTCCCAACCGTTGGCATCTTTGAGTCCCGTCTTGGCCGTGCCCACCAGCAGAACCTTGTTGCCCGCCAGTGCGAACACACCACAGATCCAGTCCGGCTGGGCCTTGCCGAGAAAGTCAAAGGTGACCTTGCCACCCACGCCAAAGGCTGGGTCCAGGTCATAGGGCATGGCCACGGTGAATGGCGGGCTGGTCGCGATCTTGGTGTAGCCGTTGTCCGCGAACAAGCGGAACTCGTAGGTGCCCAGCGCGTCGGGCGTGGGGAAGGTGAAGGTGCCGCTGGCGGCACCGGCCGTGTATTGGTAGCCGCCCAAATAGGCGCCATCAGGTGAACCGACGGCGTATACGGAAATCCAGGCCTGCGGGTTGCTGGGGCCGCCTGAAAAGGTCACGGTGACGGTGCCGCTTGGGCCGACCTTGGCGTAAAGCGTGGAAAGCGTGGGACCGTCGCTGGCGGGCGCGGGACCGTCGCTGGCCGGCGCGAGGTCAGGCTGGCGCGAATCGCTGAGGGTCACGGGACGGTCGCTGGCGAGCGTGGGACCGTCGCTGGCGGGCGCGGGACCGTCGCTGGCCGGCGCGAGGTCAGGCTGGCGCGAATCGCTGAGGGTCACGGGATGGTCGCTGGCGGGCGCAGGACCGTCGCTGGCGGGCGCAGGACCGTCGCTGGCCGGCGCGAGGTCAGGCTGGCGCGAATCGCTGACGCCGACGTCGAGCCCAGCCGGTCGATCGGCACGAAGCACAGCGTCCGCGCCCGTGTCCGGGATCGAGGCGTCGCCGGCGCGGGGCGCGCTGCCGTCGGGACGGGCCGGAGTGCCGCTGTTGCTGCTGCCGCAGCCCACTCCCAGGGAGAGCGCGAAAGCCAAGAGAGGAAATACCGAGGTGCGATGTGCGGCGAAGTTTTTCATGCGAAAGACTCTAGCAAGAACCACGGACGGGCAACAGAAAAGCGGGGCTGCGGACACGTCGGGTGATGTGCGCCAATGTGCCTGAAGAAAGTGATACGATTGACAGCACATGCTGACCGACTTCCCCAAACTGCATTGCCCGTTCATCCGCCAGACGTTTCCGGTGGACTCGGCGGCCTTCAAGCAGAAGGGCCGGGCCCTCGGCCTGCGCGGCCCTGAGGTGTACCTGGTGGTTGACCGGGTCAACCCCGGCTACGAGTGGGTCTTCCAGGACCCCGACACCTTTGCCGTGGAGAAGCTGAACGGCACCAACATCAAGATTCTCACGGAGAAGGGCCGTCTGGTTGAGCTGCAGAACCGAAAGAACGTCCTGGATCCGCAACAGATCCTAGACGGAAGGACCTTCATCTTGGAAGGCGTGCTCAACTCCGCCGGCAAGGGATTGGTCCAACCCGACGGCGAGCAGGCCGGTGAGTTGCTCGGACCCAAGGTGAACGGGAACCCCTACCGGCTGGACCGGCACGAGTGGTATCCGTTCGACAAAGCCGTGGAGAGCCTCCGTTACAAGTCCTTCGAGGAGCACGAGCGGATCTTCGACAATTGGAGTTCCTGGTTCAAGGATTTCCTGTTTTCCCGCTACCACCAGAAGAAGCAGCGCCGGGAGCTCGGCGCCGAAGCGGAAAAAGTCTTTGCCGAGGGCGTCGTGTTCTACAACCTGAAACGCAAGGCCGAGGAAAAGGAATGGAGGGCCAAGCTTCGGCGGGACATGTTCCCATGGTTCTACGAGGGATTGCCCATCTCGGGATACACCGCGAAAGGCCGCGACCAGGACGAAGACCAGGACAAGTTTGACTAGCAGTGCCGCTCGCAGAGGGATGTGCGGCTGGAGAGTCGCTATCGGCGACACGGTGTTCTCGGATGCGGGACTTGAGAACCCCTGCCACCGGAAGCGGACGTGGCTACAATGAGTCATCACGAATACCTGAGCCGCGTGTCGTGAGGTAGGTCACTGCATTCTCAACCTGCGAGGTCGCTGCAAAATGGAGAATCTTCGTCGCCTCTTTCTGGGTCCAACCGCAGTAGTTCTTCTGGGGCTCGGATGCACTTCGACAAACGAAGCTGCACCCGCGCCGCAAGGAGGTAGTAGCCAAGGGTCAGGTGGAAACAACGCCGGCGGCTCGGTCGCCAGCGGCGGCTCGGTTTCCACCGGCGGCTCGGCTACCACCGGCGGCTCGGCTACCAGCGGCGGCTCGGTTTCCACCGGTGGCACAGTTTCCACCGGCGGCTCGGTCCCTAAGGGAGGCACGGCCTCCACCGGCGGCTCTCTCGCCAGCGGCGGTTCGCTCTCCTCCGGCGGGGCGCCTCCCAGCGGTGGCTCACTCTCCACGGGCGGCTCAGTTTCCACTGGTGGCTCTGTCCCCAAGGGCGGTTCGGTTTCCACCGGCGGTTCTGTCCCCACGGGTGGCACGGTCTCCACCGGCGGCTCCGCCGGCGGCGCGGGTGGGGGCTCGGGCGGGGCCGGCGCTGGCGGGACTGCCGGCACGGTTTCCACCGGCGGCGCGACTGCAAGAGGCGGCTCCTCGGGCAGGGGCGGAGCCGGCGGATCTGCAAGCGGTGGCTCCGGCAGCGGCGGAACCACGGGACCCTTCCCGGATGCTGGCACGGTGGATCCCAACAAGAAAATCACGGTTTGGATGGTTGGCGACTCGACCATGCAGAACTGCGCCGGCAGCGGCCAGTGCGGCTGGGCCGCTGAATTCCAGCAGTACTTCAACGCCAACGCCACCATCTCCAATCAGGCACGGGGTGGCCGAAGCATCCAGACCTGGATTTGGGGCGACCCAAACGTCTCGAAAACCGCCGCAACCGACGCGAATGGCGATTGCCAGGTCATTGATAAGACGACGTACTCCGACAACTTGACGACCATGCTCGATCCCACGAACGGGATGAAGCCGGGCGACTGGGTGTACGTCGCGTTTGGCATCAACGACGGCACCGCCACTTGCAATCGGCATGTCAGCAAGACCCTCTTCCAATCTGACCTTGACTTCATGGCCACGACCATAAGGTCCAAGGGCGCGAACCCGATCTTCGGTACGTCGACCAGCGGGCAGTCATGTTCCGGCTCAACCAACGTTGCCAACCGCGGATTCGGGCCGGAAACCAAGGCCGCGGGCGCCGCCGACAATGTGCCGGTAATTGATTTGACGACGCTCTCGGTTGCTCTGTACAACAGCCTCAAGCTCTGCCCGAACGGCAGCACAACCTTCTGGTTCGACGGCACCCATTTCAAGACAGAAGGCGCCACCCAAGTGGCGGGCGTTGTGGCCCAGGCACTAAAAGATCAAGGCATTGGTCTGGCTGCCTATTTGAAGTAGTCGGTCAGACAGTCGCGGACACCGTCGCCCGCTGGGGCGAGAATGAGTAATCTAGCCGTAGGGGCGACCTGCGGTCGCCCACAGTCGCCGACCGCTTGGCCACCATCACGGGGCTGAGCCGGGAAACATGCGCGGAAGCGACAAGGAGAATATCTGCTGCCAGGGCCCCCAGTCGTGTTCACCGGGGACCTCCACCACTTGCTCCGCAGGCAGGGCGGCAGCGAGCAGCCGGCCTGCACGCACAAACCGGTCTTCTCGGCCAAAGCCCAGAAAAATGCGCGGGCAACCCTGCGCTTGCGGAATGCAGCGGCCCAGCCAGAGCCAGAGCTGGCGCAGATAATCATCAGGGCTGGGCTTGGCCGTGGTCTTCCACTTGGCCAGTCCACCCGCCTGTTCGATTTCGTTGATCAGGTCATCGTCCCCCAAGAAGGGCGCGATGGCGAGCAGGCCTTCCAACTCGTTCGGATGTTGTTCGGCGTAGACCAGTGCCCCGAAGCCCCCCATGGAAATCCCCGAGATCCAGAACGATCGGTATCCTCGGGTTCTCGCCGGGGCGAACACGTCCTCTGCCAGGCGCTGGCCGAGCGTCCGCGCAACGTAGTAGCCGTATCCTGCGTCCGCTGCGACTAGGTCCACCGGGGCCCCAGATTCGTGCGCGACTTGCACGAACCCGTGCTTCTCGAAATCGGCAGCGTTGTCGTGTCGACCGGGCAAAAGCACCAGGAGGGCCCGGCCCGGCACAGCCGGTTTCGCAGGGTAGTAGGTGCTGAGCATCGGTGTCGGGGCCGGGTAGATGATCGAACAAGCCGGAATGCAGGCGATCATCGACCAGAGCCACCAGCGGTCGCATATTCTGTCCATTGCTTGAACCTCCAAGGGTGACATCCGCTCGGCGGCTAACATAGCAGCAGGCGTTCGCTCCAGCGTCTGGCACCAGCGCTGTGCCGCCCCGATCGGCAGACAAAGCACCGGCCATAGCTGGATTCACCTGTGTTGTCTTGCGGTTACGTCGCGCGGATCGACGCTATCACCTTGAAAGTGGTGGGGCGTGCGACTGGACGGCGTTCAGGACATCGACGCGAGCAGATCCGCCACCGCGGCCAGCGATGGCAATTGCCAGTCGGCGGCAGAGAGATCGAGCTGTCGGCTCTGCTGGTTGGGGATCGCGACCGCTCGCATCCCCGCAGCCTTGGCCGCCTGCAGCCCGTTGGGAGCGTCCTCGAGCACGAGGCAAGCAGCCGGGGAGCATCCCAGCCGGCGCGCGGCTTCGAGAAACACGTCGGGAGCGGGCTTGCCCCGAGCCACCTCCTCTCCGCTGACGATCACGCTGAACCGACCCGCCAGCCCGACCGTCCGGAGTGCTGCTTCGAGGTAGCGTCGCATTCCACTCGACGCAATGGCTTTGCGCAGGCCGCGCTGATCGATAGCATGCAGCAACGATTCGAGGCCGGGCATCGCGCGGATGGCGCCGGCCAGGTGCGTGATCTGGTAGTCGGTCTTGGCCTTCCCCAGTTCGGCGGGAGACGTGGTCATCGAGAACCGTTCAATGAGCAGGCTCGCGGTCTCGTCCAGGCGCAGGCCCAGCAATTGATCGAGAGTGGTGGCGTCGAGCTCGACTCCCCGTTCGCGCAACACCGCTCGCCAAGAGGCGATCGCGTGGGGCTCGCTATCCACCATCAGGCCGTCGAAGTCAAAGAGGATGGCCTCAATCATCGGTAGTCGTCCTTGTTGTGATCAAGTATCGGAAACAGTAGCTGACACCGAACCACGAGTGTTGGCATTCTCTGGGCCGGTACTACGTCCAACCACGACTTGCACCCGCGACCCTAACGTCGGCGCGGCGCTATCANNCGGGCGCGGCGGCCGTCGGCCGCGACCGGGGACGGGGTGACGCCGGGCAGGCGTGCGCCGTTGCCCTCTTCGCCTTTCGCTTCGGGGGCATGGCCACCGGTGTCCCGCCTGGCCCGAGCAGGTGCCGGACCGCTCGCCGTCGACGCGCGGCCACTCCTCTCCGCGCTTGCCAGCGACTCCAACGGCACGGTGACCCGCCCGTCGGCATTGTCGGACGCGGGCGGCTCAGGCGAGGACTCGCGGAAGATTGGGATCACCTCTTTGAGGAACTGGTCACGCTCGGCTCGCTCTTTGTCGATGACGTCCTGGAAGATCGCCTGCATCAGCTCGACCACGCGGGCTGGATCGGTTCGCGGTGCGACCTGGGCGATCACATCGGACAGCGCCAGCCGGAACTCCTCGGCGCTCTGCGTGCGCTGCTGCCGGTCGGGGGCCAGCGCCCGCAGCACGACCTTGTCCAGCTCGGGCGCAATCCACGGGGCGCGCGTCGACGGCGGCATGGGCTTGGGGTGGCGAACCAGCGCCAGCCCGGCCCCTGGATCCAGACCCGAAATGGGCAAGTACTGTTGCCCAGTCAAGAGCTCCCACAGCACGATGGCCAAGGTGTACACGTCGGTGCGCGCGTCGGCCACCTCGCCTCGGGCTTGCTCGGGCGCCAGATAGGCGGCGCGGCCGAACACCACCCCGGGCTGCGTCTTCTCCTCTTTCAGCTCGCTGCGCGCCAGCCCGAAGTCGGTCAGTTTCACGTCGCCGTTGTAGCCCAGCAGGATGTTGGGCGGAGCGATGTCCCGGTGGACCAGCTTGAGATTGCCGTAGCCATGCACGTAGGCGAGAACCCGCGCCACCTCACGCGCCACGTGCAGCGCGACCTCGATGGGGATGCGCTGCCGCATGCGCACGCATCGGTTCCACACCTCACGCAGATCCTTGCCTTCGACCATCTCCATGGCGATGTAGAA
>PMBS01000267.1 GCA_003153015.1 Myxococcales bacterium
CGAAGCGCAGGTCCACGCCGTCCATCCTGAGCAAGGCCTGATACTCGCGCACCACGGAATCCGACGGCACGGTCAGGATCTGGAAGAGATCGTTCCCTGACAGGGGGTGAAGCTCGACCCGCAGGGGAAGCCGGCCGAGAAACTCGGCAAGCAGACCGTAGTCCAGCAACTCTTTCTCGGTGATGGGCGGTGCTGCGCGGCCATCCGCATCCGCCTGGCCAAACCCGACCGTGCGGCTTTCCTGGTACAGGCGCAAGTCGGTGAAAGTTCCCGCGGCGATGAACAGGATATCCTGCGTGTCGACCACAGTGAAGTCGTGCTTGTTCCAGTGCTGGGTCAGGTTCTGCGGAACGAAGATCTCGCGGCCCTCCAGCAGCTTGAGTAGGCCCTGCTGCACCCCCTCGCCGCCGATGTCGCGCGCGCCTGCACCGGTGCGCGCGCTGTGCGTGCGGCGGGCGATCTTGTCGACCTCGTCGATGAACACGATCCCTCGCTGGGCCTCCTCGACGTTCTGGCCACACTTGTGCAGCAACTCCGCGATCATCACCTCCACGTCCTTGCCGTAGTAGCCGGCCTCGGTGTACTCGGTCGCGTCTGCGATGGCAAAAGGCACATCGAGAAACTCGGCCAGGGTGCGGGCGATGTGGGTCTTGCCACAGCCGGTAGGACCAATGAAGAGGAGGTTCGACTTCTTGATGAGACGCTTGTCAGCCGCGTTCTTCTGCTCGCAGCGCTTAAGGTGGTTGTAGGCCGCGATGGCCACCGTGCGCTTGGCGCGTTTCTGGCCGACCACGTGGCGATCCAAATGCGCGACGATCTCTCGTGGCGTGGGCAGCAATCTCTCGGCAACTCGGGGCGACGTCTTCATCGCGGCGGAGCATCGCACGGCTGCGCAGACTCCGCCAAAGTGCGGGTCTAAGTGGGCGAAATTACTAGTAAGACACGACCTCGCCCGCGTCGTTGAGGCGAAGGTTGCGATGCCGGTGAGCCCCGGTGAAACGCTCGACCTCACGCACCCACTCGGAATCGGGGTAGTGGTTCACCATATACTCGGCCTCACCACGCGCCTCGGAACGCTGCTCGGCATCGGCCAGGGCATGGATGAGAATCGCATGGCGCTCGGGCGCGTCCGCGCTGTCAGGGAAGCGGCGATTTCCATCGCGCGCAAGCTCGATGGCAGCAGCGTGATTGCTGTCCTTGATGCTACGAAGCTGCGCCATGAGCTGGGTTTCCTTGAGCGAACCAGCGGGCGCGGCCGTTGGAGCCGGCGGCAGCAGCGCGGGCGGGCGGGGCGCCGCGGCCGTCCGCGCCGGGGCCGGCGCGGACGATTCAGACGCGTTCTCTTGCTCGGACTCGCCCGGCTTGGACTTGTCACACCGGCGAGCGGCCGTCACCAAAGCCAAAGCCGCAACTCCGCCAACGATCAGAGCTCGAACCGCCATTTTGGGAAGCCGCCTGCTCATCAGGGACAACTATTAATTGTCGCCTGCTGCGCGGTGTAGAGGGCCTGCATCCCCGTCTGCATAGCTGGCCACGGCCAGTTTACGGTGTAGGCCCAAGCCCACGCGCCGTTGTAGCCGCTCGAGTAGATATTCGTGTATAGGCTATCCTGCGCGACACCGTCAGTTGCCGCGGCCGCGAACTCACCCATCACGAGCTTCTTGTCCAGTGCCCAGTGTGACGCCGGGTACGTGAAGCAGGAATTGGAGGCGCCATTCGACGTGTAGTAGTGGACTTCGTAGTAGTCGAGGGTTCCGTTTTGCTTGCTACCCGCGCCCCTGAGGGCTGTGTCTGAATAGTAGTTGTTCTTGCCACTCACGCCTGAGCAG
Organism: Myxococcales bacterium; assembly: GCA_003153015.1. Classification (GTDB taxonomy): domain Bacteria; phylum Myxococcota_A; class Polyangia; order Fen-1088; family Fen-1088; genus Fen-1137. The sequence continues at coordinate 1,830 of PMBS01000267.1, forward strand.
TAGTCGAAGGTCTGCGCGCCATTGGTGACGAGCGCCGTGGGATCGGCCGTGTGGATCGCCGCCGCAAACCAGTTCACGGTCTTTTGGATATACGCTTCCGTGGTCTTGGCCCCCGTTGTCCAACCGCTCTGACCCATGCCCTCCGGCTCGTTGAAGATTTCCCAGGAGTACAAGCCGGGAGTGCCTTTGATCGCGGTGACGAGCGGAGTTAGGTAGTTGTCGACGTAGGCTTGGCGGTTCGTGTCGTTCTCTAGCAGGGATTTGTTGTTTGCCAAGGTGGTTGCCGAAATATTCTCGCCGCTCGCCGCGCCCTGAAGCATATCGAAGGACCAGAGACTGATGGTAATGGCCACCTTGTTGGTAGCCGCGGCGTTGAGGATGGCCTTCAACCCGTCGATGTGGGTCTGGGGAAGCTTCACGGCCAGGCCGTTCGAATCGTAGCCAGGGGTCACGGTTCCGTTGGTGTGGAACCACCAACGGATAACGCGTCCACCATAAGTGTAGGTGTTCTTGAAAATGGTATTGAACGTGGTGAGGTTCGGGTTGGGGACGTCGCCGGCGAACTGAACCCAGGCGACGTTCAGCCCGCTGGCGAAGCTGCAGACGGAAGTGGGGCCAGTGGATCCCCCAGCAGCGGTGCTGCCTCCTGTGGCCGTGGTTCCCCCGCGGTTGCTAGAACCACCTGTGCCCGTCCTTCCCCCGGTGGCTGTGTTTCCCCCGCTGCTGGTGGAACCGCCAAGTCTTGTCACGCCGCCCGTGGCACCTCCGCTGCTGGTGGAACCGCCAAGTCTTGTCACGCCGCCCATGGCAGTCGTACCCCCTGAGCCGCTAGTTCCGCCTGAGCTGGTCGTACCGCCCGAGTTCGTCGTTCCGCCTGAACTCGTCGTGCCGCCCGAGCTCGTCGCACCGCCTGAGCTCGTCGTCCCGCCTGAGCTCGTCGTTCCGCCTGAGCTCGTCGTTCCGCCTGAGCTCGTCGTTCCGCCTGAACTGGTTCTGCCTCCCGAGCTTGTAGTGCCGCCTGAGCTGGTCGTTCCGCCTGAGCTCGTCGTTCCGCCCGAGCTCGTCGTTCCGCCTGAGCTGGTCGTTCCGCCTGAGCTCGTCGTCCCGCCGCTGCTACGTGATCCACCGTAAGGCCTCGCCCGGCCCCGTCCTGACGTAGACAGCGAGTTGTGGGACCTTCCTGGGCAGGGAGGTCGACATGGACAAGGAAATCGAAGTATTCCGCAACGAGGTGCTGCGTTGGCGTGGGACTCGGCGCCAAGGAGCGCGGCCGTATACGAGCGCAATGAAGGCAAAGGCCCTGGAGTTGACGGCGGGATTGCGGAGCCGAGGATTGACGGTCGAATCTGCCGCGAAGCAGGTGGGAATCTCGGCAGCCACGCTGTACGCATGGAAGATGCCGGGTCGCGCTGGCCTGCTTGCGGTCAGGCTAGCGCCCGACACGGGCTTGGCGCGTTCGGGTGTGGCCGTGTCGACGGTCCAGCTGGTGTCGCCGCGGGGATACCGGGTGGAGGTGCCAGACCTAACGACGGCGGTGGCTCTGCTACGGGAGCTTGGGTAGGCCGTGATCGGGTTGACTCGTGCCGTGCGCGTGTTCGCGTACGGCGCGCCTGTGGATCTGCGCAAGGGGTACAACGGCCTGTCGGCGCTGGTCGAGCAAGAGATGAAGCACCGGCTGCTGGACGGCGATGTGTACCTCTTCGTCGGGCGCAAGCCGCGCCGGGCGAAGGTGCTGTACTTTGACGGCACGGGTCTGTGCCTGCTGGCGAAGCGGCTGGAGCGCGGCCGGTTTGCGCGGCCGTGGGAGCGCTCTGGCGGCGCCGTGCTGTCACTGACGTT
>PMBS01000209.1 GCA_003153015.1 Myxococcales bacterium
GAGGCCCAGCATCGGTGCTGGCCCGTTGGGTTCTTGCCACGGTCGCGCAGCTTCGCTTCGGGCATGCCGCAATTGTTGCCTCGCTTTCCACTGATATTGCCCTCGCAGGTATATATCTTGAGCTTTGCGACATCGAGCAGTGTTACGCGCTTTCCTTCTTCTTTCAGGTGGTCCTTGATTCGAAGCGCGAGCTGTGTGGTCTTCGGGATATCCCAGGTGTGCTCTTCGTACCGATTGCTCGTGGTCAGCAGCAGGATGTCATTCTTCGATTTGAGATACCTGATGAGCCGCGAGCACTGCTCGATCAGCTGGATCTTTCGGGCGCCTGATCTGTGTGCATCTGCGAGCTGCTTCATCTGCCTATGCCCGTTCCGAGGACCTAGCCGTTTGATCCGTGCTTACACGTGAGCGAATTCGGAACCCATGAGAATAATCTGGGACGAGGAATACACCCACGTGCATAGGACGGACAAGCCGTGTTTCTCTATGGCGAACGTCATCTGACCCTGTCTGATAACTGACTTCCTACAGCAACCACAGAGACCTACATGCCACTTCCCCAAAGCAAACTATCCCCATACCCATCTCCTCCGCCTTCTCAATCCTTCACCTCCTGTTGCCTGTCTATCATTCTGCTGATTGGCATCATTCTGCTCTTGACCGGCCACGTGCGTTTCAGGTGAGCCGCCTGCGACGGGGAGAAGATACATGAACACGAGGCCAACGGAAAGCGCAGCGGGAAAGGTACAGGTGTTCCGCACGTCGCAGGATGCAGGGGACGAAGATTGCGCCCGGCATCCGCTTCGCTTCTGCCGGGCGCAGAAGGGGCTTAGGACGCCGGCTGGCTGGTTGACGCGGGTTCTCTGGTAGTCGGAAAGGCCCCCGCCTCCTCGGGGGATCGGGACATTGGGCTGGTGGCTGACAAGCCTGGTCGTCTGTGCGGCCTTGTGCGCACAGGGATCAGGAGGCGGGTCAGCTTGTGTCCCACGGCGAGCGATCGAGGCGGGCCAGGTCGTCGTTCATCTCGTCGATCAGGCGACTAATGGTGCGGGTGACGTCCCGGCCTCTGTCCCGCCCATAGCTGCGCAGCTGCCTGTAGAGGAAAAGCGTTAGCAAATTGAACCCGGCGAAGAAGAGCCAGAAGATGGCCAGGATGGCGTGGGCGTCGTGGACAAAGACGTGCTCGAAGTACCAGCGCGTTACCCACTGATGAAAGCCTGTGTTTTCAATGTGCCAGCGTCCACGACCGACAGCCAGTACCTGGCGCGAAGACAGGCGAGCCGCTGCCACGCCGGTGGCGACCATACACCAGGTGTGCGGTGGCTTGTTCGGCTGCGCTTGGTCCGTCACCACAGCCCGCACCACGCGAATTGGGCCGTCGTACGTGCTCAGGGTCGTGACGTCCCGGCAGTCCCACAGTTCAACCCGCTCTCCGCCTTTCTTGTCGTCGAAGACCTCATGCGGTGGCTGCTTGCCCCAAATTGAGAGAGCTTCCTTGAGCGGCTCGTCGCCGTCCTTGCGGGCGATGATGACGGCACCCATGCGCAGCTGTTTGACCACAGTCAGGAAAGGACCGTTCGGGTACAGACCGTCGGCGACAACCACCTGCAACCAGCTGTAGGTTTGCTTGACCCGGCGTAGAAGCCGGATAGCAGCCGTCAATTCACCTTCATCTTCGTCATTCTTGGCCGCGCCCTGCGGCCGCAAGTCGTGCGGCAACAGTGGCTCTATGTCGAGCGCCATGTCGAACCGCTCGTCGATGAGCATGGCGACCGCATAGCGGTGGTAGTACTGCTCCTGCTCGACGATGGTACCATCGCGCTGCTCGACCCGCACATGCCGGACCAGGCATCGGTCGCAGTGGCGATTGTACGAGCAGATGGGCTCCCAGCCGTCGATAGCAACCGTGTGCAAGGCCCCGTGCCACCCTTCCCGGAAAACCTTGTTGCGCTCGGCTTTCTCGACGATTCCGACTGACAGCCTTCGTACCGTCGCCACATCCATCCTGCGTAGAGCGCGGCTCAACGTGTCGGCTGATCCCATGACCTCGCCATCGGGCGGCGCGCCGATCAGTCGCCGAAATGGTTTCTCTCGAAGTTTGGGCTCCAGCGCGTTGAAGCTGCGGGTTCGCAGTAGGCCGCAGAAGAAAACTGCAGCCGCCACCAAAGCCGGTACGACCTTCGGTTCCCGCCGCTTGTCTCGTACCGACTCGAATCCTTCCCGCAGGTCGAAGACCTTGCGGCCGTAGGCGACCAAAGCGCGCAGTCGCCCCTGCCCAAATGCATCGAGCCCGGGCACGCCCGGGCCTATCGCGGCCTGACCGTCAGCGCGATACGCCACGCCCTCCCTTGTGACGTCCACGTCGCTTGGGCGGCGGCAATGGATTGCCGGGCGGGTACGGCTTGAGTAGCGACAATCCCAACTGCTCCGCCAATGCCAGCTCTTCCTTGGCGATTTCGGCCAACTCAGCCCTCACTTCGCGGAACCGCCGATAGCGCTGGACGCCGTCCTGAACCTCCATCTCATCCCCGGCAGGGACGTGAACCTGCCGCATCCGGCCTTCCTGGCTGGCGCTCAAGCACTTGGACTTGTGCAGTTCACCGCGAGCGCACTTACAGCCTGCAACCCCACAGACCCGAGCGCGGGTGCCGAATGTGCCGCGAACGAGCGGGCCTGGTTCACCGACCAAGTGATCAATCTGCTGCTGGTGTTTTTCTGCCGCCTGGCGGAGGCGCAGGCGGAGACGACTGGTCTGCTCAGCCATGCCGAATCCATATCACCGCTATGCCCATAAGCAAAAATATCTATGCCAGTTTTCGACCACAGCCCAGGCTCGGGAATCGCCGCAGGCGATTCCTGAGCCCTTTCAGCTACCTACTCACCCCTGCGGAACCCCTGGGAAAGGTATGGTATGAACGATCTGTAAGGAAAGATGGTTCAGCAGTGATTTCAGCAAAGGCCCCGGAGGTCGACTTGCGTTGATGACTGTCTAATCGACCAGCGGCGCAACCCACACCAGGAGACCGAAATGTCAATGGGCGTACTCGACCGTCTCCGTCAGCCCGGATGGCTGCGTCGCGCGCTGTTTGGCCTCGGACTGCTGCTTGCCCTGATTATCATCATCCGTGTCCTGCTCGATCCGATCGCCGCCCACTTCACCCACAAGCAATTGAACGCATCGGAGGCAGTGAGCGGCGACTTCGAGAGCGTTCACGTGACCCTACTGCCACCCGGCTACGGGATCCGTCGTCTCAAGATTATAGAAGCGCAAGGGGGCGATTGGCGCCATCCGCTCTTC
>PMBS01000220.1 GCA_003153015.1 Myxococcales bacterium
GGCACCGCCATGATCGCGCCCGTGCCATAGCTGGAAAGCACGTAGTCGGCGATCCAAACCGGGATCTTCTCGCCATTGACCGGATTGATGGCCAAGGCACCGGTGAACGCGCCCGTCTTCTCCTTGGCCAGATCGGTGCGTTCCAGATCGCTCTTGCGGCGCGCGGCGACTTGGTACGCGCGCACGGCAGCCTGCTGCGCCGGCGTGGTCAACCCGTCGACCAGCGGGTGTTCCGGGGACAGCACCATGTAGGTCGCGCCGTACAGGGTATCGGGCCGCGTGGTGAACACCTTGATCTCGTCGCCGGCCGGCAAGCCATCGACATGGGAACCCTGAGAGGGTTCCCATGCCCTCCCGCGATGGTCCGCCGCCGGCGGAGCCGGCGGGCTCCCCACGCGACTAGGGGCGACGACCTTGAAGATCGCCTCAGCCCCGTCGGAGCGACCGATCCAGTTGCGCTGCATGGCCAGGGTGGACTCGGGCCAGTCCAGTTCCGCCAAATCCTCCAGCAAGCGATCCGCGTAGCGGGTGATGCGCAGCAACCACTGGCGCATGTCCTTGCGCTCGACCCCGCTGCCACAACGCTCGCAGCGGCCTTGCGTGACTTCTTCGTTGGCCAGGCCGGTCTTGCACGACGGGCACCAGTTGATGGGCACGGTACCCTCGTAGGCCAGGCCTTTCTTGAAGAGCTGCAGGAAGATCCACTGCGTCCACTTGAAGTACTGGGGATCGGTGGTGTTGATTTCGCGATCCCAGTCGTAGGCAAAACCGATGGAGTCGATCTGCCGGCGGAAGTTGGCGATGGCCTTCTCGGTGGTCACGCGCGGNNCCCAGCCCATGGGGTGCAGAACGTTGTAGCCCTGCATGCGCCTCCAGCGCGTGATGATGTCGGTGGCGGTGTAGCCCTCGCAGTGGCCCACGTGCAGGCCCGCACCCGAGGGATAGGGAAACATGTCTAGCGCGTAGAACTTGGGCCGCTGGGGATCGAACGTGGTCTGATGCAAGCGGGCCTCGCGCCAGCGCGCCTGCCACTTGGGTTCAACGGAACGATGGTCGTAGGGCATGGGGGTGCGAAGTCTACACCACCGCAGCGCCGATCAATCAGACGTCATGCGAGCCGCCGCCCCTGCGTCCGGAGGCATCGCCAGCGGCGGCAGCCCGACCAGCTCACGGCGTCGCTCGTACAGCGTGCGTCCGAAGAGAAAGGAGGTCAGGCAGGGATGAGGCCGCAGGGCGTAGGTCTTGCCGGCGACGCGCAAGTGGACGTTCTCGTCGCTCACCACCCAGCGCGTGCTGACCTTCTCGGCCCAGCGCACCTCCACCTCGATCTCCGGGGCCGCCATCACCGCGGCGGAAAGCGGTTTCCAGTTCTCCAGCAAGAGGCGCCGCAGGGCCGGCAAGCTGGTGTTTTCCCCGAGGAGGTAGGCACTGCGACCGCCCAGCGTCTTCTCGCTGTCGCTGGTCTGAATCTCATCGGATCGAACCAGCGCGGGTGGCCTGTCCCGCCCGCGCGCGAGGTCGTCGAAGTAGTCCTGCAGATGGCACTGGTCGTCGAAGATGACCTGGTTGGGCGGATTCTTGGCGAGATCGCGACGCACGCCCAAGGCACAGCCGACCAGCGCTGCCGCCACAAGCACGACAGCGCCAGTCATGCCGGCCACTAGTCTCTTCCAGTGCATAAGCGATCTGGCCTCACTATCGAGAGACTGGTGTCAATTCTTTAGTATGCGGGACTGTTTGGACAGCCGGCATCAAGGTCCGATGTCCGGTGCGCTTTCGCTGCTCTCCTCGGATGGCCCGTAGTCCACGCCTGGCTTGTGCAGGTAGGCATCGATCGGCTTCTTCACCTTGCCCATAATGCGGCCTTCTGTGACCATCACCGGAACCGCCGGGTCGAGCTCATAGTAGTAGCCCCGCGTGTTGAGGGCGTAGTGATACGTCCTACCTTCGTACTCGAAATGGCGGCGCAAGACGATCGGCTGGTTGCCGACGCGGCGAAAGGCCCGGTGCCGCAGTATGAAGTCGAACAGGCGCACCGCCCGGCTGTTCACCAAGCGGTGGCAGCCGTGCGAATAGCGCCGCGCGATCGAGGTGTAGTCCACCGAGCCATGGGTTCGGATCTGGTTGTCGAAGAAGGTCTTGCCGCGCTTCCAATGATGGATCGCCATCACCAGACCGTAGGCCGATTGGTAGCCGGGCCCCATCACATCGGTGTTCACCACGGCTTCCGCGCCCAGGTCGCGGTCCCAGGTCTTGCGCGTCAGCAGATCCTTGGCCGGCGTGCCTTCGGGCGGGATCCAAACCGGCCCGGCCACGATGTCCTTCCACACGCGTGGGCCCACGTCCGAGTTCTTGTACTTGAAGTACACCTTGCCGTTGGGGCCCATCTCGCTACGCCACGACCCGAGGGTGGTGCGCCAGCGGCAAAGCGGGATCTTCTGCTTGTTCCACTTCACATAGAGCGTGAGGCCGGGGAAATTCACTCGTTGCTGTGCGATTGGCTTGCCGTCTTCGTCGAAGGGGAAGTCGTACCAGACATCGCCCCGATCAATCTCGACGGAAAGGTCCATCTTGTTGCTGTAGTAGGGCGGAAGCTTGGGAGGCGAAAAGGCCACGTGAAGCCACTTCATCCCCTGGCTGCGGAAGGTTTCGATGACCTTGAGCGCGTCCGCGGGCGTGTGGATCCCGAGAGCCGCCATCAGCGCGTCGGTGTAGTCAGCGATGAGATTGGGGACCGGGTGCTCGACGCCCGCCGCATCCCGGTAGGTGGCCGGCTTTTCTCCGCCCGAGACTGAACCGTCCTCGATGATGCCCGCCGCATCGGCCACATGTTCCATCAGGATGCGCCGGAAGGTGTCGAAGTGCAGGTCGAGCGGCGACCGCTGCAAGGCCGCCAGCGTCTCACCGCTCAAAAATCCCCAGCCGAAGATGTCGTTCTTGCGCTCCCAGGCCGCCAATGCCTCGTTGGTCGCCAGATCGAACTGCCCCTCCACATGCTTGCCCAGCAACCCCTCGCAGGAAAGGCGCGCTTGCGCCGCCCGAATGGCGCGCAGGCGCACCTGGCCGCGGCGGGCGCGTTCGATGCGAACCGCCGCTTTGGGGTCTTGCGCAGCAATGAGCTTGAGCCATTCATCACGATCGCGGGTAGGGGCGCCCGGCGCTTCCTTGGCCTTGCCGATCTGCTTGTCTACCCAAGCCGCATCTCCCATCGCCTCGTTGTATTCGCGGTGTGCTTGCTCGCGGCTTTGGAAGGTGGCGGTGCCGTCGAAGCCCGCCAGGCCAGCTAGGTCGAGGTCGGCGTAGCAGGTCCTTCCCCTGTCCTCATCGATGCGCTTCTGCAGGACCAGGAGCGTGGGCGGGATGCCGTAGGGCTCGAGGAAATTGGGCTCGCGCCGCAGGTGCAGGGCCCGCCAGGCCTCGTTGAGGACGCGCCTGCCCTGCGGGCTTCGTGCTGCATCCTCGTTTCCCGGCAGACCCGCGGCCATCAGCACAGCGTAGTTCCCTTCTGGACTGGCCAGGAAGACCTGTTCCGGGCTGACAAAGTCGCTGGCCAGATCGGTGAAAGCCTGGCGGTAGCGGTTGGGCTTCGGCTCGCCGTCCGGCGTGTCCGATTCGCTGAAGATGAAGGGCGCCCACAAGCGTGAAAGATCCACGTTGAGCAGACCTTTGTCGCGCACCCAGGCCATGGGTATGCGATTGCCGTTGCCGGCAAGGAGCGCGATGGTTTCGCCCTGGGCCAGTTCCCCGCCTTCATCCCAGGGCAGGGGCTGCTTCGGCACGGAAGGGATTGGGCTCGGCGCGGGCATGGCATCGGACGCCGACGGTGCGGCATCGTGCGCGGAGCGCGGCGTGGGCGGCTTCCCGCAGGCCAGGACAGCCAGCGTGGCAAACCAGGGAAGCAGGCGGAAGGTGCGCACGGCCATTACATTAGTAAACATCCGCGGGCCGAACGCAACCATCTGACACCGCAGCAGCCGCGCCGGGCGGGCCCGGTGCGAGGCCAGCTTCCATTTGACACCTGCCGTGCCCGCGAGTAGATCCTGGCGTCCCGATGCGCCGGGCAACCGTCACGTTGGGGCATGGGGTGGTAGTTAAGTTTGGTTATAACGCCGGCCTGTCACGCCGGAGGGCGTGGGGTCAAGTCCCATCGGCCCCGCCAGAAAATCCAAGGGGGCCGGATCAATAGCGACTCCCTT
>PMBS01000024.1 GCA_003153015.1 Myxococcales bacterium
TCTCTTCGATCAAAGCGAGCGCTGGTTGGGGTGGGCGTGGCCGCGCTGGCGGCGGGAGCGCTGCTGATCGCACTGTTTCCTTCGTTCTGGCCCCTCATGGGCGCCCAGGTCTTGATTGGCGGCACGTCCAGCATCTTCATCCCTGCCATCTGCGCCATGTCGCTTGGGATTGTTGGACATGCCGCATTCGATACCCGGCAAGGTCGCAATCAGACCTTCAACTCGGCAGGTAACGTGACTGCCGCTGTGTTGATGGGCCTCCTTGGCTACCTCGTTTCCAATCGAAGCATCTTCTTCTTCGTCGTGGTTCTCGCGGTCCCCACGATTCTCATCTTGCTTCTAATTAGGCCCACCGAGATCGACTACCGTCTCGCCCGTGGCGCAACTGACGGCGAGAAAGGCGGCAGAGCGGAAAGCGTGTGGGTGCTCTTCCGCGATCGCCCCTTGGTCATCTTCCTCGTCTGCGCCGTCATGTTCCATTTTGCGAACGCGGCGATGTTGCCGCTCCTCGGCGAGTTGCTAGCAAAGGGTCAGGGGCGAAGCTCGATGCTCTTCATGTCGGCGTGCGTGGTAACAACCCAGTTCGTGATCACGTTGCTCTCGTCTTGGTCGGGACGGAAAGCTGGAACTTGGGGTCGAAAGCCACTTCTGCTGATCGCGTTCGGCGTACTCCCAATTCGTGGTGTTCTTTACACACTCACCTCCAATACGGAATTGCTCGTGGCCATCCAGGTTCTGGACGGCATTGGGGCCGGGATCTTCGGGGTTGTGTCCGTACTGATGATCGCCGATCTGACCCGCGGTACCGGCAGATTCAACCTCACCCTGGGAGCCATCACCACTGCCGTCGGCATCGGCGCGTCCCTGAGCCAGGTCATCGCTGGTGGTATCGTTCACCGCGTGGGCTCTCATGCCGGCTTCCTCTTCCTCGCTGCTGTGGCTTCGGCCGCCCTCGCCATTCTCTACTTCTTCATGCCCGAAACGCGCAACATACGATCGGCAAGAGAGTGACAGGCACAGCACGCATCGTCGTCACGCTAGTGATTTTCGCGACGATGCTCGCCCTCGTCATCGTGCGCCCGCGCCGATGGAGCGAGGCCTGGTGGACAATGCTCGGGGCAGCGGCGATGCTCGCTCTTGGCCTCGTGTCACCGCGCGAAGCGATCGACTCGACGCTTGCCGGGAAGAACGCGCTTCTCTTTCTTCTCTCGCTTCTGGCTCTATCTCTCCTCGTGGGCAAGAGCGGCTTCTTCGATTGGGCCGCGATTCGATGCGCGCGCATCGCGAAGGGCAACGCGCGCTCGCTCTACCGGAACGCATTCGTGCTCGGTGCGATCATCACGGCGATACTGTCACTCGACACCACGGCGGTCATGCTCACGCCCGTCATGCTCGCCCTGGTAAAGAGGCTCAAGCTCCCAGCGGCACCCTACATCGTACTGTGTGCGTTGGTCGCGAACGTAGGTTCGCTGCTCCTCCCGATCAGCAATCTGACGAACATTCTCTTCGCGGATGCCTTCCACCTGACGTTTGCAGCGTTCGCGGCAAGAATGATAGCGCCACAGCTCGTTGCGCTCGTCATCACATACGCTCTGCTGCGGCGGCACTTTCGTCGCGAGATCTCGAACTGCTTCGACGGCGAGTCACTTCCGGAGCCGGACGGCGTGGTTCCGAATCGTATCTACTTTCTCGTTTGCGTGACCGTCCTCGGGGTCGTGCTCATTGGTTACTTTGTCGCGCCGTTCGTGGGGATCGAGCCCTACGTTGTCGCCTTCGCGGGCAGTGGCGTGCTCGCCATCGCTGGCGCAGCGACCGGGCGCGTGCGCATTCGGGCGGTGGGCGAGCTCTCGTGGGGCGTGTTCCCTTTCGTCGTCGGGCTCTTCGTTGCGGTACAGGGACTTGAGAATCTGGGCATCATCGGCCTGTCGTCCGGGTGGCTTGCGCACATGAGACCCGGATCGCCCGAAAAGCTTTTCGCTGCCGCGGGTGCGACGGCGTTGGCCTCAAATATCATGAACAACCTTCCCGCGGCGCTGATCGCGCGAAGCGTGCTCTTGGCTGCGCACGCCGATACGGGTACGGTCCTGGCCGCGCTCATCGGCGCCGATGTCGGGCCGATCATCACTCCTTTCGGCTCACTGGCAACCATGCTCGTCATCGCGCTCGCGCGGCGTGAGGGCCAAGAAGTACGCACCGGGCGTTTCGTGATACTCGGCTTATTGGCGGCGCCGGTGATAACTGTGGCCACGACGCTTGCCCTGACCCTCTCCCTCGCGCTGGCTCGGTGACGATGCGCGATATGTGCACCTCTCGGCCAAGCGCTCTTGCGGCGCGGTCATCGGAACGAGCGCCGAGCGTTCACTCGAAGCGTAGGGCGTCGATGGGGTTCATCTGCGCGGCCTTGCGGGCGGGATAGAACCCGAAGACCACGCCGATAGCCATGGAGATCCCGAAGGCGACGAAGATCCAGAGTGGCGAAAGTACGAACGGCCATCCCATGGTTGAGGCAAGCGCCAGGGCTCCTCCGATCCCGAAGGCTATCCCGAGCAGGCCTCCGGCCGCTGAGAGCACCATGGCCTCGACCAGGAACTGCAGCAGCACCCTGTTCTCGCTGGCGCCGATGGCCAGGCGGATCCCGATCTCGCGCGTGCGCTCGGTCACCGACACGAGCATGATGTTCATGATGCCGATGCCGCCTACCAGCAGCGATACGGCGGCGACGTTGCGAAGCATTCCTGTCTGGGCGTCCGCCGCCTTCTCTTGGGTAGCAGCGAGATCTGCCAGGTTGCGTACTGTGAAATCGTCGAGCTGGCCGTCCAACTGGCGGTGCTGCTGACGGAGAATGCCAGTCACCTGCGTCTGCGCGTGCGACACCTCGTCGGGCGAGATTGCGGAAACCAGGATGCTGCCGACGTGAATCCGGTCCTGGCTCATCATGCGGGACTTGAAGGTCACCCAGGGCATCACCACCAGATCGTCCTGATCCTGCCCCTGCGAGGATTGTCCCTTGCTCGCGAGAACGCCGACCACCTGGCAAGGCATCGACTTCACGCGCACGACCTGCCCCAGCGGTTCGCTGGAACCAAAGAGCTGCCTCGCCACCGTCTGCCCAAACACGCAGACCTTGGCGCCGGAGTCGGACTCGCTGCTGTTGAAGAATCGCCCACGCGCAAGTGACCACTCGCGGATGGCAAAGAAGTCGGGAGTGGATCCGAAGACCGTGGTGAGCCAGTTTTGATTGTCGAGCACGACTTGCACGACGGTTCGGTCCAGCGGCGCGGCGTAACGGGCCGCGCTTGCCCCGTTCATGATGGCGAGGAGGTCGGCGTGGGTGAGTGGCTTGCCGCTGCCGGGCCCGCCGCGCGCCCCGCCGGAGGTGCTTGAGCCGGGGAGCACGATCAAGAGGTTGGTTCCCAACGTCGCGAGCTGCGCCTGCAGCACCGCCTTGGAGCCCTCGCCGGACGCAACCGTCACGATGAGCGCGCCCACGCCGATGATCACGCCCAGCGCGGTGAGCAACGAGCGCATGAGGTTGCGCCGGAGCGCGCCGAACGCGAGCGGGATGATGGATGCGAGCGCTCTCAAGCTGCCTTCTCCGGCATCGCGGCGAGATCGGCCGCAGCATCGTGGGGGATTTGCTTCTTGTCCGACTGGATTCGCCCATCGCGTACGATCACCAGCCGGTCGGCGTAGGCGGCGATGTCCGGCTCGTGCGTGACCATCACGACGGTGATCCCGCCCTTATGCAGGGACTGGATGAGACCCAGGACTTCGACCGAAGTGCGCGTGTCGAGCGCGCCGGTGGGCTCGTCGGCCAGGATCAGGCGCGGCCGGTTCACCAGCGCGCGGGCGATGGCCACGCGCTGTTGCTGGCCACCAGAGAGCTGCGCGGAGGTGTGATGCTCCCGGCCCGCAAGTCCAACCCGCGCCAGCGCCTCCTTGGCCCGCGCTCTGCGTTCCCCTACCGGCACGTCTGCGTACACCAGCGGGAGCGCCACGTTGTCGAGCGCGCTGGTGCGCGCGATGAGCTGGAAGCCCTGGAACACGAATCCAAATGCCGAAAGGCGCAACACCGACAGATCACGCTTGGGCAGTGTCGCGACCTCGCGCCCCTCGAAGAGATAGCTGCCCCTGGTGGGCTGATCGAGACAGCCGAGGAGGTTCAGCAGCGTCGATTTCCCGGAGCCGGACGGGCCCATGATCGCAACCATCTCGATCTTCTCGACCGTCAGGTCCACATGGACTAGGGCGGGTACTTCGACCTCGCCTGTCTTGTATGTCTTGGTAATGCCCGCGAGCCGGATGATCGGTTCAGCTGCCACGGCCGGCCCCTCCGGCCGCG
>PMBS01000008.1:0-379 GCA_003153015.1 Myxococcales bacterium
GTAATCATCACGACGGCGGGCTGGGGATCGAGCGTGCGCGCCACGCGCAAGACCTCCAGGCCCGACGCGCCCGGCAGGTTCTTGTCGGTGAGCACCAGATCGAAACGCCGCTTCTGCATCATTTCGATGGCCTCTTCCGCTGAGGCTGCCGTGGTCACGCGATAGCCGCCCCGGCGCAAGATCTCGCGCAGCACGGTCAGCACCACGACTTCATCGTCCACCACCAGGACTTCGTGGGCCGACGGCACCACGGCCCCGCCCTCTGCCGCGGAGGCGTTGGCTATCAGCTTCGCGTCCACGTCCTGCGTTGCCGCCGGGGTCGATCCCGCGCTCTCCGCCTGGTCCATGACCCCGAAACGCGCCAGCGTCTCTATCAACT
>PMBS01000008.1:398-3043 GCA_003153015.1 Myxococcales bacterium
TTCGGGCTTCGCGCAAACGTGTGTCCATCCGATCTTCCGCCGCGACCCCGACTACCACGACGTCAGGTGAAGCCGAAACCGCCACGGCCCCAACCAGCTTGGCCAGCTCTGCGTCACCCATGGCCATGACCGACGGTTGACGTTTGCGTTCGCTCAGTGCCGCGGNNGAGGCCAGCCAGCGCAGATGGGCCCGCACCAGGGCATCACTTCCCGGCAGGGGTCGCGGCAGCAGCGCCGCTACCCCACTGGCGTAGAAGTCCGAGCAGCGCTCGGGATCGCCCCGCAGCAGCAGCACCACGTCGGCAAAGGGCCGCAGCTCACGCGCGGTGGCGAAGGGGTCCCGCTCGGCATTCACACCATCTTCATCCAGCACCGCCAGTTCGAACGGCTCTTCCGCCAGGCGGTCGAGTGCCAGCTCGGAAGAAGGCAGCTCCACCACCTGGCCCTCGGCGGAAAGCGCGGCCACGACACGCGCCCGTTCCCCGGGGTCGGCTAGCCCGACNNATTGTACTTCACCAGGGCCCAGACTCGTCATGAAGATTGCACTTGCAGGATGCTGGCATCAATCTTGTGAGTTGCGAGTATGCTACTAGGCAGTCCAAGGAGAGTGTCATGGAACCCACCGGCCCAAATCGGATGTTGAGGCGAGTTTCCGTCGTCACGACCGCGATGCTCGCCGTGCTTGGCGTTCACGCCGCGGCTCTGGCGCAACAGGACCAGGCGTCTGATGCGCCGCCCACTGCGGCAGCCGAACCGGCCCCTTCAGCCATTCCGGCGCCTCCGCCGCCAGGCGCGGAGGCTGTACCCACGCCACCGCCTCCGCCGCCCGGCGGGGCCGAGGCTGCACCCATGCCGCCGCCACCTGGCTACGGCCCGCCGCCCGGGTACGGCCAACCGCCCGGCTACGGCCCGCCGCCCGGGCACCCCTATCGCCGCTACTACAGCTACCAGCCTGGCTACTACCCGCCTCCGCCGCCGCCATACACGGGCCCGATGCGCCTTGTCTACCGTCCTTTCATGTTCAGTGTCGGGCTGGGCGCGACCAGCTTGTCGTACAGCGACGCGAAATCCTCGGGCAGCCAGGCGGGCCTCTCGTATGCCCTTCATCTTGGCTTCGGAATCACGCCACGCTGGATGGTGATTCTGGCCATGGACGGCGCCTGGGCTCAATTCTCCGGTTCCGATTTCGCCGGACACGCAGACTACGCACAGACGACGTATACCGCGGGAGTGCAGTTCTTCATGATGCCCTGGCTCTATTCGCGGCTTGGCTTTGGCTTCGGCTGCATCGAGTGGAGTAACGACTGGGGCGACTGGTCGGACTGCAGGGGCCAGGCCGCCGCCGCCGGCGTCGGGGCTCAGTTCATGCAAACCCGCAGCACATCACTCGCTGCCGAGGTGGCCGCAACGGTTGCGCGATACGCCGACTCAGCGGGAATCACCCTGGGGAACGAAGTCTGGTACAGCATCGGCGTCAACCTGATGCTCAGTCTCTTCTAGNNGTCATCGGGTTGGCTGGGTGTGCGGCCCATGTGCCGCCGCCGCCGGTGGGCTGCGGATCCGACAACGACTGCAAACTTGCGCGCGTCTGCGATGCCGGCCAATGCGTCTGGCCCAAGGCGCCGGCCGCAGTTTCCTGTGTGGCCTCTCCCACCGCGACAGGCGCGGCCCTCATTCCGGTGGGGCCGCCCGCACAAGCCATGTTCCGCTTCGAGCCCCAGCACCGGGGTCGCTCACCCTACAAGCTTCCCGCCCAACGGCCGGAAATCCGCTGGACCTTCGAGACCGCCGGGGCCATCACCTCGTCGCCCGCGCTTTCGTCTGACGGCCTGGTCTTGGTCGGCAGCCACGATGGCCGGCTGTACGCCATTGACCGGCAAGGCAAGCTGCGCTGGTCGTTTGCCACGGGCGACCTGATCTTCAGCTCGCCCGCCCTTTCCGCTACCGGGGCGATCTACGTAGGGTCCGACGACGACTTCTTGTATGCGGTCGACGGCAAGAACGGCAAGTCGCTGTGGAAGATGCGCGCGGGAAGCTGCGCCCAGACGCTGGGGGTGGGTCCCGATGCCAGTCGCTGCGATGTGGATGGGGGGCCCACCATCGGGCTGGACGGAACCATCTATTTCGGCGGCGACGCAGTCTATGCCGTGAACCCCAACGGGGATCTGCGCTGGCGCTTCGCCACCGGCGGGCATGTTTCCACCGCACCCGCGGTGATGCCCGACGGAACCGTGATCGCGGGGAGCATGGACAACAACCTCTATGCCATCAACAGGGATGGAACCAAGCGCTGGGATTTCCGCGCGCGCGCCGATGTTGAGTCCAGCCCCGCCATCGAGGAAGACGGAACCATCTACTTCGGATCTGATGACAACAAGCTCTACGCCATAAGCCCCCTCGGCCAGATCGTGTGGGCCTTTTCCACCAGCGACGACATTCGCGCGGCCCCCACCATTGGCCGCGACGGCACGGTGTACGTGGGCTCGTTCGACGGCTTGTTCTACGCGGTTCATCGCGACGGTACGCCGGCCTGGACCTTCCGCACCGGCGATCGCATTCTTTCGTCCGCCCTGGTGGACGCGGCCGGCGCCATCCTGTTCGGGTCGCAGGACGACCGCCTGTATTGTCTGGAGCCCGACGGAAAG
>PMBS01000020.1 GCA_003153015.1 Myxococcales bacterium
TTGTAGGAGTGAGCGGAGGAATCGCCGCCGGGCATGCTCAACCGTCGCATGCAGGTTGCCGGGAGCCCACTTTGGGTGGCTGACTTGGGACCTTGCGGATAGCCTTCGCCGACCGAATTCAGAGGAGTTCTCGATGTCCGACCATGCTCTGCGCGCCTACGACTCAATCCTGGATATGCTTTCCAGCGTTGAGAACCCCACGCCGATCGTCCGCCTGCTGCACATCACACCGTACCAACACACGCAGGTTTTCGCCAAGCTCGAATGGTACAACCCGTTCGGCGCCGTCAAAGACCGGGTGGCTGCGAATCTCGTACGCGACGCTGAAGAACGGGGCGAGAAGATCGAGAACCTGGTCGAGCCGACTTCTGGCAACACCGGCATGGGTCTGGCCATGTTGTCGAACGCGAAGGGCTACAAGTTCGCGGCCACGATGTCCAAAGAGATTCCAGCGGAAAAGCGTGCCGTGCTGCGCTTCTTCGGCACCGATCTCTACGAACTCGAAGACACGCTGTGCCCCATGCCCGGCCAGCCCGAAGGCGCGATGGCCAAGGCCACGGAACTAGCCGCGCGACCTGGCTGGAAACAGCTCAACCAGTACAAGAATCCGGCCAATCCCGATGCGCACTTCCGCACGACTGGTCCCGAAGTCTGGAAGCAGACGCGCGGCAAGATCACCCACTTCGTAGCGTCGCTCGGCACCTGCGGCACCATCACCGGGACGGGACGATTCCTCAAGGCGCAAAACCCGAGCGTGAAGGTCATTGGCGTGCACCCCACCGAGGGTCACGACATCCCGGGCGTACGCAGTCGCAGGGCTTTGCGACTCACTGACTTCTTCAAACCCGAGGAATACGACGGCGTGGTCGAGATCAGCGACCAGGAGGCGTACGGGCTCTGTCTTCGCCTCAACCGAGAGGAGAGCATCATTGCCGGCCCGAGTGGCGGGCTGGCCCTGGCGGGTGCGTTCCACACCATCCCCGACGAGCCGGGCAACCTGGTCGTCGTGATCTTCCCCGACAATGCCTTCAAATACGTCTCGTCCTTCCAGAAGCACTTGCCCCAGCTTTTCCCGAAGCAGGACGCGAGGGCACCTGCCGCCGCTCCCAGCGATCCGTTTGCTCAGCACCTCCGGGCGGCGTTCGCGTTCGCCGAAAAGGGCCCCGACGTCATCGACGTGCACGAGGCGAAGAAGATGCTCGATGCGGGCGTGCCGGTTCTCGACGTGCGCAACCCCGACGAATTCGCGCAAGAACGCATCGCCGAAGCCCGCAACCTACCGTTGCCCGCGCTGTCCAAGGGCGCGANNCAGATCGTGAAGAGCGTCGCTGGCGGCATGGGCGCATGGGTGAATGCGGGCCTGCCAACCCAGGTGGGGCCGTGAGTCGGTCGCCGAAAGACGACGCTCTCTGCCGCATTCACCCGTGCACCCGGCGCAGGTGGTTGATCACGTCGATGCGGGTGATGAGGCCGAGGAACCTCTCCCCCTCGCAGACGATGGCAACCAGGCCGCGATCGAAGAGCGTGAAGAGAGAATCCAGCGGGGCATCGGGACTGACCGTGACCAACTGGGTGGTCATGAAGTCGCGCACCGGCTGGCCGAACGCCGAAGGGGTGGCGGTCACGGCGCGCAGCAAATCCGATTCGTCCAGCAGGCCAACGATGCGCGCGCCGTCGAGTACGGGGAGCTGAGAAATCTCGGATATCCTCATGCGCGCGTGTGCGGTCTGCAGCGTGTCGGTGGGCGAGACCACCACCACCTCGCCCTGCTCCGGGCGGCGGGCGATCACGTCGCGCAGATCGCCGGTGGGCCGGTCGCGCAGAAAGCCGTGGTCCTGCATCCAGAAGTCGTTGAACATCTTGGACAGGTACTTGCTGCCGCTGTCGCAGATCAGCGTGACCACGCGCTTGGCGGTCTTCTGTTCGCGGCAGTAGCGTAACGCCGCAGCCACCAGGGTTCCCGAGGATGAACCGGCCAGGATTCCTTCCTGGCGCAGCAGGGCCCGTGCCGTAAGCAAACTGTCCTCGTCGGACACGGTGTAGGCGTGGCGCACCGGCGACAGGTCGCAGATGGGCGGCAGAAAGTCCTCGCCGATGCCCTCCACCAGCCAAGATCCCGCTGCCAGCATCTTCCCGCTGCGCACATGTTCCGCCAGCACCGAGCCCGCAGGGTCGGCCAGGACCATCTCGACATTGGGCGCGTGGCGCGCGAAAAAGCGACCCAGCCCCGTGATGGTGCCGCCTGAACCCACGCCGCACACCATGGCGTCNNATCTCGGGACCCGTCGTGGTTTCGTGCGCGCGCGGGTTGGCGGGATTGCCAAACTGGTTGACGTAGTACCCGCCGACTTCGGCCGCAATTCGCTGGGCCATGTCCTGGTAGTACTCGGGATGGCCCTTGCCCACGTCGGAGCGGGTCATGCGTATCTCCACGCCCAAGGCGCGCAGGTGGACGACCTTCTCCAGACTCATCTTGTCGGGGATCACCAGCAACAGGTGATAGCCCTTGAGCGCGGCCACCAGGGCCAGGCCGAGTCCAGTATTGCCCGCTGTCGCTTCCACCAGGGTGGCACCAGGCTTGATCGCGCCGCTCTCCTCGGCCGCATCTATCATAGAAAGACCAATGCGATCTTTGATGGAACCGCCGGGATTCTGACTCTCCAGCTTCACGAAGAGCTCACACGGTCCGGTGTCGAAGCTGCGCAACGCCACCAGCGGCGTGTTGCCGATGAGCGCCAGCACGCCAGGACGGGCGCTCACGACACCCCCCTTGCGGCGGCCAGGGCGCCTTGTAGGTCGGCCCACAGATCCTCCACGTTCTCTAGGCCGACCGAGAGGCGAACCAGCCCGTCAGTGATCCCCAGCTCGGCGCGTCTGTCTGCTGGAATAGACGCATGGGTCATCAGGCCGGGATGCTCGGCCAGCGATTCCACGCCTCCCAGGCTCTCGGCCAGGGTGAAGATGCGCAGACTGGTCAAGAATCGCTTGGCCTGTTCCAGTCCGCCGTCCAGCTCCACCGTGATGATCCCACCGCCGCCCGACATCTGCCGCAGACAAAGTTCGTGCTGGGCATGGCTGGCCAACCCGGGATAGTGCACGCGGCGCACACCCATGGCGCCCTCCAACCGCCGCGCCAGATCGGTCGCCGAAGTCACATGTTGGCGCATGCGCAGGGGCAGTGTCTTGATTCCCCGCAAGACCAGGTAGCAGTCCATGGGGCTCGGCACAGCACCGATGGCGTTCTGCAAGAACTTCAATCGCTCGGCCAGCACCATGTCGCTGGTAATGAGAGCGCCACCCACCACGTCCGAGTGACCGTTGATGTACTTGGTGGTCGAGTGCACCACAACCGTGGCGCCCAGTTCCAGTGGCCGCTGCAGCACTGGCGACGCGAAGGTATTGTCCACGGCCAGAGTGATTCCGCGCCCCTTGCACACATCCGCAATGGCCCGCAGATCCACCAAGCGCAGCAAGGGATTGGTGGGCGTCTCCAGCCAGACCAGGCGGGTACGCGGGGTCAGCGCAGCCTGCAGCTGCTCCCTTTGGCGCAGGTCTACGAAGCTGGCGGCGATTCCCAGCGGCCCCATCACCTTGTCGAAGATGCGAAAGGTGCCGCCGTAGACATCGTCGCCACTGACCACGTGATCCCCAGGGCGCAGGGTGTGCAGCAGCGTGGTGGCAGCCGCGCACCCGCTGGCGAATGCAAAGCCCGCTTTGCCACCTTCCAGGGCAGCCAGGCATTCCTCCAGCGCAGCCCGCGTGGGATTGCCGCTGCGGGAATAGTCAAAGCGCAGCGGCTTGGCCGGCTCGGGCTGGGCAAAGGTCGAAGCCAGCACGATGGGCTGCATGACCGCCCCATGCGTGGGGTCGGCAGGCTGGCCGGCGTGGATGGCCAGGGTCTCGATCGCAGGGCTTCCGGAAGTGACTGACATCCCATGAGCGTAGCACACGGCGTGTCCACTTTGCTAGACTGCCATGACCGCTCACGCTGCATGCGGCCGGCGCGTCGACCGCGCCGACCAGGCTTTCCGCCGGATTTGCGGCGTCGGCACCACGGAATGCCCCGAGTTACAGCGCGTCGCCGAGTCTGGTTTGCGAAACTGCCGTCTTGACAACACGGAGCCTGGCTGGGCTGCTCTTTTCCGGCACGGCCAGCGCAAGAGAAGTGACCCTGCTCGATGTGTCCTACGATCCCACGCGCGAGCTGTACGCGGACTTCAATGCCGCCTTCGCCAAGCAGTGGAAAGGGGCATTCCTGCGCTGACCTCTCAGGGGCAGCCAGCCAGCCCGATCGCCGAGGGGCTGAACCCCAGCTGGCCGTCGGCCTGCAGGCCATTGTTGCGCGAGCCCCAGCACCAGACGGCCCCGTCGTCCGCTCGAGCGCAGGTGGAGTCGGGACCTGCGCTGACCTCGACGAAAACCGTGCCCGGAGCCGCGGCGCGAACCGGAGTCGTCGTGTCTTGCCCGAAGTCGGCCGTGCTGCTGCCGAGCTGGCCGGAGCCGTTCCATCCCCAGCACCAGACGGCCCCGTCGCTCGTGCACGCGCAGGTGTGGGTATCGCCGGCCGAGACGTGTACCACATTCGACAGCCCTGCCACCTGCACCGGCAAAGGGCTCGAGACGCTGGTGCCATTGCCGAGCTGACCCGAATCGTTGGCGCCCCAACACCACGCAGTGCCGTCTTCGAGCCGAGCGCAGGTGTGCAATGCCGAGCCGGGCGACACCTGGCGTACATCATTCCCGAGCGCGGCGACCTGAACCGGGGTCGGGCTCGTAAGCTCGCTGCCATCGCCGAGCTGCCCAAAATTGTTGGCGCCCCAACACCAGAGCGTGCCATCAGCGAGCCGCGCGCAGCTATGCACGTTGGAGCTGGCCACCTCGACCGCGGGTTGGCCAAGCTTCACTTGCGTCGGAAGCGGTTCGAAAAAGCTGGACGTTCCATTTCCGAGCTCGCCGTCGTCGTTGCGTCCCCAACACCACACGCTACCGTCGGCGAGCCTGCCACAGGCATGTACCGCACCCGCAGCGACCTCGACGGCCGCCGGCAGGCCGGCCACTTGGGATGGCACGGGCTGCCGGTCGGACACCCCGGCCGCGTTGCTGATCATGCCCCAGCACCAGATCCCGCCATCGCTGAGCAGGGCGCAGATCGTGCCGGCGCTCCCGGCAGCAATCTGCGTGACCGACTTTCCCAGGCCGGAGATGGGGACCGGTCCCGAGGTGTCTGCCTGGCGGCCATAGCCGAGCTCGACGTAGTAGCTCTGGCCCCAGCACGAAACGGTTCCGTCCGTCAGGCGCGCGCAGTAGGAGGCGAACGAGGCCGCAAGCTGGGCTGCCGGGGTCTTCAAGCTCGCAACCTTGCGGGGCTCGGTCTGGAACGGCAGGCTGCCGGTTCCGAGCTGGCCCCAATCGTTGCTGCCCCAGCAGCGCAGATTCGACGTGGCATCGATTGCGCAAGCGGTGGATTCGCCGACCGCAACCTGCTTGGCCCCGGTCACCGACGCCACCGTCACCGGCTGGCCACTCGGGTACAGGGTTCCATCGCCCAATTGGCCGTGGTCGTTCAGCCCCCAACAAGCAAGCGTGCCGTCGCGCTTGCGCGCACAAGAGAGCTGCATCCCCAGCGCGACCTCTTCGGTATCCGGCAGGTTCGCAGCCAATACCGGTGTCGTGTTGACGGCCGAGCTTCCCCAACACCAGAGCGAGCCGTCCTTCACGATGGCGCAGGTCTCATCCGAGCCCGCGTAGATGCGCAAGGCCGGCTGGTCGAGGCCCATGACCTGGACAGGTACCAGACTGCTGACAGTGGAGCCGTTGCCGAGCTGGCCGGCATTGTTGTTGCCCCAGCAATACACAGTTCCGTCGACCTTGAGAGCACAGACGTGTGATGCGCCGGCAGCGAGAGAGGCGGCGTCGCGTGAAATCCCAGCCACTTGCACGGGTGCAAACGAGAGGGATGTGACCGAGCCGGCGTTCAGGTAGCCCCAGCACCAGACCGATCCATCCGTCCTGCGAGCGCAGGCGTAGTCGACGGCGAGGGCGACCTGCGCGACCGCGGCTCCGAGGCCCGAAACCAGGGCGGGGGAACCCGAGTATGTGAAGGCCCCGCCGGCGTTGTCGCCCCAGCACCACAGCGCGCCGTCGCGCTGGAGGGCGCAGGTACTATTTCCGCCGGCCGTCAGCTGAACCAGGCCGGAGCCGGGCGAAGCCACCTGCACCGGCGCAGCCTTGGTCTCCCAGGTGCCATCACCGAGCTGACCTGACGAGTTGTCGCCCCAACACCAAAGCGATCCGTCGCTTGCCAGCGCGCAGGTGTGGTGCCAGCCCATCGCCACCTGGACGACCGAGCCGCAAAGCTGGCCCTGAGCCGATTCCCCGCCAGCGTCGCGAGGTTCTTGCCAAGCCGACGCATCTAGTGCATCCGCCCATCCGCCGTCGCTGGGGGCGTCGGGCGGCAGAGCGGCGGCGCCATCAGCGCCAGCGTCGCGATGGGAAACCCTCAAGGCGTCGTGACAAGCAGGCAACGAAGCCAGACAACACACGAGCAAAGAGCCAACGAGAGCGCGCACCAGAGTCACGATACCACGCCTGAGCTTGAGGCTAGCGCAGGATCTGCGAGTTGATGATCTGGGCGGGACCCTTGGCGATGACGTAGAAGCCGGGAAGATCGGAGGTCTCGAAAGTGCCGCGGGGGTTGTTGCGGGTGATCGAGTCTGTGATGGTGATTGAGCCGGTTTGGTTGTTACTGACGAAGAAGACCGCGCTGCCACCTTCGTTTGCCATGTTGTTCTCGATCAGGCTGCTGGTGACATTGAGCACGATCTCGTTGCCGTCGTTGTAGATGGCGCCGCCATTGCCGCCCTGGCCGCTGTTCGCGCCGTGGCCGACGGCAGTGTTCTCCGAAAGCAGCGTGTTGATGATGTTCCACGACACGCCGATGCTGCTGAGCGCGCCACCATTGGCACAGGAGTTACCGAGCCCCGCCTTACCACCGAACGTGCTGTTGACGATCCACACCGGGCGTTGCGGGCCGGCGCCGGCCGCAATCAGGTAGTCGAGCTTGCGAATCGCGCCGCCTCCGACATCGGATCCGAGGTCGTCGCACACGTTGTTGAAAAAGCGCGCGTTGACGACCTTGAGGCTTCCGCCCTGCGCGTGGATCGCGCCGCCGCCCCCGTCATTGTTCGTGCCTTCGGCAATACCTTTCGCGCTACCGTCGACGAAGGT
>PMBS01000279.1:0-9205 GCA_003153015.1 Myxococcales bacterium
CGCGCGCGGCGCAGCCGCGGGCAGGGGTGGCAGGTGTGGAGGCGCTTGTCGGCACTCCTTGCCAGCAGCCCGGCTTGTCGGCCGGATGCAAAGGGACATCGCGATCTCTGTCTTGCCGAAGAGCAGCCAGAATCTGACTCATCGTCGTTGACGTGCGGACCTATGGGGGTCTGGTCCTGCTAGTCCTGCCGTTTCCGTTCCTCGAACCTAAGCAACTTGGCGCGTAGCTCGTCGAGCTGGGTTCGCTGGGCGGGCTGGTCAGCCAGGTTCTTCTGCTGGCGCGGATCGCTGGCTAGGTCGAAGAACTCCCAGCGTCGCTCGCTGATCTTGTGGGTGAGCTTCTTGCCACCCTCGATGACGGTCACCTCGTGCGCGGGAATCGCGGTGGAGGGCAGAAGCTCGGCGAAGATCGGCCGGCGGGGCAGCGGCTTGCCCTCGACGGCAGGTAGCAGGCTGCGGCCGTGGAAGCTGGGCAGGGGCGTGGCGCCCACCAGGTCGACCAGGGTCGGGCCCAAGTCGATGAGCCCGACTTCGTCGTCGATCACCGATGGCTTCTGCCCGGGCAAGGCGATGAGCAAGGGCACGCGTAGCTGTTCTTCGGTGAGATCCTGGCCGTGGAAGTAGCGCTTGTGCTCGCCCCACGCCTCGCCGTGATCGCCGAACACGACCACCGCGGTGTTGCGGTCCAGCTTGGTTTCTTCCAGGGTGGCGATGATCTTGCCCACCCACAGGTCGGCGAATGCGATCTCGTAGTCGTACTTTTCCTCCAGTCCCTGCACGCCCGACAGCGAGGTAGGAAACTCGGGATGCTCCATGTAGCTGGAATGCGGCTCGAAGAGGTGCGTCCAGAGAACGAAACGCTCGCCAGTCTGCGCAGCCTTGTGCAGCCGCGCGATCACCCGCGGCACGATGCGGGGCGAGGGGATGTCCTTGTTGGAATCCGCGATGCTCTTGGCACCGTCGTTGGACCATTCGGCAAAGCCTTTGGAGATGCCCCGATCGGCGGTGAAGAAGAAGTGCGAAAAGATCCCGATCGGGCGCAGGCCCGCGGCTGCCAGCGGCTCGAAGAAGGTGTGGTTGCTGGGCAGCAGGTTCGAGTAGTTGAGCGATTGCTTCTGCCAGGCAATCTCGGACGGATAGCGTGAGGTCACCAGCGAGGGAAACGAGCGCGGGGTATTGGGCGCTTGCGCCCAGACATGGGTGAAACGCGTGCCCCGCTGGGCGAGCGCATCCAAGCTGGGAGTGATCGAGCGGCCGGCAGGCCGGTGGTAGCCGGCCACCCCCAGGCGGTCGGCGCGCAAGGCATCGATGGCGATGATCAGGATGTTGCCGGGAAAGGCGCCTTGCCGGGCGGGCGCGGCCTGCGCGCTGGCCGCCGGTGGTTCGTTGCTGGCCGCCGCCGGCTTGGCGTCGCCGCCTTGGCAGTCTTGGTCGATGCCGTCGCCGGGAATGTCTTCGGCGCCGGGAAAGACGTCGGCGCGTGAATCGTCACAGTCGCCGCCGCCGAAAAGCGCCGAGTAGCCATCGTGGTCGCGATCAGTCAGGTGGCGCGCCAGCTTGAGGGCAGAACGCAGGCCCCAACTTGCATCGGTGATGGCGGCGTAGCTGGGTGAACCTTCCGGGATGTGGCTGCCAAGCGCGAGCAGCACGAGTACCGCAACCGCCACGCCGACGCGCAAGCCACGGCTGGGCAGGCGGCCGCGCAGCCGCCGGCCTGGAGCCGACCCGTACCAGAAGATGCCGTGGCCAATGGCCAGCAGCAGGGCGGCCAGCGCAGAGAACAAGGGCCCGAGATCGAGCACGCGCCAGTCGGCGCGCGACAGGGCCACGACAAAGGCGAGCGCGCCCGCGGCGGCAAAGGCGGCCAGCAGCAGGCCGGTGGCTCCCAGGCCGCGCGGCGCGGGAAGATAGCGCGTGCGTGGGGCGACAAGGCGCGCGCAGGCCAAACCAGCCAGCGCAGCCACTGGGCAGAAGGCCAGCGTCAGACCCGCGGTGGCAATCACGGCCAGCTTGCGGCTGGCCATCTCGGCCACGAAGAGTCCGTGGGCCGCCCCGGCGCCTGCTGCCATGACCAGGGCCGCGGCGGCAAAGCCCAGCAGGGCCGCTGCCGCGCGGCCATCCACGTCGCGATCTTCGCGCAGTGCACGCCAGCCACCGGGCAAAGCGGCTGCGGCGGTGGCTACCGCCCACCCGACAAAGGCTCCCAGGCATAACCCCGCGGTTCCGTAGAGCCCCGCAGCCAGAGCCAGGACTTGCAACGGCCGGCTACCGCTGCTGCGCGCGAGGACCAAGCATGCGTCCAGGATTCCAGCGGCGAGAGTCCCGGCAAAGGCAGACGCACCGCTCGGCCAGTGAAAGCGTGATGAAGGCTGCTCGACCATTCGGCCCCGGAGAGTAGCACTACCGGAATTGGTTGCTATCTGCCACGCGCTCTTGACCTTTGCCCCGCGAACGCGGTACCTCGGTGTGCGTGTTTCACCGAATGCGTCTGATTGCGACAACCGCCCTGTGCTGGGCGGCGTGCCTCATGCTCGACGGTGGCTGCGGCCGGCGTGGACAGCCAGGGGTGCAAGCCGCTTCGGCGCGTCCCGAGAATCGATCGTCGGCGCCTAGCCCGGCCCATCCGCCCGTCGATCTTTCGGGCTATCGCATGTCGTATGATTTTCTTGCCAATCGTGTGCACGCGCTTGAACATCGCGGCGGCCGCCTGGTGATCGCGGCTGGTGGCGCCGGGTTTCTCAAGTTCATCGATGGTGGATGGAAAGGCTCGTGGCTCCCTTTGCGGAACGACGGCAAGACGCCGGTGGCCTACGTAGCTGGAACTTCGGCTGCCTTTTCCTTTCCCGTGGATGCGGACGGCGAAGGCGTGCTGGCGCAAGGCCGGTCCGAGTTGCAGTTGACCCTGACCATGCGCTCCATCGTGCCCAAACAGCGCCTGTCTGTGTTCGTCAACGAGAAACCGGTGGCCACCCTGGACGTGGAACAGACCTTCCGCTCCTACGATGTCGCTGTCCCAGCCGCGACCCTCGTCGCGGGCGACAACCGCATTCGGCTCACTTTCCGATCGGCCGGAGCCATCGCAGGGGGTAAGCGGGCCGCGGCAGCCATGGCCGCCATCGAGATCGGAGCGCCAAGGCCAACGAATTCCAACGCAGTGGTCGAGCAGCCGGCTGCGCCGCTAGAGTTGGCGGCTACCGACATTGACTTGGGTGGGGCTCGTCGCCGGGCTCTGGCTGTGCCCGGCACCTCACGGCTGTCTTTCTATTTGCAGGTGCCTGCCCAGGCCAAGCTCGCCCTGGCCTTTGGCTCGCGTGAGCCGTCGGCTTCGGTGGCGGTGCGGGTGGCCCGCGATGGTGCGGCCTTGGCCACGCTGTTCGAGGGGCCTGCCAGCGGGCACTGGAGTGAGGGGGCGTGGGACTTGACACCCTTTGCCGGCCAGGCGGTGCGCCTCGATCTCTGCGCGCGCGGGGGCGGGGTGGCTTGGGCCGAGCCGCGCGTGGTGGTGCGGGCCGCAGCGCCGGCAGTCGCAAGCCCGCGCAAGTTCGACCACATCTACGTCTGGATGATCGACACCTTTCGCGCCGACAAGATGCACGCATACAACCCCAAGACCAACGTGCTCACGCCCAACTACGACGCCTTTGCCGCCGATGCCACGCGCTTCGCATGGGCGCAGGTGGCGGGCACCTGGTCATTGCCATCGCAGGCGTCGATGCTCACCGGCGTGTATCCGCGCGTGCACAAGGCCACCGTGCAGGAGTCNNAACGGCTACGTTTCGTCAAAGTGGGGATTTGACCGCGGCTGGGACGAGAACCGCAACCTCATCCGCGAGAATCTGCCCAACAACGCCGAGACCCTGTGGGGAATTGCCAAGAAATGGATCGTGCCAGGCAAGGCCAAGCCGCAGTTCGTGTACCTGGCCGTGATCGAGCCGCATGTCATCTACAACCCACGCAAGGAGTTTCTGGCCAAGTACTGGGACAAGCCGTACACCGGCCCGATCAAACCAGTGCTCACCGGCATCCAGCTCGGCAAGATCAAGCAAGGAACCCTCAAGGTCAACGCCACCGACAAGGCGTACATCGAGGCGCTGCACAATGCGGAGATCACACAGAGCGACGCAGCCTTCGCGGCTTTTATCCAGGATCTCAAAACCGCCGGGCTCTACGACACGTCCGCAGTCATCGTGATTTCGGATCACGGCGACGAGTTCTGGGACCACGGCGACTGCGGGCACGCCCAGGGCGCGCACCAGGAATTGGTGCACGTGCCGTTCATCATCCGCGCGCCCGGCCTGCTGCCGGCAGGCCGCGTGGTCGACACCGACGTGGAGGCCATGGATCTCAGCCCCACGCTGCTTGCGCTGGCCGGTCTGCCCGTCCCGGAGAGCATGCAGGGGCGGTCGCTGATTTCGCTGGCGTTGGACGAGGTGGGCGGCAGCCCGGCTTTGGGCCTGACCCAGAACGAGGCCATGGCGCGCGGGCTCAAGAGCGGTCGCTACCGTCTGATCCATTCCGGCGTGGCGCGCATGGAGCTTTTCGACGAACTCGACGATCCACGCGAAGAGCACGAGCTTTCCGGCCAGCGCCCAATCGCGCTTCGGCAGATGCGCAACATCTTCGGCCTCCTGGTTTTCTTCGAGAATCGCTGGAAGAAGCAAACATGGGGCAGTGCGGCCAACGTCGGTGATGGGTTCTATCGGGCAATCGGGCAGTAGGGCGCAGAGCGTAGATTGGACCAACGGGGCGTGACAGGGCTGGGCTTTTGAGCGAAGATACCGGCAAAGGAAGCAAACCGTGCAGAATCTCGTGGCCAATCTGCGGAGTCGGCAGTCGTCGAAACTAGTCTTGGCGGCAAGCTTTCTTGGCCTAGCCATGTTGGCAGGCGGCTGCTATCGGTCGCCCATGCTGCCCTTGGGCGACTGCCCCGACAACGACCCGAGCTGCCAGTCGGGCACAGGACCTGAGGGGGGCTCGTCTGGGCCACGCGGTGGTGCGATCGGAGGCATGGGCGGCGGGCGCGTGGGTGGCACCGGCGGCGGGCGACTGGGAGGATCAGGCGGCGGGCGAGTGGGTGGAACCGGCGGCGGGTTGGTGGGTGGAACGGGTGGCCGGCTGACCGGTGGAACGGGTGGCCGGCTGACCGGCGGAATTGGCGGTGGGGTTGTAGGTGGAACGGGTGGCCGGCTGACCGGTGGAATTGGCGGTGGGGTTGTAGGTGGAACGGGTGGCCGGCTAACCGGTGGAACCGGCGGCGGGTCAGTGGGTGGGGCACGCGACGGTGGCTTCGATCGGGCGCCCGACCAGGCTGGCGATGCGCGCCGAGACACCCCGGGCGATCGCGGGCGTGATGTGGGGTGT
Source organism: Myxococcales bacterium (assembly GCA_003153015.1). Taxonomy (GTDB): domain Bacteria; phylum Myxococcota_A; class Polyangia; order Fen-1088; family Fen-1088; genus Fen-1137. The sequence goes on from PMBS01000279.1 coordinate 5,362, forward strand.
GGCACGCGCGAGATCTGTGACAACGGGCTCGACGACGACTGCAACGGCTTGACTGACTGCTACGATCCGGCCTGCAAGAGCCTGCCGATCTGCATCGACAAGAAAAAAGAGATTTGCAACAACGGAATCGACGACGACGGCAACGGCCTCATCGATTGCAAGGATCCCGCGTGTCTCGGCGATCCAGCCTGCTTCGTGCCGGGCCACGAGATCTGCAACAACGGCATCGACGATGACGACGATGGCTTGGTGGACTGCAAGGATCCGGACTGCTCCCAGGATCCCACCTGCGTCATTCACCCCGGCAACGAGATTTGCGACAACGGCATCGACGACAACGGGGATGGGCTGGTGGACTGTACCGATCCCCAGTGCAAGACCTTCCCGGCCTGCTTGCGCGCGGATTGTAGGGCTGACGTAGACTTTGGCGCGATTGCCAGTTCGGGCGCCTCGGTCACCCGCACCATGTCCACCGTCGGCGCGACTGCGAGCTACGGCACCTGCGCCCCGCCCGGCGGCGTGGCCCGCGTGGGAAGCTTCAGCCTGCCTGCGGTTGCCGACGTCAAACTCGACTTCTCGCAGGTCAAGGGCTCCGCCCATGTGGTGGCGGTCTTTCGCGCGGGGGTGGGCCAGGCCTGCGACCAAAACCTGGTCGACTGCCTACGCGTGGGCGAAGACGCCACGGCCAGTCACACCTTCAACGGGCTCGCTGCCGGCAACTACTGGATAATCGTGCAGTCGTTCACCGGAACCATGGGCTCGACCACTGTCACGCTGTCGACCAGCAAGATCACCACTGCCGAGATCTGCAACAACGGAATAGACGATGACGGCGACGGCGCCATCGACTGCGCGGACCTGGATTGCGTCACCGCCCCCAACTGCCAGCCCTGTGTTCCTGACATCAACCTCGGCACCATCGTGATAGGCGATGCGCCCAAGAGCACGGTGGTGGATACCAGCACAGGCAGCAATCGCTACCACCCGAGTTGCGCCGGCGGTTCCACGGGCAAGGACATCGTGGTCCATTTCACTTTCAAGGAAACCGGCGGTTTGCTTCTCAGCATCACGCAGACCGGAGATCACTCTTACGGAATCTACCATATGCCACCGGCGGGGGATTCCTGCGACGCGGATGAGGGCGGTTGCTCCTACCTGGGCGGGCGGCGGAGCGTCCTGGCGAGTTGGTGGCCCTTGGCTGCGGGCGAGTACCTCCTTATATTCAAACCCATTGCTGCCGGGAAAGAGGGTGTCATCAACCTCTCCGTGTCGGCCTTCGCCGATCGTGGTGTCGAGATTTGCGACAATGGGATCGATGATGACGGCAACGGCCTTATCGACTGCGATGACCCCGCTTGCACCAACACGATCAACTGCCAGGCCCCGCAGTGCCTGCCGGATAGCGACCTGGGCGACATCGATATCGGCACGACCACGAGGGTGAACGTGGACTTGAGGAACGCCACCCGAACCTTCACCACCGTATGTGGCAAGGGCGATGGGCATGGCCGTGTCTATCGGCTCAACCTCGTGCGCGCCATGTCCCTGGGGGTTCGCTGCACCCAGACCGGGGATCAGGTCATGCAAATCGGCGCCCAGGTCAGCCCGCTTGACTTGTGTGACTCCAATGCCGTCGACTGCGTGGACCCAGCCATCCAACCCTTCGGTTGTGATTTCGACATCCCCAGCCTTCAGCCAGGCGCCTACAACCTGGTGATACAGGCCTTCACCAGCGGAACCGAAGGCACCATGAACCTCGCCCTGACCGGCATCAGCGAGACCATCCTGGAGATCTGCAACAACGGGATCGACGACGATGGCGACGGGGCGATAGACTGCTACGATCACAAGTGCGCTGGCGATCCGAGCTGCCAGAAGCTGGTTTGCCACCCGGACAAGGCCCTGGGTATCCTGCCGCTCAACGGCACGCCTACCTCGGCGGCGGTTCAGACCTCGGGCGCCGGCAATGACCAAACCATGAGTCCTTGTGTGTCCGGCACGGGCGGTGCCGACGCGGTGGTTGGTTTCACTCTAACCACCAAGGCCGATCTCACCATCGAATGGGCCCAGGTTGGCAACCACGCCCTGGTCCTCTATCAGGAACTCGACCCCCGCCTGCCTTGCGAGGCCGACACGCGCATCGACTGCAAGGCCACGGCGGGCGCAGCTACCGGCAGCTACCAGCTCACCGGGCTTGCGCAGGGCAAGTACTATCTGGTGGTGGACGCGGACAAGGCGGGCAGCGAGGGTGGCGCGATTCTGCAGTTCAGTGGTTTCCCGTCTCCCTAGAATTTCCTACAGGCAGGCCCCGTATACCTGATAGTCGGGATTGGTCAGCCGGGTACAAGTCTTTCCGGCGGCACAAGTGGGACTGCTCAATTGGCAGATGGTCTGGCAGCTCTTCGAGCCGCCGCGGTTCACGCACATCAGACCGGGCTGGCAGTTCTCATCAGTCGCGCACGAAGCGTCAACCACACCCACGCGGCTTTGATCGAGACATGCGCAGTCGGTTATCTCCCCAGAATAGATGAAGCAGAGTAGGCCCGGGGCACAGCCCACGCTCGCGTCGCCGGTGGGGTCGCAGGGACGCGAGCAGAGGCGGAACGACGTGCTGGTCTGGTCGCAAGCGACGCCGGTATTGCAGAAGGAGCGGGAGCCAACCCCACAATCCGAGTCAACGTTGCAGAACTGCCGGCAAGTCTTGCGAGGCTGGGCCGCGGTCGAGCAGGCATTGAACTCGAAGCAGGCTGAGCCGGGCGCGCAGTCCGTGATGTTGGTACACGAGTCGCCGGGCTTCCCCTGGCCTGCGGGGAAGCAGAGCATTTCCGGTCCGGAAGACTGGTAGCACACCAGCGCGCAGGTGCAGGTCGCCGCGGGCGCCATGGGATCGCAGGACGGGTTCACGTTGACGGTCGCGTAGGTCGCCTGTCCCGCCCTGAGTGGCTGTGGATCGCTGCTGCCCCTGCCCAAGGACGCCTGCGTCCCGTCGAGGGCCTCCACGCCAAGGGCCTCCACGTCAAGGGTCACGTCGGCCTTGAACGTGGTGGAAAAACTCACCGAGAAAGTAACTGGCGTGGCGCCCGGCGTGTTGGGGTCGAGGCGAAGCACGGCGGTAGCGTCTAGCGGCCTTTCAGGATAGAGGAGTTGGTCGCTGTTCGTCCCGTCGGTCACGTTGACCCGAAGCTGAGCCACGTTGGCGATCGGGTGGACGCTGCCGAACACCGACACCACGACGAACGACTTGTCCGCCGAACAGGCGGCCACCAGCGCGGAAAGCAACAGCGCTATACTCGTGAGCTGCGCCCGCTTCATGGCCGAAACTCCTGATTCCCGAGGGTGGTGTTCGGCGCAGAAGGTCCGCGATCGGCCAGCACTAGGATCACGACCGTGGTGGCCACTGCGGCCCCGAGGGCCGTCCAGAACCACCATTGCTTCACCATGGGCTTGCCCGCCTTCTCCTGGGTCGGGGATGGCTGGGTGACGTCGAGGCCGGGTGATGTCGGGGGCGGTGCGCTGGCGCCGGGAAGAACCGCCGCCTCGGGCACAGGCGAGGCGGCGGGCAAATTGCCCTGTGCAAACGCCGGGGCCGACCCGGCCAGCAACCCGGCCAGGACAAGCGTGGGTGCGGTCAGCATGTCTCTCAAGCGGTCGGGCTCCTTGGACAGCGAGCTAACCGCTGGCGCGGTTCGTGGTCAAGAGCTTCCGGCGCCAGATCCGGTGGCCGATGGCCGGATCCGGTTCCGGTGACCGGTTCCGGATTCGGTTCCGGCTACCGGCTACCGGCCACCGGGCCTTTCTAGTCGTAGTACTCCAGTCCCAGATGCGTGATCAGCTCCTCGCCGCG
>PMBS01000279.1:9245-19866 GCA_003153015.1 Myxococcales bacterium
TTGTCCCAGCCTTCCTTGTTGTCTCCCCGGGGAGGGTAGTAGTTGATGTGCACCGAGTGGTACATATTGCGGTACAGGTCCGGGTAGAGGTGGGGCTGCAGGATGTGCTCCAGCGCGCCCAGCTTGGACACCTCCTTGCTCTTGAAGGACTCGGGGTCATCCAACACCTCGCCGTCGCGGTTGCCCAGGATGTTGGTCGAGTACCAGCCGCTGACCCCGAGCAGCCGCGCCTTGAACGCAGGCGCCAACGAGGTCTTCATGAAGGTCTGGCCGGTCTTGAAGTCCTTGCCACTGATGGGCATGCTGTTCTTTCTGGCCAACTCCAGTAGGGCCGGCGTGTCCACGGTCAGGTTGGGCGCGCCGTTGGCGTAGGGCACGCCGCACTTCAAGGCCGCATAGGCATAGATCTGCGACGGTGCGATCTCAGGATCGCTGGCCGCAAGTCCCTTCTCGAAGGTAGCCAGCGTGGCATGGACCGGCGCCGGCTTGCGGAAGGCCTCGGTCGAGGCACACCACACCATCACCGCGCGGTCGAGCTTCTCGCGCTTGCGGAAGTCGTTGATGTCGCCCATCACCTGCTCAGCCAGGTCCATCTTGGACTTGCCCTTCTTGATGTGCGTGCCTGTCAGCCGCTTGACGAATTTCTGCTCGAACACGGCGGTCATCGGCCGAATGCCCGAAAGGAAGTCCTTGAGTTCGGCCAGGTGCTCCTTGGAGAGCACGCCGGCCTTGCTAGCCGCCTGATAGGCATCGTCCGGAAAAAGATCCCAACCGCCAAAGACGACGTCTTCAAGACGCGCGATCGGCACCAGTTCTTTGATGAGGGGCGATCGGTTGTCAGTCCGCTTGCCCAGTCGCACGGTTCCCATCTGCGTGAGCGAGCCGATGGGTTTGGAGACGCCGCGGCGAATGGCCTCGACGCCCGCCATGAAGGTCGTGGCAACCGCACCCATTCCGGGCAGCATGATGCCCAACTTTCCGGTGGCAGGCTTGATCTCGACCATGGAGTCGGACTTGGTGAGTGGCATGCGAATGATTCTCCTTTGCGGTTCTGAGCCCGTATCGAACTCCTGGCTTGTCGCGGGGCGTGCGCGATGCAGGCCCGCAGCAAGGCACGATTGTGTGACTAGCAAGCCGCGGGCCGAAGCATGACGCCAAGAAAATCGCATCATTTTCCGCACAGGTGTTGGGAATGTGGTAGGAAGTTGGCGCTTTCAACACCACACGCTGACCGAGTGGGCCGCGCGTGCCGACCCGGACGGAGACGTCCGGGCGGTCTTCGGCCTTCGATGACGTCGGCGGCGGACAACAACGCGAAAGGAAAACATGGACACGATCGACTCCAGCCCGGCGGACGCACCCGCGCCCCTGCCACCAGCTCCCGAGGTGCAGAACCCGATGGCGGCTATCGACACGCCGCTGAGCATGCGCGACATGATGGAGGCAGGCGTTCACTTCGGCCACCAGACCAAGCGTTGGAACCCCAAGATGAAGCCATTCATCTTCGGCGCCCGCAACGGCATCCATATCATCGACCTGCAGCACTCGGTGAAAGCCTTTCGGCGCGCCTTCGACTTTCTGGTCAAGACCGTCGCGGACGGCAAGCCGGTGCTGTTCGTCGGCACGAAGAAGCAAGCGCAGGACGTGGTTCGTGATGAAGCGCAACGCTGCGGCCAGTTCTACGTCACCAACCGCTGGTTGGGCGGCACGCTGACCAACTTTCACACCGTCAAGGCCTCTATCGAGCGCCTGCAGGCCATCGAGAAAATGGGAACCGACGGGACCTTCGAGCGTCTGACCAAGAAAGAAGTCATCAACATCACGCGCGAGCAGGAAAAGTTGGAAAAGGCCCTGGGTGGCATCAAGGCCATGGGTGAACTGCCCGGGGCGGTGTTCATCGTTGATGTGGTCAAGGAGCACATTGCGGTGAGCGAGGCGCGCAAGCTGGAGATCCCCATCGTGGCCATGGTGGACACCAACTGCGACCCTGACCTGATCGAGTACGCTATTCCTGGCAACGACGACGCCATTAGGGCCATCCGCCTGTTCGCTACCAAGGTGGCCGATGCCTGCATCCTCGGCCAGAAGCTGGCGCGTGAGCGGGCCACGGCGGCGCACGCCCAGGGCGAGGGCGAGGGCGAGGTGCAGACCATCCGCGTGTCCTCCGGCGGTGAAGGACCTCGGGTGGAGGTCGTGTCGCGCCGGCGGGGCGACATGCCCGAACCAGAAGCGGCCGCGTCCCCCCAGGACGAGGGCGAGAAGTAGTTCCCGATTTCTTGAGGCAGCAGGAGACGATGGCGATGAGCGAGATTCCTACCCAGATGATCAAGGACCTGCGCGAGCGCACCCAGGCCGGCATGTCCGATTGCAAGAAGGCCCTGCAGGAGTGTGGCGGCGACATGGAGAAGGCGGTCGAGTATTTGCGCAAGAAGGGCGTTGCTCAGGCGGCCAAGAAGGCCACGCGCATCGCGGCCGAGGGCGTGGTAGCGGGCTACATGCATGGATCGCGCATCGGCGTCTTGGTCGAGGTGAATTGCGAGACTGACTTTGTGTCACGCAATACTGATTTCCAGACCTTCGCGCGCGAGGTCGCCATGCAGGTGGCGGCTATGAGCCCGCAGTATGTGTCGCAGGAGGAGATTCCCGCGGCGGTCATCGAGCAGGAGCGTTCCATTCGCCTGGAGCAGGCGCGCCAGCAGAATAAACCCGAGCCGGTGCTGCAGAAAATCGTGGAGGGCCAGATGGCGAAGTGGTTCAAGGAGGTTTGCCTGCTCGACCAGGTGTGGATCCGGGACAGCGAGGGCAAGAAGGACATCCGCGGCCTGCTCACCGACCTCATCGGGAAGATCGGCGAGAACATCAAGATCCGGCGCTTTGTGCGCTACGAGGTGGGCGAGGGACTGGCCAAGCGCACCGACGATTTCGTCGCAGAGGTGAAGCGCCAGGCCGGCCAAGCCTAGTGAGGCGAACGTGGACTCCGGGAAGGGAAAGCGCAGGGCCGGAGGCAAGCGAGCCGTTTCTGCGGATCTGCCTCCGGGCGTGACGCCGACGCTGGCGGTCCTGCCTGCGGGCTCGGCGCTGGCGGCCGAGGGTGTGGCGCGTCCACCTCTAGCCCCCGGGGTCAAATACCGGCGCATTCTGCTCAAACTGTCGGGCGAAGCCCTGATGGGCGCGAAGGGCGCAGGCATCGATCCCGCGGTGCTGGCCCAGATCGCCGACGAGCTCATCGACGTGCATAGTCTGGGCGTCGAATTGGCCTTGGTCATCGGTGGCGGAAACATCTTCCGCGGCGTGGCGGCCAGCACCACCGGCATGGACCGAGCCAGCGCTGACTACATGGGCATGCTCGCCACCCTCATCAATGCCTTGGCACTGCAGGACGCCCTGGAATCACGGGGAGCCAAGACGCGAGTGCTCTCGGCGTTGGAAGTGCAGAAGGTGGCCGAGCCCTACATCCGCCGGCGCGCTATCCGGCACCTGGAGAAGGGCCGTCTGGTGATTTTCGGTGCGGGCACGGGCAACCCGTTCTTCACCACGGATACCGCGGCCTCCCTGCGCGCCATGGAGATCGGGGCCGATATCGTGATGAAGGCCACCCGGGTTGACGGCGTGTACGACAAGGATCCGCAGAAATTCCCGGATGCGCGCCTTTTCCGGCGCCTGTCCTATCTGGATGTGCTCAATCGGAATTTGGCGGTCATGGACTCCACGGCCATCTCGCTGTGCCATGACAACAAGTTGCCCATTCTGGTCTTCAACATGACCAAGCCGGGTAATGTCCGACGGGTCGTGCTCGGCGAGCCGCTCGGCACCCTCGTGGTCGAGGACCGGCGCGAACCGCGCACCAGCTACCCCGGCACTCCGCCGGTGGCAGAGGAGGAGCGTTCCCATGGTAAGTGACGTTCTCAAAGACCTACAAGCGAATCTGGACAAAGGGATCGACGCGCTCAAGAAGGATCTGGGCAAGGTGCGCACCGGACGGGCCAACGTGGCCATCCTCGACGGGCTGCGGGTTGACTACTACGGCACGCCTACGCCGCTGCACCAGGTGGCGTCGGTGAACGCGCCCGACCCGCGCTTGATTACCATCAAGCCCTGGGAGAAGTCGCTCATCCCCGAGATCGAGAAGCTCATCCGTTCCTCGCAGCTCGGCCTCAACCCATCTTCTGATGGCGAGATCATCCGCCTGCCCATGCCGCCGCTCACCGAGGAACGGCGCAAGGATCTGGTCAAGATGGTCAAGAAGATGGCCGAGGAGTCCAAGGTGGCCCTGCGCAACGCTCGCCGCGACGCCAACGAGATGTTGAAGGAATTCCTCAAGGACAAGGACATCACCGAGGACGAGGAAAAGTCGGGCTTGAAGAAGGTTCAGGAGTCCACCGACGCGGCGGTGACCAAGGTGGATGAACTGGTGGCCAAGAAGGACAAAGAGATAATGGAAATCTAGGCGCCCCGGCGTTACTTGGCCGGGGCAATACCGAGGGGCGCTTCGCGGTCAAAAGTGACGCGCGCCACGTCCACCTGGTTCATGGCGAACCGCAGGGTTGTCCCGCTGCCGCGCAGCAGGCCCTCGCGCTGAAACAGGTGGTAGCTGCGCATTCCCTCCCGTACCGGCGGATCGCCCTGGGAAACCTTCCCGGGAACGCCGCTCACGATGAGTATTCTCTCACCTGGCTGCAGAAGGAAGCCCGGGTCGATCTGACCCATCACCGAGCCGCGCTTGCCCGGCATGCTCACGATAACCTGCAGGCCGGCCGTGCTAACCGGCGAGGCACCTGTGTTGGCGAGGATGAACCACTCTTGGTTGACGTGTTTCTTGTCGGGGGACGCGTGGACTTCTTCGAAGACGAGAGGCATGGCCGATAGTCTATATTCTGGTCACCCAGGAGGGCAAATGGCCAAGACTGAAATTCGCGTGATCTATGGCGACACCGATCAGATGGGCGTCGTGTACTACGGCAACTACCTGCGCTTCTTCGAGGCGGCCCGTAGCGACTTTCTGCGAGAGAAGGGCGCGCGTTGGCGCGACGTGGAAAGCACGCATGGCGTCTATTTGCCGGTCATCGAAGCCAAGGTCAACTACAAGCGGCCCGCCTTCTACGACGACATGTTGGTCATCGAGACCACGCTGGCCGAGTTGGGGCGCGCGTCCCTCCGCTTCGAGTACAGGGTGTTGCGCGGCGACGACCTGCTGGCCACCGGCCACACCGTGCACGCCTGCGTAGACAAGCAGGGCGACATCCGGGAGTTCCCGGCGGCACTCTCCGAGCGCCTGCGCCCCTGATCCATCGCCAGGCCTGGTCTCGGATGCCTCCGTGCTAGAGTAGGAGCGCATGCCGAGAGTGAATGTTAACATTCCCCACCGCCTATCGCGCGATGAGGCCCGCACCCGCATCATGGGAGCCACCTCCCGCTTGGAGCGTGAGTACAGCGCAACCTGCCGCTGGGATGGCGAAACCCGGCTGATCGTCACACGCAAGGGGCTGAAGGCCGCTCTGGAGGTGGAGGACACCCAGGTTCGGGTCGCTCTTGACCTGGGGTTTCTCCTGGGGCCTCTCGGGGGGAGTATTCGCGCCGGGATCGTCCGCCAACTCACGGGGATTCTCTCCTAGCCGGCGTAACTCGCCGTGTTTCTTGGCGTTTTGCGCGACGAAGGTTTGACCCAGCGGGTGAAGATGGAGGTTGCGGCCGTGGCCGTGGCCGAACCGTCCCGGGCGGCCAGGGTGGCGTCCAAGGTTGAATCGCGCCCCTTTACCAGAGATCCGCCCACTGATATATAGGTGCCGGTGCCCCGCGAACGCTCGTTGTGTTGGCCGCAGGACCCACTCGCTTCGTACCCGACGGAGAAACGCATGGATTTTCGCAAACACATGTTCGGTCTCGCACTCACGACGGCTTTGCTCAGCCTCGCCTCGCAGGCGTTGGCGCAGGCGCAGCCCACACCTGGGCTCAAGAATGCTCCGATCGATCTCCAGTTGTTCCGGCCAGCGGCCGATTCGAAGGGCTATTTCACCCTGAACGGCGCCCAGATTCTGGCGCCGCTCGACCTTTCCTTCGGGCTGATCACCACCATCGCGTGGAAGCCTCTGCAGTTCAAGGGGGTGGTGCCCGGTAGCACGAGCAGCTCGGACGTTACGGTCACCAATCTGATCACGACCACCCTGCAGGGGGCCATCGGTCTCGTGCAGGGAGACCATCTGGGCCTGCAGATCGGCCTGCAATTGCCAATTGCCGTGCTCACGGGCGAAGGCACGCCCACACAAAACCCCGGTGTGGCCAACGGAGACACGCCCAATCAGATGGATTCGCAGGGGGTCGGGGATCTGGTCATTCAACCCAAGATTCGCTTCATCAATCCCAGCCGAAAAAAGATCGGCGTCAGCCTGATGCCCAGCTTCGTCGTGCCGATGCCCGGCGCCAAGGACCACTTCATGGGCGAGGATCAGTTCATCTTCCAGCCTTCGGCAGTGCTGGACGCCAGCTGGGGCCGTTACGGGGTGCTGCGAACCGCGATCAACGTAGGTGCCAGGATTCGCACCAAGGGCGCGTCAACCTTCAGAGATACCCCCGACTACTTTTTTCGGCCCTCAACCTCGGTCCCCGCCCCGCAGCAGCCCAACAACCTCCAGGGCATCAAGGTCGGCAACGAGATCTTGGCGGGCCTGGGCGCGGCCTGGGGCCTGGTGCCGTTCCGCTTCGATCTGGTGGGCGAGGTCTACGGCTTTTGGGGACTCAACTCGAAGAAGATCGCCCCGGATGGCAGCGAATCGTCCATGAAGCCTGGGGGCGAGGCCATCGCAGGCATCAAGCTGTACTTGGCTGCCAATTCTTTCTTCGAGGCAGGCGGCGGCTACCAGATCACGCCCAGCTCATCATATGGGGCGGCCAAGGGCCGCGCATTCATAGGTTTCATCTTCGAGCCGGGTATGGGGGATCGGGACGGCGATGGCATCAAGGACGATGTCGACAAGTGCCCCGACGATCCAGAGGACTACGACGGTTTCGAGGATGAGGACGGTTGCCCGGATCCAGACAACGACAAGGACGGCATCCCGGATGAGCTGGATAGCTGCCCCAACGATCCGGAGACCTACAACGGCTACAAGGATGAGGATGGTTGTCCGGACGGCGTAGTCAGGGACCGCGACGGCGATGGCATCCCCGACGACGTGGACAAGTGCCCTGATCAGCCCGAGGACTTCGACGGCTTCGAAGACGAGGACGGTTGCCCTGACCCGGACAATGACAAGGACGGCATCCCGGACAAGGTGGACCTGTGTCCCAACGACCCCGAGGACTTCGACGGCTTTGAAGACGAGGACGGCTGTCCCGATCCGGACAATGACCACGACCGCATTCCTGACAAGCTCGACAAGTGCCCGAACGAGCCGGAAACCTACAACGGCTTTGAAGACGAGGATGGCTGCCCAGACAAGGGCCTGGTCATTGTTCAGCGAGGCAAGCTGGAGATCATGGACAAGATCTACTTTGAGACCGACAAGGATGAGATCCTGCCGCGATCCTTCCCGCTGCTCGACCAGATCGCCGGAACCATCAAGGGCCACCCGGAGATTAAACTCATCGAGGTTCAGGGCCACGCTGACGAGCGCGGCGATGACGAACACAACCTCGACCTCACCGATCGGCGCGCCAAGTCCGTCATGCGGGCGCTCGAAGACCGTGACGTCACGCTGGGAAGACTGCGCGCCAAGGGCTATGGCGAAACCAAGCCGATCTGCACGCAACACAACGAGGAGTGCTGGAGCAAGAACCGCCGCGTGGAATTCATCATCATTCAGCGGCAGGATGAGCAGATTCTTCAGAACGACGCCGGCCAGTAGGATTCTGAGCTGTCGACTGGCAATGGCCCCTCGGCACTACTCGGATGCGGTTTCCTCGCGGGCCGCGAAGGTTTTCGACAGCGCCACGACAGCTGCGAGAGGTCGTGGCCGTGGCCGTGGCCGTGGTCGTGGCCGTGGCCGGAGTGATCCCTATGGTTGCGGCTGCAAGGCCCATCTGTGTCCTCAGCCGTCGTAACTCATTGATATGATGAGTGAATTGGGCAAATTCCTCTTCGAGCCTGATCTCCCCTTGACTAGTGCAGGCTGCGAGCTAATACGTCCTGCCGCTCTTTCTGGGGCGCGGGTTTCGATTTGCCTCTGCTGCCACGCGAAAAAATTGACGATGTCCGCGATCGTACGAACATCGTGGACATCGTCCGACGGTATGTGGAGCTGAAAAAAGCCGGCACCGGAAGCTGGAAAGGACTTTGTCCTTTCCATGCGGAGAAAACCCCTTCGTTCAACGTGCACGAGCAGCGGCAATATTTTCACTGTTTTGGCTGTGGCGAGAAAGGCGACGTGTTTTCGTTCTTGGTCAAGATCGAGCAGCGATCATTCATGGAGGTGCTGCGCGATTTGGCTAGCCAAGCAGGCGTGGATTTGCCTGAGGTCAAGCAATCTCCCGCAGAACGACAGGCAGCAGCCGAGGCGGAATCCGAGCGCGAGCGCATGCTGCGGGTGATGGAGGCCGCCACCAGTTTCTTCGAGGCCCAGCTCGCTGCTCCGGTGGGCGGCGCGGCCCGAGCCTACGTGGAGAAGCGGGGGGTTTCCTCGGGCTTGCGCGCCAGTTTTCGCCTGGGCTATGCGCCGCCGGGTTGGGACACGCTCCAGAAGCATCTCGCCTCACTTCGCATTCCGGGCAGCGTTGCGGAGCAGTTGGGGCTGGTGGGCGCCAACGAGCGCGGACGCTACGACTTCTTTCGCGACCGCGTGATGCTGCCTGTGCTTGACCGGCAGAAGCGCCCCATCGGGTTCTCTTCGCGCTTGCTCGACCCGGAGGCCAAGGAGCGCAAGTACGTCAACTCGCCTGACTCGCCGCTCTTTCACAAGAAAGAGAACCTGTACGGCCTGCACGTGGCGCTGGAGGCCATTCGCCGCAGCGGCACCGCCATCGTGGTGGAGGGCAATTTCGACGTGCTCAGCCTACACGAGGCTGGTGTGCAGGAAGCGGTGGCCCCCATGGGCACTGCCCTGACCAGTGAGCAAGTGAAACTGCTCGGCCGCGCTGCCAAGCGCATTGTCGTGGTGTTCGACGGCGACGCGGCAGGGGCGCGGGCGGCAGAAAAGGCCATCCCCGTCGCCGTGGAAGCGGGACTGTTCTTTGCCGAAGCCGACGCTGATGGTCGCGTGGCGCAGATGCCGGCCGGGGTCGACCCCGACGATTTCGTGCGCGCGCAGGGCGCCCAGGCTTTCCGGGCTCTGGTGGAGGGGGCGCGACCCATGCTCGACCATCTCATCCAGCAGGCGGCCGACGACGCCACCATTCCGGGCAAGGCCGACACCGCGCGGCGGGTGGTTGAGGTCTTGGCCAAGGTGAGAAACCCGTTGGTGCGAGATCTATATATGCGGGAGCTGGCCGCCAAGCTGCGCGTGCCAGTGCCGCAGGTGGTGCGTATGGTACGCGACACGGCGGTCGAACGACGTCTGGGGCCGGCTGCGACGCCGGCATCTGCCGGCGAGGTTGCCGAAGCGCAGGTTCTGCGCGACCCGCCCCGCGACGAGCTGGCCGCGTTTGCGTTGCTGGTCAGCCACCCTGAACTGGCCTCCACCGAAGAGGCGGGGCGCGTCCTGGGTTTGCTGGTCGATCCGGGGATGCGGCAAGTCTACCGCACGGCCTTGCAAGCCCTGCAGGCCGGGCAGAGGGCGGATGTACCCGCCTGGCTGGACGCCTGCCCCGCTGAGATTCGGGCATCGGTCGGGGCGGCGGTGATGGACGGCTCTTGGGAAAAAGTTGAGACGGCAGAAGAGGCGTTGCGGGCCGTGGTGAGCCGGTTGGGACGGTCGCGAGTGGAGGCCGAGATAGTGCTGGCCGGGCGCCAGCACCGGGAGGCGCTGGCGCGGGGGGATGAAGCAGAAGCACGCTCTATCTCGATGCGCGAGATGGATTTGATTCGCAGCAAGCTGGGTTTAGCGAACTAGGGACCTAACCACATGATCGAAGACGCAGAAGAACAGCTGAGCGAAGGAACCCAAGACGAGGACGAGCTGGAGTCGGTCAGCAAGCCGGTGGCCAAGCCGCCCATGTCGAGCAAGGAGAGCGAGCGCAAGAAGCGCGAGCTCATCACCATCGGCAGGGCCAAGGGGTTTCTCACCTACGACGAAGTCAATGATCACATGCCCGAGAGCATCGTCTCTTCCGACCAGATCGACGATTGGCTTTCGACTCTGGGCGGAGAGGGCATCGAGATCGTGGACTCGGCTTCGCAGGTGAGGGTGGCCGACAAGTCGGGCGGGGCGGAGGCTGAGGAGGGGCGCGTCACCCCTGAGCCGGTGCGGCCGGCAGAGCCCGAGGAGGAGGAAGAGGACGACGGCTACTCCAAGACCAACGATCCCGTGCGCATGTATCTGCGCAAGATGGGGTCGGTATCCCTGCTCACCCGCGAAGGTGAGGTGGAGATTGCCAAGCGTATCGAGGATGGCGAGCGTCGCGTGTTGCAAGTTGTGCTCAACTCTAGCGTGGCCATCGAGGAGATCCTCGATCTGGGCGACAAGCTGCGCAAGCTGAAGATCCGGGTCAAGGAAGTGGTCAAGGATGCGGACGAGGACGATGCCGAGTTCGA
>PMBS01000027.1 GCA_003153015.1 Myxococcales bacterium
CCCAGGTGGCACCACCACGCCACCCGACGCTGGCTTGCCCCGAACTCCCGACGCCGCTGCGTTGGAAACTGGGGGCACGCCCGGCAGAGACGCCACCCCGCAGATCACTCCGGACGCTGCCGTGCTTGGCAGCGACGCGCCAAGCACGCGGCCCGACGCCGCCAGCCTCGGCAGCGACACGCCAAGTGCGCGGCCCGACGCCGCCACCCCTGCCAGCGACGTCGCAAGCACGCGCCCCGACGCCGCTAGCCCGGGCAGCGATGTGACGTTCAATCGGCCTGATGTCGCCATTCCAGCGAGCGACGCTGCGGTCTTGCCAGTTGACGCCATTGCCCCTTCCGCCCGCGACACCGCACCCAGCGTGACCGATGGCCGAGTTGCTGGAACCGCCGATACCCCACCCGGCACACCCACTATCCCCGATGCCGCGGGCTCCGATTCGAAGTCGACAACCGGACCCGTAACCACTTCCGGCGGTTGTAGTTACTCGACCGACTCCGACGGTTCGGGTGATCCCCTAGGGTTCCTCTCCTTGGCCATGGGCTCGCTGCTCATCTTGAGAAGCTGGAGCGCGCGCCGACGCCGCCGGTCCTAGCACTACTGATTGAAATTCTCNNACGCGACGGCTCGGTCCAAATTTCAATCAGCAGTGTAGGCAGACGACCCCGCGGCCTCGTTCGTCAACGCCAACGCACCGCTCTCGCGTGTTTGGAGCACGCTGCGTCGTCTGGTCAGGCAAACGGGTAGTCGGCAGTTCAAATCTGGGCAGAACCAGAGCCTGCGGCAGAGGGTTGACCATGACCCCGAGGACCATGTCTGCTTGGCGCGTGGATATGGACGTTGCCGGGATGCCGCGTGAGGCACAGAATACGAATCTAGCCTTCGCTTCGAACTTGGCTGAGCCATACGACGAAGCCACATCACTGCGTTTCTAAGGCACGACCTCAGTTGCTCTGGAGAGAAGCCATGAACATGATGCGAAAGACCCATTGTCTCGTTCTCGTGCTGCTAGTCGGCACACCGCTGGCTGTTGGTTGCAGCGGAAACACTACCCAGCCCGCCCCTGGCAGCGGCGGCACTCAGACCGGCGGAGCCACCACCGGGGGCAGTGTAGCCAATAGCGGTGGCACGCCCAGCACAGGCGGACAGGCGACAACTGGTGGTAGTACCACCAACCCAACAACCGGAGGCGCCAGCGGCGGCTCCACCAGGAGCGGCGGTTCCACCAGCAGCGGCGGTTCCACCAGCAGCGGCGGCTCCACCAGCAGCGGCGGCTCCGTCAGGAGCGGCGGTTCCATCAGCGTCGGCGGCATCGTTGTTGACGGTGGTGCCCCTTCCGGAGGGGCGGGTGGCCAGGGCGGCGGTCCGAAGGGTGGCAGTGCCCCAACCGGCGGCACCGCTCGGACAGGCGGCGCCCCGCCCGCTGGTGGCACGGTGGCCACGGGTGGAAACGCTGCAGGCGGGGCCGGCGGAGCCGGTGGCGCGATTGTTGTTCAGCCCGGGAATCGGGTCCGGCAGATCATACCTCTCGACCGGAGCTGGCTGTTCAACAAGGGTGACGCGAGTGGAGCGGAGGGAACGGCTTTCGCGGATTCCGGTTGGACCAAGGTGAGCCTCCCGCACGACTGGGCAATCGAGGGGCCATTCGATTCAGGTGCCGCGACCACCGGCCGGGGCGGTTATTGCCCGTCAGGAATCGGTTGGTACCGAACCCATTTCACCCTTCCCGCAAGCGTGACGTCGGGCAAGCAGGTCTACATTGAATTCGACGGCGTCATGGGGAACAGCACCGCCTACATCAACGGCACTCAGCTCGGGAATCATCCCTACGGATACGTGAGCTTCCGCTACGACGCGACAAAGAGCATCAAGTTCGGGGCGGAAAACGTGCTCGCGGTCAAGACCGACACCAGCATTCAGCCCGCCTCGCGTTTCTACGCGGGCGCTGGTATCTACCGCCGCGTCCGCGTCATTGCGACCGATCCGGTTCACATCGATCAGTACGCCACGTATGTGCAGACACCCGCGCCCACAACCACTTCGGCGACCGTCCAGGTCTCAACCTCTGTGGTCAATTCGGGCACGGCCTCGGCGAGCGTGAGCGTGCAGGGGATCGTCAGCGACGCCGCGGGGACGGCGCTGGCGCCCGTCTCGGCGGCTGCCCAGACCATCGCTGCAGGGGCATCGGCCAGCTTCACGTTTAGCGTCCCTGTCACGAACCCCAAGCTATGGGACCTCGCCAATCCGAACATGTACCAGCTTCTGACCAACGTCTTGGTCGGTGGTACCACGGTGGACGATGACGTGACTCCGTTTGGGATCCGGGAGATCAAATTTGCCACGGGCATGACCCTCAATGGCAAGAGCCTGAAGTTCCAAGGGGTCTGCAACCATCAAGACTACCACGGGCTTGGGCTCGCTGCGCCGCAGCGAGCAATGCAGAGGCGGCTGGCGCAGCTCAAGGCCATCGGGGTGAACGCCATCCGCACGGCCCATGATCCGCCCAGCCCGGAGTTCCTCGATCTCACCGACCGGATGGGAATGCTCGTGCTTGATGAGTTCACCGACGTCTGGGGCGCCCAAAAGTATCAGGATAAGGGCGATTACGCGATGTACTTCAACAAAGCCCCGACGAATCCGACTGGAATGCCCGCATTGCCTTCGA
>PMBS01000311.1 GCA_003153015.1 Myxococcales bacterium
TTCCCCTTCGCAGTCGCGCCCGGCCCAACCAGCGGCAGCGAGCGCCCGCGCGCCCTAGAAAGGCCTGAGAGACCGACTAGCCGCCCGCCGCGATCTGGTCGAGCTGGGCCACCAGGGCAGGCAGATCGCAGGTTCATCGTCTCGCGCGCGTGTTCGCGCATCTGGCGAAGCGCGACGCGTGGATTACGCAGCGACATAGGCTGGCTCGGCCTCGCGCAAGACCTGGTCGCGGAAGTAGCTGCTGAGTGAGGCGGGCGTGTGCAGGTCGACCCTGTGCCCGAGCATCTGGCCGAGCTCATCCTGCAAGGCGAAGAAAGCCAGACCTGGCACGTGACCCGGCTCGAACTCGATCAGGATGTCGATGTCGCTGTCGGGGCGAAAGTCGGCGCGCAGAACTGAGCCGAAGAACGCAAGCCTGCGGACGTGGTTTTTGCGGCAGAACGCCGCCATTTCTCCATCGTCGACACGGACTTGAGGGCGCATGATCTCCCAAACTAGATTCTACACCCCGCGCCGGATGGGTGCCTGAGACATATTCAGCGCGGGCGCTCGGCTCAAACCCAGTACTCGACGTCGAGTCCGGGTATGGCGCCATCGAGCAAGGCGCGGTCGTTCGTGACCAGGGAGGCCCCGAGGTCAAGCGCGTTCGCCGCGATCAACAGGTCCAGATCCGTCTTGTTGATGCCCTTGAGCAGCCAGGTCACAGGCCCTCGGGTGGCTCTGCGCTCCCGCCGGCATCCCGACCCTCACGCAGAATCCTGATGAGTTCTTCGGTGGTCTCGCCTTCCCACGGGCCCGCCGCTGCCATGCGATCGCCCAGGCCAAGTGTGGTCTCTTCCTTGCTGACAGTCACCACCCGCAGTTCCACCTGCAGGTCTTCCACCTGAGCGCGCACCGGATGGACCGGGTCGCACTTCAGCCTCGCCAGCGCTTCCTCCAGCGTCGTCGGAATCTTTGTTTGCGGTGTGGCCATCGGACTGCCTCCGTCCTTCAAGCGTAGCACGACGGCACCGTCTCCTGCGGACGCTCATGTCTCACCTCGCCCCGACGTGCCAGTCGCCAGAACTCGCAGTGCGCTGTGGCATACGTCGAAGGCACCCATCCAGCCCGGTTCATGCGCCATTCTCCCCAGGCGCGGGCGATCCATGACAGACTCTCTCTCGATGGTGCCGTTTCACGTGAGGCAAGCCATGCGAATCCACCCCGCGCGTCTTCTAGCCTCCCTATCCGCGGTCGTCTTGCTGGTTGGCTGTTACGACTTGACGTTGAACCCATACATGGGCGGGGACGGAGGCCAGGATGAGGCGGGCAGTTTCGATGCCATTGATGCGCAAGCAAGCATGGGTGGTTCCACGGGAGCCGGAGGCACTGGCGACACGACGGGCACCGGTGGAGACACCGGCGGTGGCGCGGCGGGTGGCGGTGGCGTGGGCGGCGCGATTTCCAGTGGCGGCGGCGGTGATGCGGGCGTGCCAGACGCCCCTGCTGTCGAGCCGGATGTTTCGGCGGGTGGCACGGGTGGCAGTGCAGGCGGAATCAGCGGCGCGAGCGGCACGAGCGACGGGGGCAGCGTTGGAGCAGTTATCGTCAGTTTCACAGCGTGGCCCAAGACGATCACGGCAGGCCGCAACAGTACGCTCAGTTGGACTGCCACCGGGGCAACCATGATGTCCATTGATCCAGGCGTCGGCGCGGTCACGGGCGACTCCCAGGTCGTCACGCCCACCCACACCACAACCTATACTCTGACTGCGACCGATGCTGTGGGTGGTTCCGTAACCGCGCAGGCGACAGTGACCGTGGTCCCCATGCCGTCGATCACGAGCTTCACAGCCGCCGCATCAACCGTGCTGATTGGAAGCAGCACGACTCTGACAGCAACCTTTACCAACGGAACCGGTGCCATCGACAATGAAATCGGCAGCGTGCAGAGTGGGAGTGCGGTGAATACTGGGGCCTTGTCTGCGACCACGACTTTCACGCTCACCGTAACCAATCCGGCTCAGGACTACGTGATCGCGCAGGTCACAGTGGCAGCAATGTCAGGCTTTTTTGCCGCCACGGGCTCCATGATCGCGGCCCGGTATGGTCACGCGGCTGCGCTTCTACCGAGCGGGAAAGTTCTTATCGCCGGCGGTACAGGTGCAGGTTCTGGCGCGGAGCTATTCGATCCGGACGCGGGGACCTTCGCCGCCACGGGTTCCATGACTGCGTCCAGGACAACTGCAACAGCGACGCTGCTAACAGCGACGCTGCTACTGAATGGAAAGGTGCTCGTGGCCGGCGGGACCCGCGCCGTCCCCGGCGGCGGCGCCAGCGCGGAGCTATACGACCCAGGCACGGGGACTTTCACCGCTACGGGCTCGATGTCCCAGGCCAGGTTGTCTTACACGGCGACGCTGCTCGCGAACGGGAAGGTTCTCATCGCCGGCGGTATGGTCGGCAGCACCAGCGCGGAGCTATATGACCCAGGCACGGGGACCTTCACCGCCACGGGCTCGATGTCCCAGGCCAGGTCGTCTCACACGGCTACGTTGTTGGGGAATGGCATGGTGCTCATCGTCGGCGGCGGGCCGTCTTTGACCAGCAGCCTGGCAAGCGCGGAGCTATACGACCCAGGCGCGGGAACCTTCACCGCGACAGGCTCGATGTCCCAGGCCAGGTCGTCTCACACAGCGACGCTCTTGTCGAATAGGAAGGTGCTCGTTGCCGCTGGCTACGCCACTATGTCCTCTGCGCCTTCTGCAAGCGCGGAGCTATACGATCCAGACACGGGGACATTCGCCGCCACAGGCTCC
>PMBS01000202.1 GCA_003153015.1 Myxococcales bacterium
GAGGAGCCGCTCCGAGCCTCGTCTGCGAGGCTCGGATGCCAGGCGACGACCGAGTCCATCATGGACGCGCGCAGCGCGGCCGTTGATGGACGTCCCCCGAGGAGCACTCCTGGCCGACCGCCAGCGCCGAGCGGCCGCCCGCGCCAAAGGCCTCCGTCAATTAGGGACACCCCCTAGTTCCCTGTCCCGGTCAGATTCACTGAAACGCTATCGCCTGGCGTTCCGCTGACGGTCAATCTCACTCCCCAGGCACCTGTGGCCACGGGCTGGAACCGCACTGTCACCTTGCACCTGGCACCGCTATCTACGCTACTGCCTGAGCAGGTGTCAGTGACGATGTTGAACTGTGCCACATCCTGTGCCGCATTCGCGCCCGTCCCGGCAAGGTCCGCCATCAGCAGCCCGGTGGGCGGAGCCCCGGCGCCGTTCTGGAAGGTGAACGTCTCCGAATCGAAGGTCGTAGCCGCACTGACATCCGTAGTTCCGCACGCGTAGTTTCCGCCAGTGAGGGGGCAGCCGGCGCCTGCTCCTGTGGTTCTGAGCCGATCCTCAGCAGCCGTCGCTGCCGCGGCGCTGAACAGGGTAAGCCCTGCGGTCGCCGTACCGGTCAGTGCGATTGTAGCCTGGACCCCGGAGGTGGACGTTACCGTGAGGGTGCCATTCTTCACCGCAGGGGCAAGAGTCCTCGGCGTGAAGGTTACCGTCACCGAGCAAGCCCCACCGTTGCCAGTTGTGGGAGTGGGATCAAGCCCGTTTTCCGAGAAGAGGATGTTGCCACAGTTGCCCGACCCCAAACCCGTATGGACAGCAAAGTCTGCACCGTCAGTACCACCAACTGTGAAGGTCAGCGGCCCTGTTGCCATTCGCGTGGCACCCGTGGGGTTGGTCAGCGTGACGGTTCGCGCACCGCTTGTCGTCAACACGGAATTGTTCCCGAAATTCAACGGCGTTGGGTCTGGATTGATCGCGGGCGCATTAAAGCCAGCCCAGTCCACGAGTATGGTCAGCGCCGTACCGCTGGTCGGTGTAACGACGACGCCCGCATTGTTGTTGGTCGCTCCCAAAGCAGTTGGGTGGACGGTAAGCACCAGGTTGCAGCTCGCTCCCGGCACGAGCCCGGTGCCCGTGCGGGTGCACCCGGTGCCAACGTTTATCTCGTCCGACCGGGGCCGGCTGGCGGGGGTGGGGTTGTCGGCCGACATAGCCCCGGTGTTCGACTCGCCGGTATTCGTCACGACCACGGTCAGCGCCAAGGAATCCACGTTCCGCGTCACGTTGCCGAAGTCCAGGGAGCCCGGGGTCGCGGTCAACACGGCCGGCCCGGGCCGGCGCCCGAACAGCTCCATGCTGGCCGTCGTGGTGGCGGTTATGTCGGACGTCACCACGACCGAGCGCGGGCCCGCTGCTGCGCCCGGCGTCCACTTCGCGGTAAAGGTGCAGGCATCGTTCGGATCCAACGGCGTTATCGTGCCGCCGAAACCACATGACCCCGTGCCCGCGGTGGTGACGATGGTGAATTCGGTGAGCGCACCCCCGACAACATTGGTGAAGGTCGGGAGCGCCGGGGTGACGGTGGTCGCGCCCGCGTTGTGAATGGCGAGCAAAACCGTCTGGGCTGTATCGTGGGTGCCAAAGTCATACGGCGCCGCATTGGGCGGCGTCGAAGAGGCGCTGGTGACCATGTAAACAGCAGCGTTGCTCGCCGTGGTTGCGGCATTGATAACCGGGGACGTCAGACCTGTTCCAGTCGCACCTGGGTCCGCCTTCACGACCAGCCTCTCGCTTAGCTGGGTGTTCACCGTGGTGGCGCCGGGACTGAATGCCAGCATGATGTTGCAGCTCGCGCCTGGAGCAAGTGCAGTGCCTGCCGTGGTCGTTGTGTTGCTGACGCATGTCGTGTCCGTGGCAAAGACGAAGTCGGCCGACGCGACAGGAATCGTCGCAAGCGGGCTGTGGTAGACGCCGAAGGTCAGCTTGCCCGCGGTCACCCCACCCAGGTTGGTGACCGTGTACTTGATGGCCGTCGATGTGTCGCCCCGCCGCACGGTTCCAAAGTCCCGCGCGATGTCGGTCGCTGCAGTGAACGCCAGATTCGCATCATTCCAACCCGTCCCGGTAACCACCACGGTTGCCATCTGTCCGTTGCTATTCGTCACCCGCATGGTGGTCGAGCGGGTCCCCAGGATAGCTGCCGCCGCTGTTGTCAGACGAAAGCCCACCGTACATGTCGGGGTGGCACCGCCCACCGCTCCAACCCCGCCCAGGCAGTTGTTCGCTACCAGCGCGAAGTCGCCCTGGCCTGTCTGGAGGGCAAGATCCTTGAAATCGACGGTCAGATCGCCTGCAGCAATGGCTGCCCCGTGGTTTGTAACCGTGATGGTCGCGATCGGTGCGTCGCCAGTGACGGCGGCAGTGGCAGGCGTGGCCGTGAGTTGGCTGGTGGCGGTCCCGTTGAGGGTGAGGAACTTGGTTCCGACATTGTCGGTGCCAACCGCCAGGGTGTCGGAACGAGCACCCGTGCCGAGATTGCTCGTGGGCTTGAACCAGACCTTCAGGGTGCAGCTATCGGTGGAGGCGGCCAAAACCCTGCCGGTGCATACCGCAGACGGCGCACATGTCCCGCTCGTGGTCCCGGTCAGGCATGTCCCTTGGCTCTGGCCTGCGGGCGGAGCCAGCGTGAATTCGCTCCCATCCAGGATTGTGAAGCTCAGCGCGTCGGTTGCCGCGGCTCCGGTGTTGGCTACGGTCAACGTGACTGCGGCGCTGGTGGCTGTGACGGCCGTGTCCGGGAATGCCAAGGGGCTGGCGGGAACCGTGAGTACCGGCCCACCGCCCGAAGTCCCCACCAGGGCCGCCGTGTCGGATTCTGTTGGCGCGCCAGCGCCAGTGCCTATCCTGGCGCTCACCGTGACGGTGGCGCTCAGGTTTCCTACCTCCGTGCCCGCCGGAAGGTCGAGGCGCAACGCCAGGTGCACGCAAGGCGTGCCATTGGCAGCAATCGTGGCGTACGAGACTTCGTCCAGCGTCACCGCAAAGTCAGCCGCGTTGGGCCCGGTAATCGCGAAACTCGCCCTTGTGGCAGCGACTGTCCCGGTATTGCACACTGTCAGGGTGAGGGCCGTGCCTACTGTCCCCACTGCAACCTTGGAGAAGGTCAGTGTCGACGGAGTGATGGAGATCGGGCCAGCGGACGTGCCCTGGACCGTCGCCGTGTCTGTGCCTGTAGTGGCCCCACTCGCGGTCACGGTACCCGTCTTCTGGGCTGGGGTCTTTGACTGCGGGGTGAACGACACCGCCATGGTGCAGTACGGAGCGTCGGTGCTGGCCGTGGGCGCCGTGGTCGTGGTTCCGACAATACATGCGGCCACTGCTTTGTGGGCCGCGCCGGGCGCCCAGATGGCATCAACCGACCCGGTGCCCTGTTTGAAGTCGGCATTCGTAGTACTCGTGGTGAAGTTCGTGGTGGCCACAGTCAGGTTGCCCGCGGGAGCCCGGACAAACACCGCCAGGATAGCCGTGGTATCGGACGTCCCCCCGGCACTGACCGACGTGGGGAAAGCGGGATTGGTAGCGCTCACCGCGGTCAGGTTGTAGCCGCTGGCGGTAAACTGCTTGATCTCGATGATGCTGAGGCCGGTGCCGGTCAAATCCTTGCTGTTGGTGCCACCGTTCGCGCCGGTCACAGATATCGAGCCCATGCGTGCGCCCTTGGCCGTGGGCTTGAACACCACGGACACCGTGCACTGATCACCCGCGGCCAGCGACTTCCCGCTGCAGTCGGTCGCCGCGGTCCCCGCGGTCGTGGCGAAATCACCGGTGGTTGCCAGAGTGAGGGTTCCCGAGGCCAACGCGCCCCCAGTGGCGTTGGAAACGGTGCACACTTTGACCGTCGAGGTCAGACTGACGACGGTGTCCTCGAAATCATATGACGGACAGGTAATGCTGAGGCCGGGGCTCGTCAGAGCGGTACCGACCACGGCCCGGTCAGGAGACGCATAGGTCCCGTCGCTCACCGTGAAGGTGGCCGAAGCATTGCCAAGGACCGTCGGCTTGTAGGTCACGACCACCTGGCAGGTCATGTTCGGATCAAGCGCCGCCAGACAGGTCGTCGTGTAGCTGAACTGGGAAGCACCGCCACCCACGCCGACGTTCGCCACGGTCAGGGTGCCGGTCGGGCGCCCGCCCGTGTTGGTTATGGTGAAGCTCTGCGTGGCACTGACCGTCCCCAGGCCGACGCTCCCGAAGTCGAGTCTGGGCGGCTGCATGTCAATGGCAGGGAGGCCGGGCGGAGTCTTGCCGGTCCCGGAAATCTGATAGGTCCCCAGCACGGTCCCTGCGGACGAAGCCGTCAGCACAGCGCTCTTGGCGCCCGCAGATGTCGGATTGAAGGTGACTGTAAACGTACAGGCGCCGTTGGGTGCCAGAGCAACCCCGGCGCAAGTATCGCTGCCGATCGCGAACTCCGCGTCGTCCGCCGCAGCCGTCAGCGCGCCGGTCGCGGTCCCACCCTTGTTGGTGATGGTGAAGGTCGACGCCTTCCCTGCGTCTCCAACCTGCACGATGCCCAGGTCTGTCGGTCCGGCGATGACCAACGTGGCCCCGCTGATCGCGATTCCGGTTAGATTTGCAACAGCCGGGGTGGAGCCTGGCGTGGCATCGGTCACCGTGAGGGTGGCGGCCTTGTCGGTGCCCGAGGTGGTGGGCTTGAACACTACCTGGATCTCGCAGTTTGCACGTGGATCGAGCGGAACCACGCACTTGTTGCCCGTGACTACGAACTCACTCACGTTGATGCCACCTAACTCGGTTTTCAAGGTGTCGGAAGCCGACCCGCCGGCATTGCCGACGCTGAAGGTGACGGCCTGACTGGTCTCGCCCACTGTGGCCGAGAATTTGCCCGGGTTGGGAGCGATGGTTAGCATCGGGGGCGTGACCACGGTCGTGGTCACGGACACGTTCTTCACGGTGGTGCCAGCGCTACACACGATGGTATCGTTCTTCGCCCCAGGCGTCGCGGCCTTGAACATGAAGCCGTAGACACAAGGGGTGCTCGCCACCATGGTTCCTGTGCAGGTTGTGTTCGCCGGCGTAGGATCCGGGGTCAGGTCGGGACTACTGGAGGTACAGGTCAAGCCGGTCAGTGCGTTCGTGGAAATCACGGTGACAGAAAATGGGACGGCCTGATTCGGAAGCACCGTCGCCGGAAGCGCCGACGGGGTTGCGCTGAAAGCGCGCGGCGGGCCGCCTATGCCGCTCAAGGACACCGTGAGGTTCGGAGCTATGGTGAGCGTACCGCTTGCCGCCGCCACAGTCGTCGGGGCAAACACGACCGAGATCGTGCAGCTTGCCGCGGGGGTCGCGCAGGTCGTGCTAGCGACACCGAATACCGGGACGTCGACCTTCGGGATGAGCGCAACCAGGGCACCGGTGTTGGTGATGGTCACAGCCAACGCTGGACTGATTTGCCCGACTTCTACTTCGGCGAAGTTGAGTGCCGCCGGGACAACCCTCAGCGCGGGCAATTGGGCGACTTCCGGACCGGATACGGTAGCGTCGGGAACGGATCCGCCACTGTCGGGGGCTGCCGAGTCCGGGACGGACGTGCTACCGCCCGCGCTGCTGTCGTGGTTTACCAATGGCGCGGGGCTGTTGCTTCCGCCGCAGCCGACGCCCGCCAGGATACCCACCAGCCCGAAGCAAGTGGCCTGGAGCAACCGATCGAACCTTCTGTGACACGTCATAATGTAACCTCCATCCTGGGGTGTCGTGAGGAAGCGGATTGCTCACGTCGCTTTCCCTAGTGAGGCCTGGGTGAAAAACCTTTCACCTTGCACAAGAAAAAACAGCCCCCGCGCCAAAAATGCCCGCATCTCCGTCGTGGGTGCCGAATCCGGCGCGCAGACCGCAATCGCCGTCGTTCGCACCGGTTCGAGCACACCGATCAACTGGTCCACCTGCGCCGAGCTGAAGAGGCCGTCACACGCCTCGAGCCAGCCCGCTGCACACCGGCAGTTGAAACCTGGCCTCTGCCACAACGGCCCGAGTGGCAGAGTGCCCTGCGCCGGAACTACCGTCCTCTGGGCGCGTGTCGACTCAGTTCGTATTCTACCGGCTACGATGCGCGTCTATGCGCACGCCGCGGGCTGCCGGTGGAATTCACACCACCAACCGGCGTGCGCTGCCTGGCCGCGCCGCACGGCCACTGGGCATCTCGTAGACCCTGGATCACAGGTCGTCTTGCCTCGCCTCCCTGGTCCCACGCCCCTGCAAGAAACGGCTGGTGTCATGAGGCTGAAAACTGGCAGCTAGGAAAACCCGTTTCTCAGAAGTGGCATAGTTCTGCGCTCGAAAGGCACACCCAGGAGCCGTTTTCGTCATAGACATCGCCGCCCGCAAGCAGCACACTGCCGTCCTCAAACAATGTTGCAGTCGGGCTATCTCTTCCAGTGCTCATTGTGCCTGAAATTCCGAAGGTTCCGCTTGCGGCATCGTATGACTCCAAGGTAGGGGATGTTCCAAAATCTTGGGCCCCGCCAGCAATCAACACTCGGCCACTGGGCAAGAGCGTAGCTGTGGGTTTGACCCTCGGTTGGGCCATGCTACCCAACGTGCCGACAAAACCTTGCGTGGCTGGATTGTAGATCTCCGCGGTAGCGTAGATCTGCCCATCGCCGTTTCCACCCGCAAGAAGGACTCCTCCGCTCGTCAAGAGCGTCGCCACGTGTTGCGTTCTGAAGGCGACCATCCCGCCAAGGGTGGCTGCAAATTTGTCTGTCGCTGGGTCGTACAGTTCAGCAGTAGCACCCTCGCCCCCACCAGCGAGCAGCACCCGCCCACTTGGCAAAAGCGTCGCGGTATGCCGCGCTCTGACCTCCACCATCAACCCCGCCGTGGGCGTGAACTTCTTCGTGACCGCGTCGTAGATCTCTGCACTCCAACCGCTTGCACCGCCTGCCATGAGCACTCTTCCGTCTAGAAGCACTGTGGCCGTGTGTCCATATCTTCCAACTGTCATTTCGGCTGAATCAGAAAACATACCAGTGGCAGGATCGTAGGTCTCGGTGGTCGACCTGAAGATAGAACTGTTGTTTCCGGTTCCACCCGCAATCAGCACGGTGCCGTCTGCAAGTAGCGTCGCCGTGTGCCAACCCCTCGCGGTCTTCATCGCTCCCGTGGGGGTAAAGACGCCAGTGGCCGGATCGTACAAGTCGCAAGCACTCTGCACATAGCCCCCCGACCCCATTCCTCCGGCCAGCAGAACGGTGCCATTCTTGAGCACCGTCGCCGTGTGATATCCGCGTGCGATCGACATGGACCCCACGGTCACGCAGGTTCCGGGTTGTGCCACCGTCACCGATGCCTGCGCCGTGGCGACTGCTCCCGCGCCATTGGTGACAGTCAAAGTGTATGCCATGCTCGTCGACAGGTTCCCCGTTGGGACAGGAACGCCACTGCTCACAGCCCCGACGCCATTGTTGACGTCCGCGCCCACTGCATTGTAGAAGACCGCCTTCAATGTCGTGCTCGTGCCGCTGGCGATAATTGACTTCGCGGCAAGGAAGCTTGAAATGATAGGCAACGGAAGAACGGTCACCGTCACGGTCTGGACAGCGGCAGCACCAGCCGAGCCGGTCACGGTCAACGTATAGGTCGTAGTCGCGGTGAGGATGCCGGTGGGGACCGCTTCTCCGCTGGTCACGGGTCCCATGCTGTGGTCCACCTCGCCGCTTCCATTGATGAACGTCGCGGTCAACGTGGTGCCGTCACCTGCGCTTACCGGACTTGCCCCCACGACGAAGCTGATTATCACGGGCAACGCGGCCGCATCAGCAGCGTCAATCACGGGCGGTTCCGCCGAACCGTCGAGTGCGGGCGGCTCCGTTGAACCGTCGATCACGGGCGGTTCTGTCGAACTGTCGATCGCCGGCGATCCGCCGTCCAGCGAGCCGCCTGTACTCGACGCATCGCCGCTGCCGGTGGCTCCTCCGGTGCTAGTGATTCCACCCGCGGGACGATCTGCAAGAGTATCAGGGTTGGGACTGATTGAGCCACCTGTACCCGGCGCACCACCGCTGGCGATGGTGCCGCCGGTGCTGGTGATGCCCCCGCTTCTTGCCGCAGGAGAATCTGCAGGAGCATCAGGGTTGGGACGGATCGAGCCGCCTGTACCCGGCGCACCACCGCTGGCGATGGTACCACCGGTGCTAGCCGCAGAAAGATCTCGGGAACCATCGGGGCTTGAACTGATGGAACCCCCTGCGCCGCCAGCACCCGAGGCACCACCGGAGCCACTGACACCAGCGTCGGCCGGAATGAGGTTATTGTTCAAGTCCACCTGGGTCGGCTCGGCGCAGGTCTTCGTGGTCGTGCAGGTCTGCCCAGAAGCGCAATCGAGATTGGTCTGGCACTGATTGTGGCACCGCTGATCCACGGCGCATGTGAGCGGTGGCTGGCAATCGCTGGCGTACAGGCAATGCGTCTCGACCGGAAGCTGACACACTTTCGATTGGCCGCTGGCCGTGATGCAACTCTGTCCCGCGGGGCAGTCCCCTGATGTGCGGCAGGCGTCGTGGCACTTCCCCATTGTGCACACCAAAGACTCGTTGCAATCGCTGTTGAGTATGCACGTGCCGCCCACGTCTATCTTCTTCGCCGGACTGCAACCGACGAAGAGCAAGGTTGAGGCGAGCATCAGGCCAAGAACGCGCATCCACGATGCTGACATGTCGGTCCTCCAATTCTGCTCACCGTGAGAACCGGGCACCACGAAGCTGTCACTCCCGTCGAAATGTTTCATCGGATGGCTTCTTCCGTTTCAAGGTTACGTGTGGTTGGCCAGTTGGCGAGGACTCGCCTCACCTGCAGCCGCCCAGGCATATCAGCAAGCCTTGTGCCAGCGCAACTCGCCAGAGAAACCAAGGATTTCCGCCACGATCCTCTTGGCCGCTCGCCTGCTCTTGCACTTCAAGTGCAAAGCTCGAAAGCCGCTTGCACACGAAGTACAACACATCGCGCCCCGCAGGATCCTGGCTAACCCATGCCTACGCCCAATGCCTCCAGCAGGACCGTGGCGTAGCTTCCCGCGGGCAGGGAGAAGAACAGGCGGACGGTGCCTGGACCTTCACTGCTTTCTTGCAGCGGTGGATCCCCCAGGGTGACCGGCACCACCACTGGCCGGCGGGCGCCGGGCAGATCGCGGCCGGCTTGGGCAAACTCGGCGGGAGCAAGCCCGAGGTCGGCCAGGGCTTGCTCCTCCAGGGCGTGTGCCGGCGTGCCTGCGGGCGGTTGCATGGTGCGGCTGCCGGGCAGGGGCGCAGTGGGGACCAGCTCGCCGGCGTCCACGCGCGCCTGGTCGCGCTCCGGCTCTTCGCACACGAACGAGCCCCCGGTCGCGGTCTTCTGCAGGACGTCCCCCAGTCGCACCAAAGTGAGTCCGCCGCTCGACGCGCGCAGGTCGAGCGCCCGGTTGAACACCGCTGACTGCACCGCCGAAAGCAACAGCTTGCGCCGGCGGGCATCCCGCTCGCGCCGAGTTCCGCGCAAGATCTCGATGCCGACTCGCGCGTTGTCACCTGCGCCGCCAAAGCGTTGTCGGCCGTAGCGGTTGGGTAGACCGTGGCTTGCGATGTGGAGAAGCTGGGCGCGCAGGCTGTCGCTTTCTCCTGCGACGATTTCGCTGAGCACGACTTCGAAGCGGTTGCCACGCAAATGGCCCACCCGCAACTTGTTGCGGTGACGGCGCGCTTCGAGCACGCGCAGGCCGTCCATCTCGACGGCAGCGGCTAGCGACGGCTCGACCCCCGGCAGGCTCAGCCACTGCCGGGTCGTCGCATTGCGGTCCTTCATGCCCGCGTAGCCCACGTCCCGGGCCTGCACGTCCAACGCGTGGGCCAGTCGATCGAGCGCTTCCAGGGTTGTCAGCCCCCGCTTCTCGATCCACACGAAGGTATGTGGCCCTTCGCCCGCGGGCAGATACGCGGGCAGTTCCTCGACCAGGAAGGTATCGGGCGTGGGGGTGAAACGGGCCACTAGTGAAAGTGAGACTTGCGGGCCGCCTTGAATGACGTCGCCACCATGCGCCTATCCGTGGGGCGAGACATCCTTGGGCTCGTCGCCGTGACGGCGCTTGATGAAGTCGAGGAACAACTCGGCGCGCTTGACTTCGACGATCGAGGCGTTGTCCAGGGTTATGCGCTGGAAGGTCTGCTTGGCGGTGGCTGGCTGACCCATTTCGAGCTGCGTCTCGCCCAGGGTGAGCAGCAACTCGGCATCGCGCCCTGAGTCCGGGTAGCGGCGCAACGCCTCCTTGATGCGCAGGGTGGCGCCCTTGGGATGGCCGCGGTCAAGATAGAAGCGCGCCACGAAGACCTCGTGGTCGATGAGGCGGCCCATGACCGCGCGTCGATACTCACGCGCTTGCTTGAGGTACTTCGAGTCGGGGAAACGGTCGATGAGGCTGCTGAGTTCGCGCAGGGCATCCAGCACCGCGGACTGGTCCTTTTCGGAGGAGGGCGGGAAGAAAAACCAGTCGTCGGGCATCTCCTTCACGTAGGCCTCGGCGATGCGGAACGAGACGTAGCCCTCTACGACCTTCTCGTGCTTTGGGTGCAAGCGCAGGAAGCTCTTGTAGGCGTCGATGGCTTCCTGGTAGGTGGCGTGCGCGAACTCGGTGTCAGCCGCTGCCAGTTCGGCCAGGGCCGCGTACTTCGAGAAGGGGAACTTCTGCTTGACGTAGCTGAAGTAGCGCAACGCTTCGGGGTAGTTCTCGGCCTTCAGCTCATCCAGGCCCTTCTCGTAGTTCTGCTGGGCGGTGAGAGAGAAGTTTATCGGCTTGCCTTCATCGCTGGTTGCACAGGCGGAAAGCAGCAGGCAGGAAAGCAACAAGATTCTGCAGGCAATGGGGGGCACGGGCGTAGTATCCTACGTTCACAATGCGTTTGCGTCCATGGGTACTCACAATGGCTCCCCTGTTCGGGGTGGGCTGTGCGCACGACAGCGATGTCGAGACAGCGCAGCATGTTGATTTCGCGGCTCCCGTCCCAGCCACCGCGCTGGCCGGGGCGCGCTGCCAGGGCGGGCAGTGCCGCTGCCGCAGGCCGGGCGACAATGCCGAGACCGCGCCGCCGGCCCCGGATCACAAGCGTTTCGAGATCCGCATGTCAGGGGATGCTGGGGAGATCGTGCTCACCTCCCCGACGCTGGGGCGCCTGAGCCATAGCGGGAAGGAAGAGGAGTGCTTCTACCTCGACCTGCCCGCAGGCAGTAGCCACCAGTTTCTCATCGAAAGCCGCGAGGCCAAGAAGGGGGAGGGCGTGACACCTTCGGTGCGCATCGCCGAGTATGGTCCCACGGGCCCCTGGTGGTACGACGTGCTTGCCGTGGGGTGCGGCAGCAAGGACCATCCCTGCGATCGCGCGCGTGCCAAAGACTGGGAGGAGGCCTGGCTCACCCAGCGCAAGCGCGGCCGTCTCGATGCCTGCGGTTCGACCGTAGTGTCGGCGCTCAAGTGGGACACCTCGGGTGGCCAGCCCATGATGGACGGCGGTGCTCTACGCGATTTTCGCGTCCAGTTCGTGCTGGTGGTCAAGGACTTTGCTACCCAGCTAGCCCCGCGCGATCCCCGGTGCGTGCCTCAGTGAACTGCCTGGCGCTCGCCGTCGCGGCTATTGGTATAGTTCCGCGCTGGCGAGGACGTCTCGATAGCCGCCACTGCCCAGACCGCCGACGATGAGCACCTTTCCGCTCGGCAACAACGTTGCCGTGTGGCCGTTCCTTGCCACGGCCATATTGGGTAGACCATCTCGCCGGAGCGCCCACAGTCAATTGCAGGCCACGCATTTCTGGGTGGAGGTATCGCAGTGTCCCCGGGTCCCGCTACACACGTCCAACCAGGTGCACGGATCACCCAGGGCCTTGGGGGGAACGCAGGTCCCCATGGTTGTGCTGGTCGCGCCGCTGCAGTAGAGCCCCGCGGCGCACCCGACGATCTCACCGCGGGTATCGGGTCCGCATGCTTGGTTCTGGGTTGCCGCCCGCGCGTCGGTGCACTTTCCGTCCGCGCCGCAGTAGAGCAGAGGCCAGCACTCTCCCTGGCCCGGGGTGCAGGACTCCCCGGCAAACTTCCAGCGCTGGCAGGTCTTGGCGCCGGTCGGCCCCATGCACCCACTGCTACTGCAATCTGAGTTGTCCGTGCACGGACCCGAGTTCGCGGCGGCATGGCACGTCCCGGATGCGATAGACGTGGCGCCAAGGCACCGGAGGTCACCGGCGCACGTCGGGCTCGGGTAACCGCCGCACGCCTGCCCCTCGTTGGCGTCGGCCAGGCAGACTCCGGAGACGCAGTGCGCACCTGCCACACACGGAAGCGTCGTATCGCTGTCGAGCGACTGACACGACCCGTTCACCGCCACCCTCGTCAGGCAGATGCCGCTGCAGGCGTATCCGACGTGCTCGCAGTACGCCCCCGGAACACAGTCCGACATGGGGTCGGGTGAGCACGCCTGACCAGCGGGAACGGTTCCCCAGAGCACCTGCGTGCAGGCGGGCAGGCTCGGGCCCGAGCCAGCTATGGCTGAACAGTCGACCCCTTCGATGCTCGACAGGCAGGCCGCCGCATGGCTCTGGTCATAGACCATCCGTCCCGCAGCAACGTCGACCGAAACGCGCTGGCAATCGAAGGCTGCCGAATAGAACGTGAACCAGTAGGCGTCGGTGCCGCCTATGCATCGGGCGATCACGCTCGACATCGCCTGGGTGACGCTATTGCAGAACTCCAGCGCCGTGCCCGATCCAGCGCCACCGCCGGTTCCTGTACTGCCGCCCGTGCCCCCAGTGCTCCCAGCGCTGCCACCCGCTCCCATGCTACCAGCGATACCGCCGGTCTCCGTGCTGCCAGCGTCGTCTGCGCTGCCAGTGCTGCCGCCCGATCCGCGAGCGTCGATTCCCCCGTGGGTGGAACTGCTGCCGCCGCAGGCAACACACACGATTGACAGACTCATGCAAGCTAGACTCGAAAGAATGCTACGCATGGGTGCCAGTGTATCACCTTCCAGCCACCTGCCGTCGCCCGAAGCCGAGGGTGCCCGTCACGGCCACCCTCGGACCATGGGACAGACAGCCCGCTTTTCTCCATGCGGCACGTGTGCCACGGTTGACCGATGTCGAGGGACGCGACCTGGCCTGATCTCACCACGCCTCAGTCGTTGCAGCGCACGAGCAAGAAGGCGGGGGCAGAGTGAAACTGACGGTTGACACGCGGCCATCGGCAGTGGAGATAGAGACCCGGTCTCGTTCTCCATGCCCAACTTTCCCAGATTTTCCGCTGGCGCCGTTTGACTCTCGATGAAACTGCACCTGATTGGCATCGCCGGAACTGGCATGGGCTCCTTGGCCGGACTTCTGCGCGCGGCTGGTCACGAGGTGCGCGGCTCAGACGAGCATGTGTATCCGCCCATGTCGACCCAGCTCGCTGAGCAGAACATTCCGGTGATGCAAGGCTTCCGGCCCGCGAATCTCGATTGGGCCCCGGATCGCGTGGTGGTGGGCAACGTCTGCCGGCGCGACCACGTAGAGGTTCTGGCGGCCAGCGAGCGCCGCATCCCCCTCATCTCGTTTCCCGCCCTCCTATCCGAACTGTTTCTCACCTCCCGTCGCTCGGTGGTGGTGGCGGGAACCCATGGCAAGACGACTTCGTCCTCGTTGATGGCCTTCGTGCTCGCCCAGGCCGGCCGGGACCCTTCGTTTCTCATTGGCGGCGTGCCGCTTAACTTCCGCCGGTCCTGGCGCCTGGGCGCAGGACCCGAGTTCGTGGTCGAGGGGGACGAATACGACACCGCGTTCTTCGACAAGAAGTCCAAGTTTCTGCACTACCGCCCGCAAGTCGTGATTCTGACTTCGGTGGAGTTCGACCACGCCGATATCTTTGCCAACGAGGAGGCAGTCAAGGATGCCTTCCGCGAATTCATCGCGCTCATCCCACCCGAGGGACATCTGGTGGTGTGCGCTGCCTCGCCCGGCGCCATGGAGGTGGCGCGCGCCGCACGCTGCGGGGTCACGACCTACGGTCGCCCCGGCGCCGACGCTGACTGGACCTTTGAAGTCACCGGCAGGAAGCTGGGGGGACGGACCATCCTGCGGCTGGCGTGCGCCGGCAAGATGATGGGCACCCTGGATGTGGGCATGGCCGGCATCTTCAATCTCGAGAATCTCACCGGTGTCATCGCGGCCGCCCACGTCCTGGGCATTGAACAGCCAGCCATCACGCAGGCCATACGGCGTTTCCTCGGCGTGAAAAGGCGCCAGGAGATCGTGGGCGTGGCGGCCGGGGTCACCGTGGTCGACGACTTCGCCCATCACCCGACCGCGATTCGCGAAACCCTGGGCGCGCTCAAGGGCCGCTACGGCCCGGGCAAGCTGATCGTGGCCTTCGAACCGCGCTCGGCCACCAGCCGGCGCTCGGTCTTCCAACATGATTTCGTGGGCGCCTTGGCCGTGGCCGACGAGGTCGTGCTGGCTCCCGCTTACGCCCCGGAGAAGGTGCCGGCCGACCAGCGACTGGACGTGGAGCGCCTCGCGGCCGATCTGCGCAGCCACGAAGTACCGGCCCGACTCGTCTCTGGCGTGCCCGCAACCGTGGAGCACTTAGCTCTGCGCGCGGCGCCCGGGGACACGGTGGTCATCATGAGTTCGGGGGATTACGGGGGACTGCACGACAAGCTCCTGCAACGGCTGGGCGATCCCGTGCGCAGCGCGCGGGCCGAGGATCAGGAAGCGATTGACCACCTGCTCAACCGGGTCGGAATCACCCACGCTGACCTGCACCGCACTTGGCCTAGCTTCTTGCTCATCCCCGCAGGCGGCGAGGTCAGCGACGGTATCGCCGCATGCGTGGCCATTGAGCCTGCCGGAGACGATGCCTTGCTGCGGCTGCTCGCCGTCGCGCCCGAACGACGGGGGGAAGGCCTCGGCTACCTGCTGCTGGAGACTGCCATGCGCAAGGCGCGCGCCGAAGGGGCGTTGCACCTGTACCTGGTTACCGACGAGGCACAACGCCCGGTTGGCGAGAAGCTAGGTTTCGATGTCATCGTTCGCAAGGACGTGACCGCGGCGGTAGCTGCCACTGACGAATACCAGATGGCACGATCAAAGACCGCGATCTGGATGCGCAAAGAACTCTAATAAAGCGTTGCCTCAAACCACCGAGGCGACTACGGCCGACGATCCGGGCCGCTGAACNNTTGTCGGCCGGATGCTAAGGGACACCGCAATGGGCGCTTTGTCGACGTGCAACTGAAACTTGTCTCATCTTCTTTGAAGGGGAGCCACATAGACGTCTAGTCGCCGATGACGATCCGGCGCAGGTGCTTCTTGCCTGCATGCAGAAGGGTGCCATCGGCCGCGATCTCGGCTGGCCGGATCAAGTCGTCAACCGACGTCACCTTGCGCTCGCCCAGTCTGACCCCGCCTTGCTCGATCAGGCGGCGGGCGATGCTCTTTGAGCCAGCCAGGCCCGCGGCGTGCAAAACATCGACGATCTTGAGCCCGTCGCTCAGGGCCGCGGACGTGACGGAATAGGTAGGCACGAGATCACCGGTGCCGCCCCCGGCGAAGGCCGCTTGCGCGGCCAGTTGCGCCTTGTCAGCCGCGCTCCTGCCGTGAACCGTCTCGGTCACCGCGTAGGCCAGTGCCTGTTTGGCAGCGCGCAGATCGGCGCCTTGCAGGTCCGCGTAGCGGGCGATCTGGTCGAGCTGCAGGAAGGTGAGCAGCTTGAGAAAGCGGATCACGTCGCGATCGTCCACATTCACGAAGTATTGATAGAAATCGAAAGGGCTGGTTCTCTCGGCCGAAAGCCACACGGCGCCGGCGGCGGTCTTGCCCATCTTGGCGCCCGATGCCGTCGTGATGAGGGGGAAGGTGAGGGCATAGGTTTCGGTCTGGTGCAGGCGGCGAACGAGATCGGTCCCCGCCAGAATGTTTCCCCATTGGTCGTCGCCACCGATCTGCAACATGCAGCCGTAGCGGCGGTGGAGCACCAAGTAGTCATACGCTTGCAGAAGCTGGTAGTTGAACTCGATGAAAGAGAGCCCCTTTTCCAGGCGAAGGCGATAGGCCTCGGCGGCGAGCATGCGGTTGACGCTGAAGTGCCGCCCGATCTCGCGCAGGAACTCCAGATAGTTGAGCGGCACCAGCCATTCGGCGTTGTCCAACACCAAGGCGTGTTCGCCGGCAGCGCCCAGAAAACGGCGGACCTGCGGCTCAATCTGGTCGCAGTTGTCGCTGATCGCCTCGACCGTGAGCATCTGTCGAAGCTCGGTCCTGCCGCTGGGATCGCCCACCATGGCGGTTCCTCCCCCCAGCACCGCGATCGGGTGGTGCCCGGCGTGCGCCAGGTGTGCCAGCGCCATGAGCGGGATCATGCTGCCCACATGCAGGCTGGAAGCGGTGGGATCGAAGCCACAGTAGTAGGAGACAGGCCCCTTGCCGAGTAGGGCGGCCAGGCCCGATTCATCGCTCACCTGTTGTACAAATCCGCGTTCGCGCAGGGTGTGCAGGACGTCAGACATCGCAGCCTAGTATAGTGGCAACCCTAGCACGACTGATTGAAATTCTCCCGTCGCCGTCGCTGCTGCGGGCCCCGTCTCCCGCCTCGCTCCTCGGTCAAATACGTCGAGTATTCTCCCTCGTCGCTCGTTGCAGCCGGGGCTCCTCGCGACGCGACGGCTCGGTCCAAATTTCAATCAGTAGTGCTAGTCCCGCGATAGCCACCAGAGGCTTGTGGCGACTAGCGCTTCTGCGGTTATCCGGTACTCTGGAGCCCATGACGGCCCCGCGCCCAGCGAAGCCCGACTGCCCCTGCGCCGAGCGCCCAGACTGGTTTCGCCTCGAAGATGACAGTGTCATGCGCTGGCCAGTGCTTGAAGCGGCCGAGTGGGAGGAACTGCGTCAGTGCCCCGGGTGCGGCGCACTGTGGGTCACGGTCTGGCCTGAGGAGATCGAGGCGCCGCCGATCTTGTGCCGGCCCTATCCGGCCGACGTCCGCAGGCTCAAGGACCTCGACCGTGCGTCCACCATGCGCGCCTACTGCCTCGCCCGTCTGGCCGAGCATTTGGGCGAACTGAAGGAAGGCAAGCAGCCGTGCCGCAAGGTCAGCTGCGAGCGGCGCCGCTTGCACGGGGCGTCCTACTGCCTAGAACACCTCATCGCCCAGCACTTCGGCCGCGAGCTGGCTCGCCTAGGACGCGCGGACGCCAAGGGCTAGTGCACAGCAAAATCGTCTTCGGCGCTCTTCTTCTTTTTGATCTGGCGCCGGCGCTCTGGGGACAGAGGTGATGGCTTTGCAGCCGACGCCGCCTGAGCTGTGGCCGGCGCTGCTGCCGCGGATGCTAGCTTTCTCGCTGCCGGCGCTGCGGCCGACGGCGCCGCCCCAGCACCAGCATCAGGCACGCCGAGCAAGGCCGGGGACGGCGTCGCACCTTGCCCGAGACTGCCAGTGGTTGTCTCCGAGGTGGGGCCGTGGCTGAGTCGCACGAGGAGAAAGAGCGCGAGCCCTGCCGCAGCCAGTCCTCCCAACGCCAAGAAGGGCCAGCGCCGCGATCGCACGACTGCCGGCAGCGCCTCAGCATCGGCCGACGCTTCGATCTCACCAGTAGCCCGCGAAAACGTGGTTATGGCCGAGGCCGCGGCCGACCGTTTTGTGCCTGACGCCGGCTGTGCCTGAGCACCTGCGGTCACCCCATGCGCCGACGGTCGGGCCGAGGCAATCTCCGTTTCAATCCCTTGGCCGAGTAGCGCGTTGACGAAGGATACAACGCTGTCATACCGTTCGGCGCGCTCCTTGGCCAGGGCTCGCATGATAGCGGCCGCCACATGGGTCGGTACACCGCCCAGGCGCGGCGGCTCAGGGGTGGCGGTTAGATGCATGACCAACATCTCGGTCCCGGACGCCGCCACGAAGGGGGTTCTTCCCGCCAGCGCCTCGTAGATGATCACACCGAACGAGTAGATGTCCGACCGGAAATCCACGTCCGCACTGTCCTTGCACTGCTCGGGTGACATGTACGCGGGGCTGCCCATGATGAGCCCGCTCTGCGTCCGCAGCGTTCCACCGGTGGAACCGCTGCGCCTGATCTTGGCGATTCCGAAATCCAGGATCTTCACCCGCTCGCCGCCCGGCGCGGCGGCGTCGGGTACCAGAAACAGGTTTTCCGGCTTCAGATCGCGGTGCACGATACCGGCCGCATGGGCCGCGCCCAGGGCCGAACCTGCCTGGATCGCGATACGCAACGCATGCGCGACCCGCAACCGCCCCTTGTCCGCCAGGAGCTTCTGCAGGGAGATCCCTTCGAGAAACTCCATCAGGATGTAGGGCGCGCCCTCCGGTGTCACGCCGGCGTCGAAAACTTCGATGATGTTGGGATGACGGATGGCGCTGGCAGCCCGTGCTTCGTTGAGGAAACGCCTGACCAACTCCGGGTCCTGTGCCAGCGTCGTGTGCAAGACCTTCACGGCCGCGCGGCGTTCCAGCAGGGGGTTCTCGGCAAGGTACACTTCCCCAAAGCCGCCCTCGCCCAGCAGCCGGACGATGCGATAATTGCCAAAGGGTTCGCCGGCTTGCAGCGCCATGTGTCCGCCATGTATATGGTACCCTGGAGCGCGCTGCGGACAAGAGGATTCAAGAATCGGTGGGTTTGCTCCTGCGGCGACACGCAATCCCGAACCAGCGCGCGTGCGGCGCCTTGGCTAGGCGCTGATGCGGCAGAAAGCCCTGTGACTCCGCTTGGTGTCTTGGCATCCAACCAACGCTTTCATGACCTTTTGTGAGAGGAGTAACGAATCCAGCCCGGGCTAGAGCGGGATCCTTTCCACCCGAATCTGGCATAGACTCCGACGCGAGGACGGCGTGCATCCACGAGACCGCTTCTGGCGCATAGTTCTGCCCATTGGCACGATTGCGGTCTTGTCGACCCTGCTGGCGGTTGGATACGCCACCGAGCCTGACCGATTCGTGAGGGGCTATTCCCCCAGGCAGCCGATCGCTTTCTCCCACCGCCTGCATGCGGGCGACAACCACATTCCCTGTCTGTACTGCCACACCGGTGCCGAGCGCTCGCGCCACGCCGGGGTTCCCGCCGTGCAAACCTGCATGAACTGCCACGCGGTCACTCGCACCGACAAACCCGAGGTCCAGCGCGTGGCCGCGGCGTTGACGGCCGACCAGCCCATCGAATGGCGGCGCGTCTATACCCTGCCCGACCACGTCTACTTCGATCACCGGCCGCATGTCGGGGCGCAGATCGCTTGCCAGAGTTGCCACGGGGAGGTGCAGACCATGGAACAAGTCTCGCGCGAGATGCTCATGCGCATGGGGGTTTGCCTGTCCTGCCACCGCGACGCGCACGAGGCAGTGCCAGCAGGCTCGAAGATCACTTCCGGACCCAGCAATTGCTTCGCTTGCCACCGATGAAACATGGATGAACCCAAGCCCATCTTGAGACTGCCCGTGCTCGACGCCGGCTGCGAACCCGACGGTTTTTCCCGTCGGCGCTTCTTGGCCCTACTGGGTGCCTCTGCCGCCTTGGCGACCGGCGCGGGCTGCAAGCGGAATCATGCGGCCATAGTTGCATACACCAAGAAACAGGAAGAGGTGGTTCCCGGCGTCGCCGACTACTACGCCAGCACCTTCCAGGAGGGCGAAGTGGCGTACCCGGTGCTGGTCAAGGCGCGCGAGGGCCGCCCGATTCACGTCGAAGGCAACGCCCTACACCCGCTCTACCGGGGCAAGACCAGTTTTCACGCCACCGCCGACCTGCTCGGGCTTTACGATCCCGACCGTCTTCGCGCCCCGCTTGTCGACGGCCGGCCAGGCACCTGGAAGGCTGCGACGGAGAAGCTCGCCCGCGCGCTCGAAGCTGCGGCGAAACAGGGCAAGGGCATCGCTCTGGTCACGCCGGCGGTGCTGTCTCCGACGCGCAAGCTTCTGATAGCGCGCCTGACCGAGGC
Source organism: Myxococcales bacterium (assembly GCA_003153015.1). Taxonomy (GTDB): domain Bacteria; phylum Myxococcota_A; class Polyangia; order Fen-1088; family Fen-1088; genus Fen-1137. Next base: position 19,999 of record PMBS01000202.1, read on the forward strand.
CTTGCCTGCTCTGCACCACATCCCATGGGAGCCCGCCGCCGACCATCAGGACCGCCAGGCCCAGCGCGAGCTGCTCGGCGAAATAAGACTTCCCCAGTATCGTTTCGACCAGGCGCAAACCATCGTCGGGCTGGACGCCGATTTTCTCGGTACCCTGGGCGATACGGTGTCCGCCATTGCCGGCTTCTCGTCCATGCGCCGACCGAATTCCGCTGCTGGCGCCATGAACCGTCTCTATGTGATCGAGGGCGGCATGAGTCTGACCGGCAGCAGGGCCGACATCCGTATCCCGATGCGACCGTCGGCATTGGCCCGCATCGCCTTCGCTTTGGTGCGTGAGGTTCACCGGCAAGGTGGACGGGCGTTGCCCGAGGGGCTGGCGCCCTCCAGCCTGGAGCCTTTCGCGCTTGACCGGTTGCCGGAGGTCAAGCCGTTCACGGCTGAATTCAAGAATCTGGTGAAGGATCTGTGCGCGGCTGGCGACAGATCCCTGGTCATGGCCGGTCCCGCAGCCTCGGCCGAGGCCCACGCCGCCTGCCTGATCTTGAACCGCATGCTGGGAGCCGAGGGCGCGGTCGCCGACCACGCGACGAGCACGCCGGCACTGAGCACGCCCGACGAATTCAAGGCGCTGGTCGACCACATGGCTGCAGGCCAGTTCGCTGTGGCGCTGTTCTGGGACGTGAACCCGGCCTGCGACATTCCCGACGGCGATTCGGACAGCAGCGCCTGGCGAGCCGCGATGGCGAAAGTTCCGTTGCGGGTTTGCATGGGCCTGCGGCAGGACGAAACCGCGACCACCTGCAACCTGGTTCTGCCCAGCAACCATTGGCTCGAAAGTTGGAACGATTTCGAAACCAGCGGCGGCGCACTCAGCTTGCAGCAGCCAGTGGTGGCGCCGCTTTATGATACCTTGCAGGGCGAAGAGATCTTCCTGCGCTGCCTGGCAGAGATCGGCCGGCCGCTCGCGAGAACCTATCTCGATCTAGTCAAGCGACGCTGGCAAGACGAAGTCGCGCCCAAGGACAGCCCGATCTCATTCGCGCGCTTCTGGAACACTTGCCTGCACGACGGCCTGTTTCGACCGCGGCCCGCACCGCTTCCAGCTCGTCGGCTCGACGGAGAAGCTTGTACCCGGGCCGCGACCCGCGCCGCCCAGGCGTCATCTTCCGCCGGCTTCGAACTGGTTCTCGACACCGACCCACGGCTTTTCGACGGTCGCTATGCCAACAACGGATGGCTCCAGGAACTGCCTGATCCGATCGCCAGGACCTCGTGGGGAAACCCGCTGTCGCTGTCGCCGGCCGATGCCGATCGATTGCATGTGAAGAACGGCGACATGGTGAGCTTGGGACATGGCCCGGCGCTGCCCATCTTGCGCCAGCCTGGGCAGGCCCAAGGCGTGCTGCGCTTGACCCTGGGCCACGGCCGCTGGCAGGGCAGCGTGGCTGCGGGCGTGGGTACGCGCGCCTGGGCCTTCGCGCAGGCACCGGGAGTGCGCGTGATGTCCATCAAGGCCGTGACTCCGACAGGCGGCCGCCAGGATCTCTGTCTTGCGCAAGATCACGACGCCCAAGACGGCCGCGACATCGCGCGCGTGTGGTCGCTGGCGGAATACGCAAGAAATCCACAGCAAGAACTTCAACGCGAGGAACTCCCGTCGCTCTACCACAAACTCGAGCAAGAGGGTCCGCGTTGGGGCATGGCCATCGACCTTTCGTCCTGCGTGGGCTGCGGCGCCTGCGTGGTGGCCTGCCAGTCGGAAAACAACATCCCGGTGGTCGGGCCCGAGCAGGTCCGCAAGGGCCGCGCCATGCACTGGATGCGCGTCGACCGCTACTACGAAGGCGACCAGGCCTCCCCGCGCATGATCCACCAGCCCATGCCGTGCCAGCACTGCGAGAACGCCCCCTGCGAAGCCGTCTGTCCGGTGCAGGCCACCAACCACGGCCCTGACGGCATCAATCAGATGGCTTACAACCGCTGCGTGGGCACTCGCTATTGCGCCAACAACTGCCCCTACAAGGTCAGGCGCTTCAACTTCCTCGATTTCACCGGCGAGACGCCCGCGTCGATGCAGTTGGCCTTCAATCCCGAGGTCACGGTTCGTCCCCGCGGGGTGATGGAAAAGTGCACCTTCTGCGTGCAGCGCATTCGCAACGCCGAACAGGTTGCCAAACGCGAAAACCGGCACCTCGACGACAAGGACGTGGTGCCTGCGTGCGCCTCGGCCTGCCCGGCCAGCGCCATCGTGTTCGGCGACATCAGCAACCCCGCCAGCGCGGTGTCCAGACTCTCGCGCAGCAACCGCGCTTTTCACGTGCTGGAAGAACTGAACACCAAGCCGGCCATCACCTACCTGGCCGCCTTGCAAAATCCATCCGGCCGAGGAGAACGATGAAGTCCGCGACCGCGCCCCTGCCCGAGGGCCTGCAACCCCTCGAACTCTTGCAAGGGAAGGTCACGCCGGGCTCGCTCGACGATCAGGTCCTGCAATTCCCCGCCCGGCGACCGCCGCGCGCCTGGTACGTGGCCCTGGCCGTGACCCTGACCGCGTTCGCCATAGGCACCTTCTGCATCGGCTGGACGCTTTATTACGGCATCGGCACCTGGGGAAACAACCGGCCGGTGGCGTGGGGCTTCGGCATCATCAACTTCGTCTTCTGGATCGGGATCGGACACGCGGGCACGCTGATCTCCGCCATCCTGTTTCTTCTGCGGGCACGCTGGCGTAACGCCATTGCCCGCTTCGCCGAGGCCATGACCATCTTCGCGGTTTTGTGCGCGGCGGTCTTCCCGGTGCTGCACACCGGCCGCCCGTGGTTCGCCTACTGGCTGTTCCCATATCCGAACGAACGGAGCATCTGGGTGAATTTCCGGTCGCCGCTGATTTGGGACGTCTTCGCGGTCACCACCTACTTTTCGGTCTCGCTGCTTTTCTGGTACCTCGGGCTAGTGCCCGATTTGGCGTCAATGCGCGATCGCGCGCCCGAGGGATGGCGCAAGCGCATCTACACGGTGCTCTGCCTCGGCTGGCGGGGCGCGGCCTCGCATTGGGTTCATTACGACAAGGCCTATCTGTTGCTGGC
>PMBS01000246.1:0-9087 GCA_003153015.1 Myxococcales bacterium
TCACTCACGTTGGCACAGAGGGCGGGGACTTGTCGCACGCCTGGCTGGTTTCGCTCGATTGTGTGACCTCGTCCTTGGTCGAAGGGCGGTCAGTCGCGCTCATCACCCACAATGATGGCACCCGCTTCAGGTCGGCTGCAAGTTGGGCTTCTCGACTTGGTAGGCCCGTGAAACGCGCTGAAGCTAGTCCATAGGATCAGATTCTTCCCGCAGCAGATCGCCGTTTTCCTCTTTGGAGGGGCGGTACACACCACCCAAGCCATTGTGCTGCCACTGCCTGCACCGGCACGCCACAGCCGCGGTCAGTCGCTTTTACGCACTGAACCAGCGCGCGATCTCCTGCCAGCCATAGCGTCGAGGTCACCATAGCCCGCTGATGCTCGCCGCCTGCCGGTGCCCACTCCAAGGCCGCCGCATCTCACTGCGCACACAGGAGCGCGACCCCAGCGCCGGCCCCAGCCAGGATTGCGACCCTCGCGCCCACCATGACTGGGGCGGTGAGCGACACCAGCACCGATGGCGCTCCGGGCTTTCCCCGGCTTGCGTTGACCTCGGCGGTTTCCCTCCCCTCGGCGTCTCGTGTTCTCCACACGTAGACCAGGGCGGCGTGGCGCTCGCTCGGGCGCTGGGCTGCTCCGTCGGCTCTATTGGGAACCAGCCTGCTGCACCTCCAGCCGGTGGGGTCCGGCCGTCATGGTTCCGGCGCTGCCGGTGTTGGCATCACCGCCCGTCGTCTGCGCTGGCTCTCCGTGGCTTCGGCGGCTTTAGCACGCCCCCAGCAAGGCCGCCAGTTCCTCCACGGCCGCGCATCAGCCCTGTGGCTGCCTGGTGGTTTCGATGGGAAGAATGTCAGGCGGCGCGCCATGATCACGAGGGCGAACGAGCGATGCCCTTCCGCGGCGGGCGCAGCACAAGATGCGACTCGCGAAAGACTCAGGCGGTCCCGGACAGAAGCGTCCGATCCTCGTCCGAAAGCGCCAGCAAGTCGAAAAGGTCCGCAGCACTCAGGGATAGCGAACTGGCAACGCTTTCGATAGGTAGGTCGGTCCGCACCACCTTCAGGGCCTCCGCAAGCAATCTCGGATTCTCCATCGGGGGTTCCCCTTTCTCACGCGGGCCATTCTGCCTCAGCCCGATGCAGGCTCTGCGATACGTCGCCTCTGACAGACAGCCAAGATCGCGCGCTCGGCGCACAAGCGCAGCAACCGAGACCCCCCAACGTGCCTTCAGCTCGAAAAAGTGTGGCCAGTTCAGCCGACGAGGGCATTCGCTCAGGAACGGCTCTCGGGGAAGCAAGAAAGCGCCGGCAAAGCGATTAGCGGCTCGTTCCATCTCGGGACTTCCAGGAATTGCATCGGCGTGCATGACCAGGTGGCCTAGTTCATGCCCGGCGTCCCAACGAGTACGCGAGGATGATTGCTTTTCCATGATGAGGAAAATGCAGGGTCTTCCGCGATGCCAGAAAGAGAATGCATCCACCTCGCGAATGGACCTTTCTATCCGCATTACAAGAACGCCCTTGTTTTCAAGTAGCTTCGTCAAGTTTGGAATCGGACCAAGGCCCAGTCCCCAAGCGCGGCGAACACCAGTTGCACTGGTTTCGATGTCCTCGACACTTGCCACCTGACTTGCCTCCGAAACCCTTTCCGGCGGGAATTCGACCTCGTGTTCCAGCAAGCCTACAAGATCTCCTAGGAGGGCTGCCTGCGCCAGAAGCTGGCGTCTCTGGCGTTGGCTGGCCGAGCGCAGGCTTCGGAAATGACAGGCATCAAGTGGAATCAGCGTAGTAGACACATCGGCCGAAAAGAATTCGACAGACAGGCCAAGAGCTAAGGCGATGCTCTTGAGTGTCTGGGCGTCGGGACGGACGTGCCCGCCCTCGAACTGCGTGATTGCGCTAGGGGTTCTCTCTATTCGGGAAGCAAGGTCGCTCTTAGTAAGAGCGCGCAGTTCGCGGGCGAGCGTGAGCCGAACGGGTCTGAACCCGTGTGCGGCTGTGTGGATTGCGCTACTCGCCATCGTTGCTCTTCGACTTGCGCTTGCGTCGGACCGAGACATCGTCAATGGACTCTGGCGGAGTCTTGGGCATGTCGTCCTTGGGATTTGCGCGGCCGAAGTCTGCGGAATCAGCTAGGGGCTTGACGTACCCCCACGCTTCGATTTGTCCAGCCGAATTCAGACGAATCGGCATGCAGATGTACGCAGCAACGAGCCCATCGTCGGGGCCACCCTGGTGGGCAAGGACAACCTTTCGGACATCTTGAAGGTCCATCGCACTTTCCTCCGCAGGCCCGCAGCCGGGCAGCCACAGCTCGGTGTCGACCATTTCCCCAACAGCGCCATCGTTTCGCGGGAACGAGTCCCAGATGTCACCGGCGGGAACTCGGTGACAGGCCAGCTCGAATTCCCCCACCTTGAACCGGAAGGTTGGGTCGGTCGAGATAACCTCCAGGCGGCCGTCCTCCTTCTCTGGTGAGTTGCTTATCTCGTGGACAGCATAGTGGTAGAGGCAATAGCCAAAGGTCTTGGAGTTACCGCCCTCGCCAGGATCGTGATGTTCGCACGCGGTGTCGTATGCCTCCCGAAGTGCAGCAACGAGGCCGCGGGCAATGGAATCGAAAGTTGTCTCAAGTGCCTCGCAGCGAACTAGGTTTTCATGCATGGAAGTCTCCGATCTGGCGGCCGTAGACGTGAGACTGCATTAGTGCGCAAAATATGTCAAGAAATTAAGTGATATGCTCCTAGCGTTGCATCTTCTTAAGTGCGTTGGCAGGCCCCATTTCTCGCGGCCTCGGCGAATGACTCGCAACCCCAAGAACCTATAGGTTGGGAGTTAACGCAATGCCAACCACAACCCATAGGGTTTTTGGTTTTGACATACTGAACAGATGCACCATAATAATCTGGCGCGGCAATCAGGAGGACTGGATAGGGCACGCGGCGAAAAAATGCGAGGAAGGACAGTGCGCTGGAAAGGAGAACATCGATGGCTAGCAGGAGAGGACTCGACGGACGTCAAAGGGATCAGAACGGTGAGATTCGGAAGAAACGTAGTGATACCAAGGTGGGAACGCTTCGCAACGAGCTTGGGCCTGGATTTGCACCCGGCTATCGATCCGATACCCACCTCGGGAGGATCCTCAAAGACAATCACGTGGACAGCCTGAGCGAGCTTCTGAAAAGGAAATGAGTTCGAGAAGTCCACAGTCGCTTGGCCGAAGAAGATGACTCTGAGGAGAATGTGAGTGCTGCTCGCCGTGGACTGGACCGAATGGCACCATGGCCGACGCTTACTCGTCGTTGCAATGGTCACCGGCAAACGGGCCATCCCAGTCTTCGTTCAAGGCCGGCGCAAGTCGATCCGAGACCGCTTGCAGAACACCCGGGAGAACATCAGCGCACAGCGACGCTCGCGCGCCCCAGGAACCCAAGAAATTAGCGGAGGTACGATATGCCCGAATCACAAGCGCAGGGAGCGGAAGCCAAGAAGCCCACTGTCTGGAGCCGTCTGCTGAACAACATTGAGCGATTTGGTCCCGCAGCCACGCTGCTGTCAATACTACTGGTCAATTTCCAAAGCTGTAGAAATTATGACCTAATCAAAGATGTGGGTCGTCCCTGCCTCTACGCTAGGGAGGTCTACCCTGTTCCGTATGAACCTGGAAAATTCGGTGTGACCATTGTCAATGCCGGATCCAGGCCCGCGCATGTTGTTGAGCACGGGGCAGTGGCTAGCGTCCTTGAAAATGGGGTAGTCCCCCGTGTGGAAGAGGCTGTCCATGACACCGGACAAAGGGACGAAATCATCGCGAAAGAGTATCCCATCAGCTATACGTTTCCGCCCTTTTCTATCACCAAGGGCCCGCTGGTCTCTGTTGTGAGCTCTCTCGATGAGATGCGCGAGGGACTCAGGATACATAACGAGCGAGCGTTCTTGATGGGGAAGCTTCGTTACCTTGACGGAATGGACGAGCGCTGGTTCACATACTGCAAGTTCATTTCTGGCAGTAGTACGGAATGGCAGAATTGCCCGAAGCCCGCGAGCAAGCCATAGCCGAAGAATTGTCCCCCTGGGATCTTCCCGACGGGCGGATCTATAAGATCTCACCTAGGTTGAACCTCTTGTCGTGCCACATTCGGGCGCGTCGGGGTGCCGATCCTGGGCGGGGAGGGAGGTCGACAGCGATCTCTTGCGCGAGCACACACACAAAGCCAGGCGCCCTCGCCCCACCACACACAGACCGTCAGGCACCCTCGCCACCCCGCTGGCCGCAGGGCAGACCTAACCTGGCTCGCCTGGGTCCCGGTCCAGGCCGGTCGCAATCCGTGGTAGGGCAGGCAGGCGGTAGAGGTCAAGGTGAGACAACTACGTTGTCAGTCCAGCATTCAAAGATGCAGAAGTCGACCGCGCCGGCCAGCAATTGTCACGGTTCTTCCTATCCTCCTATTGGCACTGTTCTTGCTGCTTTCGTTACTCAATCCTCCCCGAGGGGGCTCCCATGACCCGATCTTCTCTCGTCCAACAAATCCGCTCGTGCTCGCGGCGTCATCTTTCGCGTGTTCTCGTGTGCACGCAGGCGCGACTCGCCACCCCGCTGGCCGCAGGGCATGCGCCGGCAGGCTCGAACATATCCCGATCCGGGCCGGCCGCGATCGGTGGCGGGCGAGCAAGCGCGGTCCCTAGTAGAGTTACATTTCAAGAGATGCGGATGACAGAGATTCCGAGACCGTGGGGGACGAGCTTTCTCGGTATTGCTTTGCTTGTCGCGAGCACGGCTGGTGTGGCGTGTATCAGCATGGGCACTCCACTCGAAGAATCGCCCGGTTCCACGCCCGATGGAGGCGCTAATCTCTCCGGTCCTGTCGGTGCCGGCGGTTCCCCCACGACGGGCGCGTCCGGGCTCTTCGTGTCCGTGAGCGCGGGCTACCACGGCGCCTGCGCGCTGAAGACCGACAATACGATCGCCTGCTGGGGCACTTGGGCAAACCCGGGAGGCACCTTCAAGACCGTGAGCGTAGGCGGCAGTTGGCCCTGCGGGCTGAGAGCCGACGGCACCGTCATCTGCTGGACCGACTCAGGAGCGATCGTTGGCTCTGGCTTCACTTACCCGACCGGCACCTTCGCGTCCCTCAGTGTGGGCTACGCCCGCGCCTGTGGGGTCAGGGACGACGGCACTGTCGCGTGTTGGGGTGTGCCGTGCAGTTCCGTCGAGCAGCCACCGTCCGGCACATTCACTTCCGTCAACCTGGACTCGGGCGGCGATTTTCCTTGCGGGGTGAGGACCGACGGCAGCCTCGCCTGCTGGAACCAATGCCTCCCACCCGGCAGTATCCCGACCCCGCCGTCGGGCACCTTCGCGTCCGTCAGTGTTATTGGTGACGCTTCCGTGTGTGCAGTGAGAGCCGACGGCACCGTCGCCTGCTGGGGCGACAACACCTATGGCCAAGCCACGCCGCCGTCAGGTACCTTCTCATCGCTCAGCTCGGGCCTTCAGTTTGCCTGCGGTGTGAGGACCGACGGCACGGTTGCCTGTTGGGGCGACAACACCTATGGCCAGGCCAGACCGCCGGCAGGCACTTTCACCTCCATCGGCGCAGGCTATCAGTTTGCGTGTGGGGTGAAGAACGACGGCACCCTCGCCTGCTGGGGCGACAACTCCGCGGGCCAGTCCACGCCTCCCGCGCATTAGCCCAGCTGTGAGCGAGGACCTTCGACACATCTGCGTGCGCAACTGCGGCCCCCTGGGACCGCGGTCTGCCAAGCCACGACCCGGTGCCCCTCGACGCGCACACGCCCTCACCAAGTCAGGCACCTCCCTGAATCCCATGCTCCGCTTGGCACCGAAAGCGACATAAAACGACATCCAGGCATAGGTGCCTCTGCGACCAAAAAGCCAATGAGACCAGGCGAAACCCCGGCACAGCGACCCGTCGGCAGTACCCGGCGTCTCCACAACTTAACCAGCGGGGATTATTGCGGATTCTGAAAATGGCCAAACGAGGTCCCTGACTCAGGTCTCTGGATTTTGGGGAGTGGCCAACGCGGTCGGCTCCGCACGGCTGAACATGCCGACCGGCGAAGTCTCGCATGGTGACTAGCACAGCTTGTTTAGATCGACGGGGATTCCTGCTTCCTGCATTTCGTTCGCGACCGAAATCTTCCAAGCGCCACCCCTGTCCATCTCAACCCACAACATTCCGCTGAGATCTGATGGGATCTCAACATCGCCCTGGTGAAGGGCGCAGACATGGTCGCGGCCGAGCTTTCCGATGAAGTAGCCAAGTTCTAGAACCACGTTCTGGCGTGCCCGGCGCTTCAGCTTGTCGGGCGAAGTCCCCACCGGGCCGCCAGTGTCGTCGGGAGTCAAGAGAACCAGTGCGAAGTCAACAGCCGCGTACGACTCGAATTTCTCGATGATAGTGCGGCCCCTGTTGGGTTGCTCGTGGAGCACGATGTCCTCCAGATCGAGTTTGCGCAGGAAAATCTGAACTGCATTCTTGGGCGCTTCGTCCTGCCCATGAACGACGAATACCCTGTGGCGGCCTTTCCGAGCCGTCGCTCCACTACTGGATGCTGGTGAGCCCATCGTGGCTCCGCGGTTTTCGATCGACTCCTCATAGCGAACGCGGCCTTCGGCGGTGAGTTCCACGCCGCTGAAAGAAAAGGGCAACGTGCCCGCCCAGTGCCGAACATCGATCAGTCTCTTGCTCTCCAACAATTCCACTCCCTCGTTGATTCGATCCGGTGGCATTTCAACCTGCTGCTGATTCTTCAGCGCTTCCTGAACGCCGGGCCTTACTCCTGACTGCCCTTCCAATCTGTGTCTTTGGCGCAATCTCGAAACTGAGTGCCTGCCCGAGGTGCCACCGGCATTTCTTCCCGTGGAGTATTCGGCGCTCAATGTCCCTAAGCAGGTGTGCCAACTGCGGCTTGGGCATTCACGGCGAATAGCGCGCTAAAAGCGATTGCGGCACTAGCAGCCCTCTCTTGCGATACTGCGCACGCCGGCGGATCTGTATCGCCGGCGGCGATCTCTCGCACACCACACAGCCAGGCGCCCTCGTCCCCCACACACACAGCCACCAAGCCAGCCACCCTCGCCACCCCGCTGGCCGCAGGACATGCGTAACCGGGATCGCCTGGGTCCCGGTCCAGGCCGGCTGCGATCGCTAGCAGCGCGGGCAGGCGCGGTGAGCCCCTTGGCTGGGGTGTGCTGCTGGATTAGAGCGAGACTTGCAACCCCGCCGCTATCACGAGATAGCTTGGCGCGTAGGCGTTCCCACCTTCGCTCTGAAATCCGCGCAAGTAGCCAAACTCAGCAAAGACGGAGCAGCGCTGGCCGAGTGGGACGCGAGCGCCTCCGTACGCGCTCAGCGCGAACCCATGCGCATCCCTACCGCCAGCGCCCGTCTCTTCGTAGCTCAAGACCCAAGAATAGCCGGGGGCAAGCAAGACGTAGGGCACCACGAAGCGCAGTCCCGGATATTCGAGCTTCACACGCAAGGCCGGGGCGATCATTGCGGAGACTGGGTAGCCTTCGACCTTGGGTATGACGTTCAGGGTGAACTCGGGCATGAACCCGATGGAGAGGAAGCGGTTCAGGCGGTAGTCGAGGAAGGGCGCAGCGCCCAGGGCCGGATAGGCGCGCAGGTCGCTCCCGGACCAATCAAACCAACCTGCTGGCATGAATCGGAATGCCAGTCCCACCTCAAAACGCCTCAAAGAGTCTTGGGCGCGAGCCATCTGGGACGGAACCGCCAGAGCCACGAACACCAGCAGGGATGCGACGATGTTCTTCCGTCCCCAGCATCGAGTTTGCATCCTTCTCTTCCTCTCTATCCGTCGCCCGCGATGGGCCGGCAAGAACACCCTATCCTGCAGCCATAGAATGTCCAGCTACTGCTCTGCCTACCAGTGAAGCCAAGTTGACCGTCTGGCGAACCACAAAAGATGCGCGCCTCACGGCCCGTCGGCGCCGGCGTCGGTCAGGCTGAAACCTCCGCCGTTCGCGACGAAACCGGAGCAACAGCCGATCGTCGCCGCTTGAAAGCTGATCGTCGCCGCGACCGTTTCGCCGTCGGCGAGACGCCCATGGAGGTGGCAGGTCAACGTCTCATTGAAGGCGTGATCGACGACAATCACCGACGCCGCCCCTCCGTCGCCAGGGACCACAGTCGCAGTGCAGGGCGAATCAGCCGACACCTCCACGAGGGCTGCGGGAAGATTGGTTGTGGATAGCATGTCGTACGGAACGCCCGCCGGGCAGTTGTACACCCCCGAGCAATTCCCGTCGCACCCGTTCACCATCACCACGCCGCCCACCAAAAGCCCGATCATGAAGCTAAGAGTCTTCATCCCTGAATCTTAGCACCCCTTCGCTTCGGCCTGTCTGTTTGCTTGCCCGCCCTCGGCTTGAACATGCGAAGCGGCCCTGCTCGCGGCTGGGACGAGGCCCTCACCAAGTCAGGCATCTCCCTGAATCCCATGCTCCGCTTGGCACCGAAAGCGACATCAAACGACATCCAGGCATAGGTGCCTCTGCGACCAAAAAGCCAATGAGACCAGGCGAAACCCCGGCACAGCGACCCGTCGGCAGTACCCGGCGCCTCGACAGTATTTTCAGCTATTTACGACTATTTCTGGTTTCTGTTGCCGCACGGTTGCCTCATGCGATGCATTGGTATCAAGTAGCGCGACCGCGTCCCGTCGCGATTGAGGCGACAGGTGTGCGTAGCGCATGGTGGTCTTGATGTCGCGATGGCCGAGGAGTTCTTGCACGACCCTGATCGGCACCCCACGCATCACCAGATGGCTCGCAAACGTGTGGCGAAGCACATGCCAGCCGATCTGACGCAAACTCGCTCTCTTGCAGACGTCGTACAGCGGCCGCCTGCATTGGTTCTTGGTCAACATCTGACCGTCCAGATCGCAAAACACCAACTCCCCCCGCGTCGCACATGAACACCAGGTCGGCCTCGGCGGGGACGCCGGGATCGTCGGGCTTCGCGAAGGCCGCCTGCACGTTGCGCACGCCCTCAGTCATCGCCTTGTGGTGGATGTGGCGGATCATCTCGGGCTCCACGTCC
>PMBS01000246.1:9109-10132 GCA_003153015.1 Myxococcales bacterium
TCCTCGAACGGCCGCAGGTGGGCCGGATCGAGGCCCTGCTTGCGCAACGGACAGTCGATGGGCGGATGGGCCGGATCATGCACCGCCGCTTGCTGCCCAGGCGAGCTGACGTCCCCCGCAGTCGCTGTGGCAGACATTGCGGCAGTCGCGGTGTGCGCGGAGGTGGCGACAGAAACGGTGGTGTTTCTGTCTCTGCCCGGGCAGCCCGTAGCGAGCACCGCGCAGACGAGCATGCTGAGTTGAAGAACCGGCGAACGGCGGCTCGTGGCCATGGTGGAGTATCCACGCCGCCGACGAGTCTCAACCCACCAGGGTCTCGAGAACCTGCCGGAGCTTCGCATCGACTTCCTCCGCGATCGGTAGGACATTCGGATTCCCGACCAGACCGAACATNNGCCCGATGCGCCAGCGGTGGGTTGCATGCGCCAAGGATGAGGTAGGGCTTGCGCTCGACCCCCAGCTTCTTCTTGAGCGTCGCTTGGATGTCAATCTCGGTCAGGATACCGAAGCCGGCGTCGGCCAGTGCCTGGCGGATGCGCGTGGTCACCTCGCCGACGGAAACACCATCCATCCGCTTTGTGTAGACATAGTCTCTCTCGTAAATCGCGCTCCGTCCTTTCTTTCCGGTCCTATCGTCAACGAACTCGGCCCAAGCATGGCTCCGTCCCGCCGAATCGTCCACGTGCCCCTCCCTCACCTGCCCATTGTTCCCCTGGTCATCAAACGCGCGACTTGTCCCATCGGCCAAGGAGTTCGGGTTGCGGGCAGGCCGCAACCTCTGGCTCGATGGTGGCGTGGTTGATCTGCCACTGTTCGTGCAAGAACGCCTTCAGTCGCGACAGGAAGCTCTCGATGTCGAGCCGGCGCGGAGCCCAAATTTGAATTCCTACGCGGAAAGATTTGTTCTTTCGATATTAAAAGCGAGTGTCTCGACCGAATCGTGCCCCTGGCCTCGGTGGACACCTCAAATCCGGCCAGTTGTGGACACTTCAAAACTGGCCAGTTGAGGTGAAGTCGCCAGGA
>PMBS01000191.1 GCA_003153015.1 Myxococcales bacterium
CTACTGGCGGGCCGCTCCTGGAACGGCGCAGGTAAGCGTTGGCTCCCCTACCCCGCCGCTGCCCGCGCCGCTGGCGGCGCATCCTTCGCGCGCGCGATCTCGCCGTGGCACACGGTGCGGTTGCGGCCGCCGTGCTTGGCTGCGTACAATGCTTGGTCGGCGTTGGCAATCAGCTCCTGCTTGCTCTTGCCGTCCTCGGGATAGACCGCCACGCCGAGTGACAGCGTCGCCCTGAATGCCCCCTTGGCCGAGTCGTGCGTCTGCGCACCCACCTCTTGCCGAATGCGCTCGGCCAGTTGGCGCGCACCGGTGCGATCCGTCCCTTCCAACACCAGGGCAAACTCCTCGCCCCCGTAGCGTGCCACGATGTCGATCTTGCGCGCGCTGGCTTTCAGGATGCGCGCCACCCGCTTCAAGACCTGGTCGCCAGTCGGGTGGCCGTGGGTATCGTTGATCTTCTTGAAATGGTCGATGTCGGTCAGCAGGAAGGACACGCGCATCGGGTGGCGTTCCGCTCGGCCCAACATGGCGGAGAAGCGTTCCTGGAAGGTGCGGTGGTTGACCAGGCCGGTGAGCCCGTCGGTGGTGGCCTGCTCCTCCAGCGCCTCCACCATGCGGCCGTTCTGCAGCGAAATGGCCACCTGGTTCGCGATCACGCCCAGCATTTCGCGCCGGTCAGCCGGAAAGGCGCCGGCCCGCTGTGCCGCCACCGTGAAGGTTCCCATGACCTCGTCCTTCACCAACAGGGGCAAGACAAAGAGCGACTCGAATTCCTTGAGACGTTCGCGCGGCTCGAACACGTAGGACCCGCCGCGATCATGCCAGTCGCCCGCCGCGGGCAGAGCCAGCTTGTTCTTCACCACCATGGACACGATAGAGCCCGCGTCGCAGAAGGCCCGGCCCGCCAGCTCGTCGGCACCCTCGCCCACCACCCGGCTGATGACGTGGCTCCCGTCGGAACTTTCGTAGGTCGCAATGGCGGCGAAATCGAATTCGCAAGCGCCGCGCGCGCCCTCGATGGCGGCGTCGTACACCTCGGCCAGGGTCAGCGCCCGGTTGAGCGCAGCCGAGGCTCGGTAGAAACGCTCGTGCTCATGCTTCGAGCGCTCGACCGCCTGAAACACGCGCTCTGACTGCACGATGCGCATCACCTGTTCCGCAGCGGCGGTGAACAGTTCCACTTCACCCACTGAGAAAGCCGCGCCCTGCTTGCGATCGCCGACCAGCACCCCGCGCAGGGACAGCCCCTCCAAGACCGGCACGCCCAAGAAAGCCGATACATCGGCCGGCCCCTGGTAGTAGGGCAGAAGCGACGGCCGCGGCGATTCCAGCAGGCAAGGCCGCCGGTCCTTGATGATGGCGGCCAGGGCGCCGGTGTGCGCAGACAGGGGCCCCTCCGCGATGTGGGAGGACTCGCTCCACAGTTCTTTGAACTTCAACTTGTCGCCACTATTGTCCAGCCAAAGCAGGGCACAGGTCTGCAACCCCATCGATCGACGGAGAAGGTCCACCGTGTGCAGGAGCTGCGCGTGAATGGTCTCGATCGAGCCCTGCGACAGCTTTTCTTCCTCCTCGGCCCGCGTGCGCACGTGGTGCTCGCTGCTCAGGGCCGACGAGATCAGGCGGAAATCGCGCGCTTCTTGCCGCATGGAAGCCACTTCGGCCTCCAGGCAGCGCCGGCGCTCGCGTCGCTGGCGCGCCACTTCGGCGTGCAAGAAAGCCACGTTCAGCACGGCGAACACGGCGATGAAACCCGCGTGCCCGGGAAAGGCGGCCGCCGCACCCGGCGTGGCGCCCGGGCCAAAGGCCATGATGGCCTCGAAGCCAAGCGCGGCCGCGGCCAGCGGGCAGCCCACCGACAGGGGATGAAACGTCACCAAGAAGCTGACCAGGGCATAGACCAGCGGATAGGGAGGCGCGGTGACCCCCCCCACCACCGACAGGAAGACATAGGTCGCCGCGAGCAAGAGCAGGCCCATTTCAAGATCGGAAACCATCTCGCGGCCGCGGGTGCGCCGGCGCTCGCCGGTGCCAATGCGGCCAGCCAGCTTGACCAGCAAGGCCGCCGCCAGCGCAGCCACGGCCAAGCCGCGCGTCCAGTCAGCGCCCGGCTGGCGCAAGTCTGGGAACCATCCCAGCCACAAGAGCGCAGCCATGGTTGCCACCAGGGCAAAGCCCCACACCGCCTGCGTCGTGCGCCGGATCGCGAAAGCCAGACGAGCGCGCAGCTTGGACAGCCTCATCGCCCCTCGCCGAAATCAAACAGGATCTCGCCCGGCCGCACCCACCCCATGTCGGCGCGGGCCACCTGTTCAAGTGCGCGCGAGTCCGTGCGCAGGGCCTCGACCTCGCGGGCCAGCCGCTCGTTCTCGGCACGCATGTGGGCATTGCGGATCTTGGCCGCCGTCAAATCGTGCCGCAGTTCCAAGTAGCGGGCATACCCAGAATGCGCATAGAGGTGATACGGTACATAGCCGAAGGTGATTGCCAGGAGAACAGCCGCCAGCCCACGCAAAATCCAGGTTCTTCCTGACCGGGTATGGCGACGCATGACGGCTCCGTCTCATCAGTATGGGGACGCTGGCCAGGGTCGCAATTTTTTGGGTATTATTCTGTGAGTAAATGAGTCTGCCCTTCCATGGTCCGACCGCGGGGATCTTGGTCATCGGTGAGGAAATCCTCTCCGCCAAGGTCGAGGAGCAGAATGCTCGCTATCTTGTGCGCGAGTTGCGCGGGCTGGGCGTGGCGGTGCGCCGCATCGACGTTATTCCTGACGAGATCGACGAGATTGCCGAGGCTGTGCGCGGCATGTCCAGCCGCTACGACCATGTCTTCACCTCGGGCGGCGTCGGCCCCACCCACGACGATCTGACTATGGTGGCGGTGGCCAAGGCGTTTGGGCTGCGCCCGGCGCGCAATCCCGAGCTGGAATCCAAGATTCGTTCGGCCATGGGGCCCGCTCTGCACGAGCGCGACCTGCGCATGGCCGATATTCCCGACGGGGCGCGGCTGCTCTACGGCCCGGACGGGGACCGTTCCCGCTGGCCGGTGGTGACAGTGAGGAACGTCTACCTGCTGCCCGGAGTGCCCGAGATATTCCGACGCAAGTTCGAGATGGTGCGCGAGCTGTTCCGCGCCGGCCCCATACTCACTCGTGCGGTCTACTCGCGCGAGAGCGAGGCCGTGATCGCGGCAACCCTCGACGCCGTGGTGGCCGAGTTTCCCGGCGTGGCGGTCGGCTCCTATCCTCGGCTCGACGTCGCCGAATACAAGGTCAAGATCACGGTCGACGGCCGCGACGCCGCCCTGGTCGAGCGCGCCACCACACGCATCGTGGAAGGCCTGGGCTCGGCTGTGGTACGCACAGAGTAGCGAGCGCGGCACAGAGCCCGCCATCTGCTATAAAACTGGCCGTGTCTGACCTGCCGCCCACCGTCAAAGGAATGAACGACATCCTCCCGCCCGAGGTGTCGAAGTGGCAATTTGTTGAGGAGAAGGCGCGTGCGGTGCTGGAAGCATTTGCCTACCGCGAGTTGCGCACGCCGATTCTCGAATACACGCCGCTCCTCGTGCGTTCGGTGGGCGAGGACACTGAGGTGGTCGAGAAGCAGATGTACACCTTCGCCGACCGGGACGGCCAGTCGGTGTCCATGCGGCCGGAGAACACGGCCAGCGCGGTGCGAGCGTACATCGCGCGTTCGCAATGGAACCGTGAGCCGGTGACCCGCTGGTACTACCTGGGCCCGATGTTCCGCCACGAGCGCGCCCAGCGCGGCCGCTTGCGCCAGTTCCATCAAGTGGGGGCCGAGGTGTTCGGCCTGGCTTCGCCTGCAATCGACGCCGAGATGATCGCCATGTTGGTGGCACTGCTGGCCGAGATGGGGATCAAGTCCTCCGACCTCGAGGTGGCGGTCAACACCCTGGGCGAGCCTGAGGAACGAGCGAGCTTTCGCGAAGCTCTTCGCGGGTATTTTTCGCATCATCTCGACAAGCTGGATGAGGACTCGCGCAAGCGGCTGCAAACCAATCCCCTGCGCATCCTGGATTCCAAGGATCCCGATATCCAAGCCCTGGCGGTCAATGCGCCGGTGTTGCTGGACAGTCTGGGCGAGGCATCCAAGCGTCACTTCGAGGCTGTGCTCAGTCATCTTTCGGCGTTGGGGATCCAAAGCGTAGTGGACACCAAGCTGGTGCGCGGACTGGACTACTACACCGGCACCATCTTCGAGGTGAAGGCCAAGCTCGGCGATTTGGGCGCGCAGAATGCGCTGGGCGGCGGCGGGCGCTACGATCGCCTGGTGTCCTCTCTCGGCGGGCCCGAGGTGCCAGCCATCGGCTTTGCCCTGGGCGTCGAGCGCGTGCTTCTCGCCTTGGCCGAGCCAGCCGAGGATTTCGAGCCGGTGTTGGCCCTGTTCATTGCAGTACTGGGAGAAAAGGCGCAGGCCTGGGCCTTGCCGGTGGCGCATCGGCTGCGCATGGGCGGCGTTCGCACCGAGCTGGAGCATCGTCCAGCAAGCCTGAAGTCACAACTCAAGCGCGCCGATGCCCTCAAGGCACGCCTGGCTCTTATCGTCGGTGACAATGAGCTGCAGAGCGGGAAACTGCTTCTGCGCGATCTCGCCACCCGGCAACAGCACGAAGTGACCGAGGCCGAGTTGGCGGCGAAGATCCGCCAACTGGTGGATTTCTAGGCTAGCTTTTTCACCACAGAGAGCACAGAAAACACAGAGGCCGGAAAGAAGGAAAGGGTTCGGACCAGACAGGAGCCCACCCTTTCTCCTTTCCGGTCCGGCTCTGTGACCTCTGTGACCTCTGTGGTGAAATAGCTAACTTTGATCCACGGCCCACGGCCGCTTGTCCGCTAGGATCGCCGCATCCTCGACGACAACTCGAGCACTGCGCGGCCATGGCGGAAGACGCGCACAGCGCCCGAGGTCTGTGACACAACCACCGCGATGGCCTCGGTCTCGTGGGTGATGCCGGCGGCGGCCATGTGGCGCGAGCCCAAGCCGAGAGGCACGCGCACATCCTTTTCTTCGAAGTTGAGGTAGCGGCCCGCGGCCAGCACCACGCCGTCTTCGCGCAGGACAAAGGCGCCGTCGAGCACAGCAAAGGCGCGCAAGGCGCGACGCACTTCAGGACTCAACATGTTGCGCTCGTCTTCCGAATAGCCCTGGAAGGGGTTGAGGCTAAGCGGCCGCGATTGCTCCATCACTTTGTTGGAGTCGCCAATCACGAACAACGCCCCCACCGGCCGGCCTTCCCAGCCCTCCACGCCGATGGTGACCGCCAAGTCGATGAGCGCCTCCAGAATCTCGGGCTGCACGCCTTCGGTGCGCAAGAAGCCGAACCCCACGTCTTCCTCGTCAGGGCCCACGTTGACCAACAGGATGGAATCTGGCTTGCCCACCGGACGCGCCGAGAGCAGAGCCACGACCACGTCGCCCTCGGCATACAGCCCACGCGCGATGCCGCTGACCAGGGCTAGCTTCAGCTTCTCGGGCCGACCCAGGTCGTACTGGGGCAGCGGAATCACGGGGACGCCCGTGGCCTCGACCACCGCACGCTGGGCCTCGCTGACCACCGCCTGGGCCAGCTTCTTGCGCGCCCGCGATTTGCCGCGAAAGACTTCCTCGGGCAGCGGAATGTCGCCCACGTAAAGCAGATGGTCGAAGGTTCGCTTCTGGGCCAGCGAAACCGCGACCTTGATCAGCTCCATGTGATTCTGACTCGGCTTTGCCATGACGTCGGGGTGGTCTCCTAGACCGTGATGCTACGCCAGCCCGATGCGCGCGGCCAGCTTTCCACCGCGCCCCTCGAACGGTGAAGATCACCGTGCTGACTCACGGGCGCGACTCGGTTAGGTCTCTACCAGTCACTTGGCCACGCCCATC
This sequence comes from Myxococcales bacterium, assembly GCA_003153015.1. Lineage (GTDB taxonomy): Bacteria > Myxococcota_A > Polyangia > Fen-1088 > Fen-1088 > Fen-1137. The sequence continues at coordinate 5,895 of PMBS01000191.1, forward strand.
CGCGACCAATTCGATCAACCGAAGTTCGGGCAGCCGGGCGAGCACCTCGTCGAGCTCCGGAGCCTCTTCGCGCCGGGCCAGGCCCATGATGTGCTGCCCACCAAAGCGGTACGCACCGGAGGGCGGCAAGGGCGGTCTTGCCAGTAGAAAGCCTGCGCGGTCGCTAAGCGCGTCGGGCATCCAGACAAACGAGGCCGGCACGTCCGGAATCACCAGCAGCGGCCGGGGCAAGCGCTCCGATGACGATGTGAGTTTGATCGCGAGGTCCAGGTCTTTCACCGCGTTTCGCACCAGGAAGATGGTGTGACCCGCCTGCCCGCCCTCGGCCACCGCGTCGCGGGCCGCGTCCAGGACCGCACGGTAGCGACGGACTTCTCCCAGCCGGGTGGCGGTCGAGCCCAGGCCCAGGACCGCCAGCAGGCTTATGGCAGTGATCACCACCGCCGCCCCGCGTGTCTCGACAGCCAGGGCAAGCATGAGCATGAGTCCGACAGCGGGCAAGTAGAAATAGCGCGCGCCCACCGCCCAACCAGCCGCTGGCACGGGCAAGAGGGCCAGCAACGTCCAGAGAAGAGGAAACCACGCGCGTTTGCGGGCGCGCACCGCAAATACCCCGCCAAGCAGCAGCACGCTGCCGCCCAGCAGCCACGCCAAGGCTTCGGGAAATGGCGCATAGGCCGTCACCGCATGGACCAAGCCCGCGATCATCTGTAGCCCTCGTCCCCACCAAGGCGCAACTGGATCGTTGGTTCCGCCCAGACCGCCCAGCACCGCGAACCGGGCGGCAAGGTATCCAGCGGCTGCAACCAGATGCGGAACCACGGGCGCGACGCATGCTCGGAGAAACTCTGTGAACCTCCCTCTCCCCCCTGTTTTCTCAGTTGCAGGCTGCCGCCGAGATGAATCCACTGAAACCGCAAACTTCGCCGCCACCGCAAGCAGGGGCAGCACCAATGCCGTTTCTTTCGAGAAATACGCCAGTGCAGCCAAGGCGACCGATGCCGCTTGCCAGCCTAGTCGCGTGGGGAGCCGGCGAGCTCCCCCTTCGGGGGCTTCGGGACCGACGGCCACCCTGCCCGCCCCGCGCGCTTCGCGCGCGCCCTCGTTGCTCGCCGCGCACCATCGCGGGAGGGATGGCGANNAGGGGGAAGCGAGCGGGGTGGGGGTGGCGGGTGGGGGGCCGAAGGGCGAAGCGAACCCTTCCAGGGTTCCCATATCATCGACCCGCGTAGCAGGCACACCACTGCAGCCAGGGTTGCGAGCGTGGCCAGAAGATCGGTGTTGGCCGAAAACCACAGCGCCGCTTCACGCTCGGCCGGCGCTACCAGAAACAGCGCCCCCGCGGCCAACGCTACCCGAGGCGCAAATCCGACCCCACGACCAAGCGCCACGACCAGGGCCGCGCTGCCCGCGTGCAGAAGAAACCCCGCCAGGGCAAACGGCCATTGCCCCCCCTGCCCCACCCGATTGAGCAGCCACCACAGCAGCATGGGCACGGGCCGGTAGTATTCGCCGCCGTGCATGTCGCGCACGAAGGCCAGGAGGGGATTGGGCTCCAGCCGGGCGAACGCCAGGAACAGGTAGTCGTCGCCCGCGAAGGTCGTGGCAGTAGCAAAGTCCCAGGCCACCAGGCCCAGGAGCACCGCTGCAGCGAAGACGATCTTCACGCGCATTCGAAGCGGGATGTCACCACAGACTGCTCGCTGCGCCCAGGAGAATTGCACTCGCCTTCACACGGCAGTGCTAGCATCGGCGCATGTCGACCTCCAAGCTGGCGCTCAAGATCTTCGATTCAGGCTTGAGTTGTGCCGAGGCCGTTGCCATTGCCGGAATGAAGCGTCTGGGCCGGCAGAACGACCTGATCCCACGCATCGCCACCGGGTTTGGCGGCGGGCTCAGCCGCACCAAGTCCGTGTGTGGGGCGCTGACCGGCGGCGTTCTGGTGCTCAGCGCGGCCTTTGGCCGCAACAAGCTGGGCGACGATCGAGATGTCTTAGTGGGCAAGGTGCAGGCGCTGGTGGAGGGCTTTCGCGCCCGCTTTGGCAGCGACAACTGCTTTGCCCTCACCGGCCTGGATTTCAACGACCCAGCGGCACAAGGCATCTATCGCCAGGGCGTGCACGCGCAATGCCACGGCTACGTGGAATACGTGTGCGAACGGCTCGACGAACTGCTGTGACGACTAGCCGTGACCGCGAACGGAACCCTGCCAGCGTCCGAACCTGCCACAGTCGAAATTCGCTTTCGCTCCGGCACGCTTGAAATCGAGGGAATTCCCGCTGGCTTCGTTGGTCTGCCGTCCGCGTGCGCCTGGGATGAGCGCACCGCCTGCTTTCGCGCGCCGGCCTCGGCGTACGTGGACTTGGTCCAGACCTTGCGCCGTCTGAAGATCACCTATGCCGACCAAGCTCGGCAGTACGAAACCTTGACCGCGGGCGCAGTGGTCCGGCGCGAGCCGCGCCCCTACCAGAGCGAGGCGCTTTCCGCCTGGGATGCGGCCGGTGGCCGTGGGGTGGTGGTCTTGCCCACCGGCGCGGGCAAGACCCTGGTGGCCCACATGGCGATCGACCTTCGCCGCCGCAGCACCCTGGTGGTCACGCCCACTCTCGATCTAGTACGCCAGTGGCACGATGGTCTCGTGTCCAGCTTCGGCGTAGCCGTGGGCATCATTGGCGGCGGCGACTACGATCTGCGGCCGCTGACCGTCACCACCTACGACTCGGCCTACCTGCATATGGAGCACCTGGGTGCGCGTTTCGGCCTATTGGTGTTCGACGAATGCCACCACCTGCCCAGTGCCAGCTACTCGCTCTCTGCCCGTCTGGCCATCGCACCCTTCCGCCTGGGGCTGACCGCCACACCCGAGCGCGACGCCTGGGCCACGCGCAGTCTGGCGCCCAAAAACGTGGACGGTGCTGATGCCCTCGACGATCTAGTCGGCCCGGTCATTTACCGCAAAGACATCGTATCCCTATCCGGCGAGTATCTGTCGAGCTATGAGACCGTGAGGGTGGTTGTGGATCTCTCGCCCGCCGAGCGCGCGGAATACGCGGCCGAGCGGGCCCGGTACCGGCAGTTTCTCGAGGCAAACGGCATCTCCATGGCCAGCCCGCACGGGTGGACCGAGTTCATCATCCGGTCCTCGCGCAACCCCGAAGGCCGGCGCGCCTTCGAGGCCTACCAGCGCCAGCGCGCGATCGCGTTCACCGCCCCGGCCAAGCTGGACTACGTGGAAAGGCTCCTGCACCAGCATCGCCGCGACCACGCCATCATCTTCACCCAAGACAACGCCACCGTGCACCTGGTGGCCCGGCGCTTCCTGTTGCCGGCGATCACGCACCAAACCCGGGTGAGCGAGCGCAGCGAGATTCTCGACGGCCTGGCCCAGGGCCGCTACACTGCCATCGCCACTTCCAAGGTGCTCAACGAGGGCGTGGATGTACCCGAGGCCAACGTGGCCATCGTCATGTCGGGCAGCGGCTCGGTACGCGAGCATGTGCAGCGCCTGGGCCGCATCCTGCGCAAACGCGACGGCAAGCAGGCTATCCTCTACGAACTGGTCGCGGGCGGCACCAGCGAAACCTTCACCAGCCAGCGGAGGCGCGAACACATTGCTTACCGCTGACTTGGTGCACGTGCGCCGGCGCGGCGACCGTCTCATGGTGGTCCCGCTCTCCCAAGCCGAACGTCCGCGCGCGCTGGAACTGGCCAGCGCGTATCTCGACCTTGCGCGCGCTCATGTCGGGCAGCCGCGCGGCGCCCTACTCGACGCCTGCCGCGCTATCGACGTTGAGCCGCGCGAGCAACGCCTGGCGCGCGGGCTGCTCAAGCTGGTGCTCGACCGCTGCGAATTCGAAGAGGACGCGGCCCTGGATCCGATGCAGCTGCGACGTACCCTCTTCACCCGCGCTGCCAGCGCGCGCCGTGAGGCTGAGCACGCGGGATTTGATCGCGCGGCGGTTCTCGCTGCGCTGGCGGCCGAACGCGGACTGGCCAGTGACGACATCGAGCGCGCCCTGTTTGCCGACCTCGCCGACGCCCATATTCTGCGCCGAGCGCGCCTGCTCTCGCCCGAGGCCCTGCTGGCCGAGCACCACCTCGCCCAACACCAGGCGGTCCTGCTGCGCGCGCTCGGGGTGCGCGCGACGATCTGGAGCGCGGCGCCCGCCAGCTATCGCCACCTCTTCCACAAGCTCAAGTTCCTCCGTCTGCTCTATCGCATCGAACGACTGCCCAAGAACACCGGCTATCTCCTGCACATCGACGGCCCCTACAGCCTTTTCGAGTCGGTGACCAAGTACGGACTGCAGCTCGCGCTGGCTTTGCCGGCGCTCATGGCCTGCGACCGCTTCACCATCGAGGCCGAGCTGCGCTGGGGGAGAGATCGGCGGCCCCTGCGCTATGCTCTGCGCGGCCCGCTGCCAGGGCAATTCTCCGACGGGAATGCAGCGCCTGCTTGCGAGCCTCTGGTCAACCAACCTTCCGACGAGCTTCCCAATGAAGTGGTCGCGCTCCTTCACGATCTTTCTCTTCTGCCCGGTCCCTGGCGGCCGGCCCCCAGTCACGCGATTCTCGACCTCCCGGGCGTTGGCCAGTGCGTGCCCGATGTGCAGTTCGTGCATCAGGAAACCGGGCAGACGGTCTATCTGGAGGTGCTCGGCTTCTGGAGTCGCGACGCCGTCTGGAAGCGCATCGAGTTGGCGCGCAAGGGGCTGGCGGCCGTGGTATTTGCGGTGAGCAAGCAACTGCGCGTCAGCGAGGAGGCCCTCGACCAGGGGTTGCCGGCTGCGCTCTACGTCTATGCCCGTGTGATGAACGCCCACGCCGTACTCCACCGGGTGGAGGAAGTCGCGGCCCGAGTACCGCCTCGGGAAGATTCATAACTGCTTGAATAGCTACGAATTCTCGAAATGCGGGATTAGTCTGGCAAGATTCCGCGCAAAGGAGCCAGCTCATGCTCGTCCGCCCCATCTCCGCCATCCGCGGCTTCGTCTTCCCCGGCGCCTTTGTCGCGTTGCTGTCCCTGAGCTGCGCCAGCAAGCCGTCTTCTGGCGGGCCTGGGACCTACCGCGGCGTTCTGGTCGGTGCGATTGAGATCGGAATCGTGGAGGTCGCGGTGGCGGAGACGGCAAGCGGCCCGCTTCCCGCCAGTGGAACCATCGATCTCGGCGGGACAGTGGTGTCCCTTGCGGGCGCGCTCGACCAGTCCAATGCCAGCCTCTCACTTTCTTCGCCCGACGGCTACCAGCTCGCGGGCGACTCCCGGCCGGCGTATGTGACAGGCTCATTCCAGGATCCCCAGGACGCCGGCAAGTTCGCCCTGTATCTGGAGCCTGCGGACGGCAGCTCGGTTCGACTCTTCTGTGGCAGTTTCGTCTCCGCCACCACCGGCTCCTCCCCGAGCCCATTCGCCGTCGCGGCCTTGCCCTCGGGATCCGCTATTTGCGTCGGGCCCAACATCACCTGGCTGGGAACTCTGGATGCAAACGACACGCTCGCGTGCGAAAATGGCGGCGGCTTGTTCTACGGAAACGTGGAAGCCGACGGTGGCAACCAATGGGGCACGGGGGTTGACAACAGCGGCAACGGCAACTACGGCACTTGGACGGTGGCGCCCTGTGGCAACGGCGCGGCCGACGGGGGCGTGGACAGCAGTGCAGACAGCAGTCCGGACGCCGGGGCCAGCGAGACGGACAACAGCCCAGACGCCGGGGCCAGCGACGCCGCCGACGGCCCAGACGCACCGGCCAGCGGCGCCGCCGACGGCGACGTGGACTAGCCGAGCCCCGTCGTCACAGGGGTGCGGCCCAGTTTCCCTTGGGCAGGCGGCTGCGGTATAGAGTCGTCCTGTAGTTCCATGAGAAGCCCTGTCTTATCCCTCCTGCCCAACGCGCGAATCGCTATTGCCATTCTTGCCGTCCTCTCGCCGACGACGACGGCGCCGGCCGCGGGTGCCCCTGAATCCAAGAAGGGGACCAATCCGCCCAAGAGTGAAAGTTCTACGCCCCGTGAGGGCGCGGCCGGCGACCCCAAGACGACGTCAAGCCCCATGGCCGTGCTGAAGAAGTCTGACGGCGCGCTGAAGAAGTTGTTTTCACGCCGACCGCCGTCCTGGTCGCCCGAGGCCGATTCCAAGCGGGACGAGATGCGAAAGATTGTGGCAGGCTTCCTCGATTTCGAGGAGCTGGCGCGACGTTCTCTCGCACGACACTGGGACGGCCTTTCCGCCAAGCAGCGAAGCGAGTTCGTCGCGACGCTGCGTGATCTGATTGAGCGCAGCTATATCAAGCAGGTTCACGGCTCTCCGAACTACGACCTGGTCTTCGAGAAGGAAACCATCGACGGCAATGAGGCTGATGTCACCGCCGCCCTACACGCTATGGCGCGGGGCAAGAAGGTCGACGTCTCGATGGAATACAAACTCCTCGCCAAGGACGGCCGGTGGCTGGTCTACGACGTCATCACCGACGAACAGAGTATGCTGGAGAACTACCGGGCCGAGTTCGGCAAGATCATCAACAAAGAATCCTTCGATGCACTACTCAAGCGCATGAAGAAGAAGTTGGAAGAAAAGGAATGATGGACAGAAGCACTTCGATGGGATCCGCTGACGGCGCGCACCGAATGTGACAGACTGGGGCCGTCTCGTGCGCAGTTCCAGACTGATACCCCTGCTCCTCGCCTCGCTCGGCGCCCAGGCTGCGCTTGCGCAGTCCAAGGGCCAGCCTGAGAGCCCGTCCACGCCAACTGGCAAGAACCCGGCCGCCGCACGCACCGGTTCAGCCCCAGCTGGTGCAGCAAACGGCGAGCGCGCAGGTGAGCCGGTCGCGCCCGCAGGGAAGACGCCGGAGCCGACGCCGGCGGCTCCCCCACAGCCCGCACCTTCTCCGGCCCCAAAAGCTGTGGCGCCTCCGGCCGCGCCGGTCGGGCCGCCGCCGGCCAGCGGACTCGGCCCCGGATCGGCCCCGCTCCCGATTCCCGTCCACCCAGACCAATACCCAACCACCGCGCGCGTTGCCATAACGGAATTCCAGGTGACCGGCGAGGACGCCTCGCGCGCCCTGGCCATGAGTCTGCAGGATGGCTTCGTGGTCGGCCTCATCCGCGCAGCGCCCATCTACGCCCTCGATTCCGTCGATGTCGCTCGCTACGTTGACATCCTCCCTGAGCTGCAGAAGTGCGAAGGCTCGATCTGCATCAAGCGTCTGGGCCAGATGCTGGACGTCAGCCACCTCCTGCGCGTCACCGTCGCGGTGACCGGAAACAGCTACGACATGACCGCGCGTCTGTTCAGCACCGAAGGTCAGTCGCCCGCGGACGTGCCCATCGACACGCAAACCCGCTTCTGCCCTGTGTGCACGGTCGATGAGGCCCGGCAGAAGATCATCCAGCTTGGTGACGCCATCAAGGCTCCGGTCGAACTCTGGCTGGCCCAGCAACGCCCACCGCCATCACCACCACCACCGCAGCGCTCATCCTGGCGCCGTCCCCTGGCTGCGACGGGCATCGCGCTGGGCTTCGCCACCATCGTCGCAGGAGGCGCGTTGCTGGCCAATTCCGGCCACGACAGCAAGAAGTGGCCAGCGGTGGGCGGGGTCCTGATCGGGATCGGTGCCAGCGTGGCCGCGGTCAGTTGCTACGTGCTGATCGCGCCGGCTGATTCCCCGAAATCCGTCCCCAAGATCGCTATCGGCGGGACTTTCTAGGATACCGGCGCGCCCAGCACTTGCAGGAGCCCGGCAAAACTCGGGAACGAGGTCGCGATGTCCTGGCTGGGCACCTCGGTTGCGTCGGCGGCCACCAGCCCCAGGATGGCACCCGCCATGGCAATCCGGTGATCGCCGTCCGGCTGCACGCGGCCACCCCGCGAAGGGCGTCCCCCTGTGCCCATGACACAAAACCCGTCAGGGGCCTCGCGCACCGTCACGCCCGCCCGCTGCAGTTCGCGCGCGATGCAGGCGATGCGGTCCGATTCCTTCACGCGCAGTTCCCGCAGATCACAGAACTCGGTGGTGCCTTTGGCCATGGCCGCCGCTACCGCCAACGCCGGAATCTCGTCGATGGACCGCAGGGCCAGCTCCCCCGCAACCTTGATGCCGCGTAGCCGTCTTCCGGTCCAGCGCGCGCGCACAGTGCCGACCGGCTCGCCCATGACCTGGCCCGTGACCTTGATCTCTAGATTGGCCCCCATCGCGTGGAGGGCATCCAGCACCCCGGTGCGGGTGGGATTGAGCCCCAGGTTTTCCACCGTCACGTCGCTCTCCGGCACGATCAGCGCAGCGACCAGGAGAAACGCCGCAGAAGACAAATCGCCGGGCACGCTCACCGGTCCCGCGCGCAGGCGGCCGTTCCATCCCGTGGGATCCACCACCACACGCCGTTGTTCCGGCTCGGCAGTCACCGGCGCGCCAAGAAAACGCAACATGCGTTCGCTGTGATCGCGGGATAAGCCCGGCTCGCTGATGACGGTTCGCCCACTGGCCTGCAAGCCGGCCAGAATCAGGGCGCTCTTGAGCTGCGCGCTCGCCACCGGAAGCTCGTACTCGATTCCCCGCAATGCCCCGCCGCGTACCGTGAGGGGCGGAAAGAGATCATTGATATGGGAACCCTCAGAGGGTTCGCTTCGCCCTTCGGCCC
>PMBS01000011.1:0-926 GCA_003153015.1 Myxococcales bacterium
CTGTTCGAATGTCTGGCCGGCCAGCCGCCCTTTGCCGGCGAATCGCCCACCGCGATCATGGCCAAGATCTGCCTCGACGATTCCGTGGACGTGGCCCGCCAGCGACCCGCAACCCCGCCCGCTCTGGTCGCGCTGATCGCGCGCATGCTGGCCAAGGATCCGGAACAGCGTCCGGCCAAGGCCGACGAGGTCGCGCTCGCTCTCAGCGCCATCACCGCACAGTCCATCAGCCGTGACACTGCCAGCGATCTGGTAGCGGTCCACGCGGCGCGCACGCCGACTCCGTCCTTGGTCGCCACCGGCGAACAGCGGATTCTGGCCGCTATCCTGGTGTCGCGACGCCAGCCGGCAGTCGCCAGGCCAGCCGCCACGCCTGATCCTGCCCAGACCGCTGACCTGGCCGGAATCCTGGCCGAGCGACTCGCTGATCCCAATCTCGACGAAGTCAACCTCGGTGATCTGCAGAACGCCATCGCGCCCCATGGGGTGCACGTCGAGCGGCTGGGTGGCAACTCGCTGGTCATTGCCCTGACCGGCGAGCGCCAATCCACCCCCATCGACCAAGCCACCCAGGCCGCGCGCTGTGCCCTGCGCCTGAAGGCTGCCCTGCCCGACGCCAGCCTGGGCATCGCCACCAGCCGCGCTGACCTGGCCGGCAAGCTTTCCCTGGGCGACGTCATCGACCAGGCCGGCCACCTGCTCGCCACCACCCCGGCCGGCACCATCCATATCGACGGGGTGACCGCCCATCTGCTGGAAACCCGCTTTGAAATCCAGACGCTGCCCGACGGGGCCGCGCGCCTGCTGTTCGAAAAGGGAATTCGCGAAGCCCCGCGCACCCTGATGGGCATGCAGGTCCCTTGCTTCGGCCGGGACCGCGAGATCGACATCCTGGAAGCCCTGTGGAACGAAGCCTGCGACGAGCC